>CAZMXI010000177.1:5689-9871 GCA_964570205.1 uncultured Tepidisphaeraceae bacterium
TCGCCATGATCGTGGGATTGCTCGCCCCCGATGCCGGCGAGATCCGCGTTGATGGCCGTGCCCCCACCGACAATCGCACGCGATCCGAGATTGGGCTGGCGCCGCAGATGCTCAGCGTCTACGATGAACTCAGCGCCCGCGAGAACCTGGATTTCTTCGCGTCTCTCTATGGCATGAACCGGCGGCAGCGCCAGGCCCGCGCTGTCGAACTGCTGGAGTTTGTCGGGTTGTCCGATCGCGCCAACGACCGCATCCGAGGGTTCTCCGGCGGCATGAAGCGGCGGATCAACCTGGCCGTGGCCCTGGTGCACGACCCATCGCTGATTCTCCTGGATGAGCCCACCGCCGGCGTCGATCCACAATCCCGCAACGCCATCTTCGAAATCGTAACCACGCTTCGGGCGCGGGGGCGAACCGTCGTCTATATCACGCACTACATGGAAGAGGTGCAGCGGTTATGCACCCGGGCGGGCATTATCGATCGTGGCCGGCTGCTGGCCATCAACAGCGTGGAATCGCTGATCAAAGCGCACGGTGGACAGAGCGTTGTTCGCGTCGAGCGCACCGGTGGTCATGAAGAGTACCTGACCGATAGTGCCCTGTCCGTCCTGACGAGCGTCCTGGCCAAGGGCGATGCCCTGTCGGTTCACATTGATCGGCCGGACCTGGGGTCGGTTTTTCTCAACCTCACCGGGCGTTGCCTGCGGGATTGACTATGCGCGTGATCTTTGCTTTGGCGGCCAAGGACATCAAGCTGCTGTTTCGCGATCCCATGGGGTGTTTCTTCACCCTCGTTTTTCCCCTGATCATGTCGGTGTTCTTCGGCATTGTCTTCTCGGGCAATGGCGGGCAGGGCGTCAAAAGTGTTCCGGCGGTGATCATCGACGAGGATCAAAGCGAGGGCTCGCGGAACATGGTCGCCTTGCTGAAACAGATGCAGGAACTGTCGGTCACGGAAATGACCGGGCGCGACGCGGCCCTGGGCCTGGTGCGCCGAGGTGGGCCGGCCGCGGCCATCATCCTCCCGCGGGGATTCGGTGACTTGGACTACCGCATCTTCCGCGGTCGGCCCTTGCGGTTGATCATTGCCGCGGATCCCTCGCGCCGCGCTGAGGCAGCCATGATTCAGGGTCTGCTCGCCGCTCGCGGCTATCAATACCTGCAGGATCAGGTCAGCGATCCGCGCACCGCGCAACGGATGGTCCGCCAGGCGATTGAGGCCATCGGCACATCCGGCGATGTTCCGTTGCAGCAGCGCATGGTTCTTCAGCCGTTCCTCCGCAGCCTGGAGGGAATGCTTGGTGGGCTTTCGCCCGCCACTGCTCCGGCCTCGAGCGAATCAGTCGGCCCTGGACATGCCGCCAGCGCCGCGCCCAGCTTCGAGCTGGTGCGCGTGGAGAGCCTGTCGCTGGCCGATTCCAGGCAGACGCGCAATGCGTATGCCATTTCCTTCCCCCAGGGAATCGTCTGGGGCCTCGTCGGCTGTGCGGCCAGTTTTGGAATCTCCTTGGTGATCGAGCGTAACCAGGGCACGCTGACCCGGCTCTGCGTGTCCCCCATCTCGCGCGGCCAGGTGCTCCTGGGCAAAGGGCTCGCCTGCTTTGCCACCACGGTCACCGTGGCCACGGGCCTGTTGGCCGTCGCTTCTGTCTTCTTCGATGTTCACCCTCAATCGCCGCTTCTGCTGGCGGCGGGCATCAGTTGCTGCGCCGTGGCATTCGTGGGCATCATGATGCTGATGTCCGTGCTGGGAAAGACCGAGCGAGCGGCCGCCGGGATGGGCTGGGCCATCATGCTGATGATGTCGATGATCGGCGGCGGCATGGTTCCGTTGATGTTCATGCCCCAGTGGCTATTGGGCTTCAGCGATTTCAGCCCCATCAAGTGGGCCATCCTCGCCATCGAAGGCCCCTTGTGGCGCGGGTTCTCCGCGTCGGAGATGCTTCTTCCCTGCGCCATTCTCATGGGCGTTGGTGCCTCTGGCCTGCTGCTTGGAGCCCGTGCCTTTGGCCGGCTGCAAAGCCTCTGAGCATGGAATGATGGCCGATGGAATCAGGTTCTGGGTCGCCACCAAACGTACCCGAATAAGCCGGCCCGCTGCCGCCGCTGTCGCGGTCGGTCCGCTTTCTGCTAAACTACGCCCTGGCCAGCACAGGCTCGCCCAGGAGAAGCGGACCATGTCTCAAGTGGTGGAATTCGGTTGTCCACATTGCGGGCAGTTGTACCGCCTGAGCACGCTGCAGTTGGCGCGCTATGGCGGGCAGACCACCAACTGCCGCAAGTGCGGCCAGCAGTTCATGTTTCCCGAGCTGCCCGAGGTGCAGGAGGCCGAGCGGCAACCGCCTGCCGAAACGCAAACCGAATCCGCCCCTCCCGAGCCGCCTGGGCAGCAGCCCGCGGCCGAGCCTCAGCCAATGCCAGCGCCGCCGGAACCCCGCCGACAGCCCGCAATCCAACCCGGCGACTTCAAATCCACCGGCCCGCAGCCGCGACGCCGCGATGAGCCCGCCGGCTTCGCCGATGTCTTCCTGTTCCGCCGGTTTTTCGCCGAAATGCTCGTGCCCGTGCTCTTCTGGATCGGCCTGGCAGGATGCATCGCGGGCGGCATCTACGGCGCATCCATCGCCGCGAAGCTGGAGGGCGACGCCGCGATAATCGCCTGGATCGATGCCGCGATCCTCGTCTTCCTGGGTCCGCTCGTGCTCCGCGTCGGGTGCGAAGCCATCCTTGTCCTGTTCCGAATCCACCAGAGCCTTCAACACAGGCGAATGGATGACCGTGAGTGACCTGTGGGATGATCTCGCCGCCTCGGCCGGGTTGAAGCTCAGCGATGAACAGCGCGCGCAGCTCTCGCGTTACATCGACCTGCTCCTTGAAGCCAACGCCACGATGAACCTGACGCGAATCGCCGACCGTGCATCGGCCGAACTGCTGCACGTCGCCGATGCGCTCACGCTACTGCCTCACCTGCCCAGGGACGCTCACTGCCTGGCGGATGTCGGCAGCGGTGGCGGCGTGCCGGGCATTCCCCTGGCCATCGCCCGCCCGGATGCCCGGGTCACCCTGATCGAGGCCACCCAAAAAAAGGCGGCCTTTCTCAAGCGTGCCGCGGCGGACCTGGAGTTGAAGAACCTCACTTTGATCCCCCAGCGCGCTGAGGATGCTGGCCACGGCAGACTGCGCGAGTCCTTTGACATCGCGGCCGCCCGCGCTGTCGGCGCGATGGTCTGGCTGGCCGAGTGGTGCCTGCCCCTGGTGAAAAAGGGCGGCCGAATGCTCGCGATGAAAGGCGAACGAATCGCCGAGGAACTGCCCGCGGCCGCGCCCGTCATCACGCTCCTGGGCGGCGGCCCACCGGCCATACACCCCGTGTCGCTGCCCGGCACCGAGCACCACGTGATCGTCGAGATCGCCAAACTCGCCCGCACCGACGCGAAATACCCCCGCTCCGCCACCGTGGCCAAGAAGAAGCCACTGTGACGACGCGACACAACACCGTCAGTCGAGCAGGCGAAGCCTCATGCGCTCAGCCGTCCCGCTGGCCGAGCGCCGGTGGCGGGGATCTTCGTGGCCGAGTCGCCCAGGTCCTTTCGCATCGCGTCGGCCAGCGCGGTCAGCCGCTGGACGATCTCCGGGTTCTGCGCTGCCACATTCGTGGTCTCGCCGGGGTCTTTCTCCAGATTGAACAGCGCCAGTTCGGTCTTCGTCTGTTTGTACTTGGCCGGAATGCCGCCGGTGGCCTTGGGCGTGTCGCCCATGGTGCGGTAGTCGTGCGGGAAATGCAGCTTCCACGCCCCGCTGCGCACCGCCTGGAGGTGATTGACCCAGTAGAAGTAATATGCCTCCTGCGGGCTCTGCTTCGTCTGCCCGGTCACCAGCGGCAGGATGTTCTTCCCGTCGATCTTGTGCTCCGGCAGCGGCGCGCCGGTCAGCGCGGCGACCGTCGGCAGGATGTCGATCGTCATCGCGGGCGTCGAGACCGTCCTGCCCGCCGGAATCCGCCCCGGCAGTCGCATGATGCACGGCACCCGCACGCCGCCTTCCCAGGTTGTGCCCTTGCCCTCGCGCAGGTTGCCCACCGTGCCCGAATGCTCGCCGTAGCTCAGCCACGGTCCGTTGTCGCTGGCGAAGATCACCAGCGTGTTGTCTTCCAGGTTGTGCTTCCGCAGCGCTGCCAGAATC
>CAZMXI010000178.1:0-9844 GCA_964570205.1 uncultured Tepidisphaeraceae bacterium
GGCTGGCTTGACGCCCGTGGCGATGAGGTGGGCGACGCGGTGGGCGAGGGTGCTGGTCTTGTCGGTGCCAGCGCCGGCGATGATCAGCAGCGGGCCATCGCCGAAGGTGGCGGCCGCGAGCTGCTGCGGGTTGAGGGTGGAAAGGTGGGGTGGCCGCACATCCATGATCGCCTGCCGGTTCGGGAGCTGTAAGGAGAGCTTTTACCAAGTTGGGGGGCGGATGGGAAGGCTTGGGGGCGGCGGCACAACGCCGCGGGGCCTGGCGGACTATTACTGGCGGGCGAGCCGGACTAAGATGAAGGCACAAGGAGCACATGATGAGCAACAGCGAGCGTGAGAATCGGATCAGTCGGCGCGGGGCGATTTTGGGCGCGGGCGCGGCGGCGGCGGCGCTGATGACGCCGGGAGTTACATCCCATGCCCAGGAGGCCGGCCCGGCCGCCCTCAAGGGGCGGATCAAGCAGGCGTTCTCCAAGTGGTGCTACGGCAAATGGAGCCTGGAACAGGCCTGCCAGTATGCCAGGCAGACCGGTTGCAAGGGCGTGGACCTTCTCGGCCCGGGCGACTTCGCCACGCTCAAGAAATATGACCTGGTCTGCACGATGGTGAACAGCTACGGCATCAACCCGGGAATGAACCGCAAGGAGAACCACGCGCGGTGCATCGCCTCGCTGCGGACGGCGATCGAGGCGACGGCGGAGGCTGGTTTCCCGAATGTGATCGCGATGTCGGGCAATCGGGCCGGCCTGGATGACGAGGAAGGCGCCAAGAACTGCATCGAGGGGCTGAAGCAGGTTGCCGGGCTGGCCGAGCAGAAGAAGGTCACGATCTGCATCGAGCTGCTGAACAGCAAGCGCGACCACAAGGACTACCAGTGCGACAGCACCGAGTGGGGCGTGAAGGTGTGCCGGGGCATCGGCTCGGAGCGCGTCAAGCTGCTGTACGACATCTACCACATGCAGATACAGGAAGGCGACGTGATCGCCACGATCAGGAAGCATCACCAGTATTTCGGGCACTATCACACGGGCGGCGTGCCGGGACGGAACGAGATCGACGAGACGCAGGAGCTGTATTATCCGGCGATCATGAAGGCGATCCTGGACACCGGCTATACGGGGTACGTAGCGCATGAGTTCGTGCCCAAGCGGGATCCGCTGGCGTCGCTGACGCAGGCGGTGAAGCTCTGCGACATCTGAGCCGAGCCCGCCCGATTGGGTCATGGCGGCGGGCATCGCATTGATTTCCCCGCCGGCATGCCATACGGTTGGCCGTCATGCGGATGATTGGTTCGATACCCGACGCGGAACAGGCGCAGCGGTTTGAGGATTACCTGGTTGCCCAGGGCATCCAGGCGACGCTGGAGCAAAGTGCGCGCGGCATGGATGTGTGGGTTCACCACGACGACCAGGTGGACCCCGCGAGGCAGGAGATCGACCGTTTTCTGGCGAATCCGGCCGATGCCCGCTACGACGCCCACGCGGGGGCGGCCGAGCGGATCCGCGCGGAGGAAGAGAATCGCCAGACGCGCCTGCGGAAGAAATACGTGGATGTGCGAACACACTGGGCGCGGCCGGCGATCGGCCCGCGGCCGGTGACGTTCGTGCTGATTGCGCTCAGCGTCGTCGTCGCCATGGGCTCAGGAGCGGGTCGCGATTTTCAAGCCGTTGACATGATCCGTATCACGTCGGCGCAGGTCACGCAGAACACGGTCGAGTGGGAGGCGGGGCTGCCGGAAATTCGCCACGGGCAGGTTTGGCGTTTGGTGACACCGATCTTCATCCATTTCGGGTTCATCCATCTGCTGTTCAACATGATGTGGCTGTATCAGTTGGGCAGCCTGATCGAGGTGCGCAAAGGCAGCCTGGCGCTGCTGGCTATTGTGCTGGTGGCGGCAATACCGTCGAATTTCCTGCAATACTGGGACAGCGGCCCGTTGTTCGGGGGCATGTCGGGAGTGGTCTACGCGCTGTTTGGCTACGTCTGGATGAAGGGACGGTTCGAGCCTTATCAGGGCATGGCCATTCATTCCGATGCCGTGTTCATCATGCTGGCGTGGCTGGTCCTGTGCTTCACGGGATTTCTCGGGCCCATCGCCAATACAGCGCATGTCGTGGGGCTGATCGTCGGAGTCGTCATCGGCGCTGGCCCGCATTTCTGGCGCAAGTACATCCGCAAGCGGGCTTGAGGCCGCGCACAGACCGAAGAAGAAGCCCCACAGCGCGCCGTGGGGCTCTCTCTTCCCTGAATGTGCCGCCCCAGCGATTATTTGCCGCCGGTCAGCGCCTTCATGATGTACAGGTCGAGTTCTTCGTAGTCGCGCTGGGCGATCCAGGCCTGCATCTTCTTCTCGTCGAGGCCGCGGCTGATCTCAAGGAGGCGCAGGAACATCGTCTTGCTGTTGCTGAGGTGCTTGGTGGCGACCTCGGCCTTCTGGGTGCGCATGGCCTTGACATCCAGGCCGACGAATTCGCCCTTGCGGCCGAAGTTGTACTTGTCGAGCAGGCGGACCTGGTTGAACGCCCGGCGCAGGTCAACCGAGCCGAAGCTCTTGTCCTGGTCGAACTTCAGGCCGTTCTGGTCGTTGAGGTGGACGGTCCAGAGCTTGCCGGCCGCGAGGGCGAAGCCCATTTCATCCGAAGGATCGAGGCCGGCGAGGATGGCGTGGGCGCTTTCGATGTTGATGCCGACGCGCTTGGGGTCGTTGGTCATGGCGCCGAGGCCCAGGGCATGGCCGGTGGTGGGGATGTAGCAGTGGTCCATCGGCTCATTGGGTTTGGGCTCGATGCAGAGGCGGACCTTGGGGTCATACGCCAGCATCTTGTTCATGGCATCGACGAGCCGGTCGGTGGAGACCTTGGCATCCTTGGCTTCGCGGATGTAGGTGCCTTCGCGGGCGAGCCACAGCACGACGAGGTCGATGCCGAGGGCGCGGGTGATGTCGATGCAGCGCTTGCTGCGCTCGATGGCGTATCGGCGGCAGGCGGGGTCGTTGGAGGTGTAGCCGCCGTCGATGGTGCGGGGGTCTTCCCAGAGGCGGGGGGCGACGAACTCGGGCACGAGGCCCATGTTGTTCAGCCGCTTCTTGAGGGCCTTGGCTTTCTTGACGATCTGGTCCGGCGACAGGTCGTTCATGTCGGGCACGGCGTCGTCATCGTGGAACTGGACACCTTCAAAGCCGAGCTTCTGGTAGAGCGGGAGCTTGTCCTCGAAGGAAATGGTGGGACGGACCGTCGGGCCGAAGGGATCCGCGCCCTCGGAGACATTCCAGGGCCCGAACGAGAAGCGGAACTGACCTGCCATGTGTCTCTCTCCTTTCAATGGTCAACACATCTACAGATTGGGTATCGGAGTTTGATCTTGGTGTTGAAGATTACACGCCGGGCGAACGGGCGTCCATGGGGGCCGGCGTGGCGAAGTTCTGGTACTTCTCCCGTCGCAGGAGCTGGCGCACCCGGCGGAGGATGGCGCGCTTCAGCGCCAGCCGATCCGGGTGCTTGTAGGCCCGGAAGAACGCCATGCGGTCGCGCATGCCGGCCATGGCGAGCGGGATGCTCGTGTTCAATGCCGCCAGGTCTCGCGCCCTGAGGTAGAGCGAGAGAGTCCCGCGGCGGTCGAGCCGGGTGACATCGATCAGGGCGAAACGGAAGTCGGGCGCATCGCCGGTGATGAAGACGTGCCGGCCGAACAGGTCCGGGAAGGCCAGGCCGGCATCGTGCATCCGCCGCACCCATCGGCCCAGCGCATCGAGGAGCGGCCGGCGCTCGGCTGGATTCGGATGCGCGGTCAACCAGTCATCGAGGTCGATGCCGCCGGCGGCTTCGGTGATGATGCAGGAAAACCGCTCGCGGAAGAGGCCGCAATCCTCGCCGAAGGCCACTGGCGGGGCGGTGTCGATGCCCGCAGCGCGGAGCGTGCGGTAATTCTCGAACTCGACGCGGGCGTTGGACCAGACCCGCCCGCGACGGATCAATGACTTCAGGCCATCCTTCAGGCGCGACTTCCAGATGCGCTTGATGAACAGCGTGACAGGTTGGCCGGTATCGTCGCGGGCCTGGATGCGCAGGACGTCGCGCCAGCCGCCGTGGTCCTTGAGCTGGTCGCCGCGGTAGCCGGCCATGCTTTCGAGGCTATTCAGCCCGAGCTGGCTCAGCACGTCGGCATGCGACTCGATCTGGATCATTCCGTTCCTTGGCACAGAACCCCGCCGAATGCTCGCCCTGCAGCATCGCAGCGGCTCAGGGGAAGCGAGGCGGATTCTAATGGAGCCTTCTCTATGGGGAAAGGTCGATCGGGCGGGCCGATTGCCCCGGTTGAACAGCCGATGCGGGGTCGGTTACCATTTTCGCATGAAATCCTACACCGAGCATCTCACGTTCAACATTCCTTCGCGGGTGGGCTTTGTGAACATCACGTCGCAATGCGAGGAGGCGGTGCGCAGGTCGGGCGTGAAAGAGGGGCTGCTGCTGTGCAACGCGATGCACATCACGGCATCCGTGTTCATCAACGACAACGAATCCGGCCTGCACGAGGACTATAAGCAGTGGCTGGAGCAGCTTGCGCCTTTTGATCCATCGCCCACGCGCTATCGCCACAACCGCACCGGCGAGGACAACGCCGATGCGCACATGAAGCGACAGATCATGGGCCGGGAGGTGGTGGTGGCCATCACCGATGGCCGGCTGGATTTCGGCCCATGGGAGCAGATCTTCTACGGCGAGTTCGACGGCCGAAGGAACAAGCGCGTGCTGGTGAAGGTGATCGGAGAGTGATTCGGCACCGGGAGACTGCACGTGGATGCGATGGCTGAAGCGATTCGACGCGCGGCCGATGTGATCGCGGGGGCGGAGTCGCTGTTGATCGCGGCCGGAGCGGGAATGGGAGTGGATTCGGGGCTGCCGGATTTTCGAGGTGTGCAGGGATTCTGGCGGGCGTATCCGGCCTTTGCGGAGCTTGGGCTGGGGTTCGAGGAACTGGCCAATCCGCAGTGGTTTGATCGCGATCCTCCGCTGGCGTGGGGGTTTTATGGGCACCGGCTGAATCTCTACCGGGCGACGATTCCGCACGAAGGATTTGGCCTTGTGCGCCGGTGGGCCGAAGGCAAGGGTGGCGGGCATTTCGTGTTCACATCGAATGTGGATGGGCATTTCCAGAAGGCGGGTTTCGCGGAAGGTCGCATCGTCGAGTGTCACGGGTCGATCCACCATCTTCAATGCGTCCGGGAGTGCTCCGACGAGATCTGGCCGGCCGAGGAGTTGATCGACATCGATCCCCGGACGATGCGCGCCAGGGGTGAGCTGCCCCGCTGCCGGGCGTGCGGCGGGCTGGCCCGGCCGAACATCCTGATGTTCGAGGATTGGGCTTGGCTTTCGCATCGAACGGACGGGCAGGCGGAGCGCTGTGAGCGGTGGGTCGATGAGGTGCGCGGGAAGATGCTCGCCATCATCGAATGCGGGGCCGGCCTCGCGGTGCCGACGGTCAGAAGGCGGTGCGAGCGACTGGCCGCAATGCGAGGGGCGACGCTGATCCGGATCAACGTGCGCGACAGCGAAGCGCCCAGCGGGCAGATCCGCCTGCCGATGGGGGCCCTGGCGGCGCAGCGCTGGGTCGATCGGGTTCTTTCCGGGGCATAGCGAGTCAGTATCGGATGACGACGACTTCATGAATGTCGTTGATGGTCAATTCCAAACTCTGACGCTTCTCGACATCCACCTTTGTTGCCCGACTGAGCGTTTTCACATCGCGCTGCGTCCGGTCGAGAGCGATGGAAACCCTGTAGATGGGAGCATCTTCGATCAGACCGGGCAGGGCATAGGGGCGGTTGCGAGGGGGTGTGGCCGTGCCCGTGGGATTGTAGGCGATGAGGTGGATGCGCAGGGTGCGAGCATCCGGGTCATCGGTGACAACCGCCTCGACATTGGCCGGCGCAGAGAAGCGCACGGCGGGGGAGGGGTGCAGCAGGCGAACGGCGCCGGCCAGCAGTTTCCTTGCTTCGACGATGGGGTGTTCCGACGCTGTGGCGAAATCGGGCGAGCATGCCAGGGTGAGGACACCGCCCCGGCCGACCTTGTTGAGCAGTGCCGCGGGGCCGACCCGCTTGTCGGGACTCATGGGCCAATCGGTCCCCTCCGCGCCCTCTTTCTGTCGCGTGGTGCGGTGGGGCTTGTACAACTCCCCGATGGGCTGGGCACTCATGGGGCTGTAGACGGTGGCCGGGCCTTCGACGAGGAACGGGGTGGGCAGCTCCAGGTCCCTGCCAAGTTCGGGTCTTCGGGCGTGATCGACGCCGCCCGACAGCCTGGCCGAGTGTGACGAAGACGATCGCGACAGCTTGACCCAATTGTCCATGCTCTTGAGACGCTCCAGGACTTTCGCGCCGATCAGGTCGGCCAGCATGGAGTCTGTCTGGGGCTGGCCCATTTGGTCGTATTGGCCGGTGTGGCCCGTGACGAGCAGGTTGCCGCCCTCCCGCACGTACTGGCTGAAGAGGGCCACCTCTCCGGCCGACAGAATGCCTGCGTTCGGAAGCACGACGACTGGAAAGCGTTTCAGGCCCTCCAGCGAGAGGTTCTCATCCAGCAGCACGCCGAACTGGATGTGTTCCATCACGCAGGCGCGGTGGGCGCCCTGGAAGCTCTGGAAATACCGCCCAGGCTCTTCGCGGCCGATCCAGTCGCGGGTGTGGCTGCTGAAATAGAGGCCCGCCTCGTACACCGGGGTGTGGCCGAAATGCTCGCGTTTCTGCCTCGCCTCTTTGAAAGCGGCCAAGGTGCGCTGGTAGGCGATCGGGTCGAGTCGGCCGTCGAAAGCCGTCTTGTCAACCATCGTCACGAAGGCGCCGTGCGAGAGCAGGGTGAACAGCTCCCACCGAATGTCGTTTGGCGGGCGGGTGGTCTGGTCGTGGTACATGCGGACACTCCGCTGCATGGCCACTTGAAACGGTCTTCCGGGGGTGGCTGCCCGGTAGAACTGGGCGTTGAGCCCCACACCCAAGGCGCTGAAGCCCCAGACGCCCGTTTCGCCCGTGACAAAGTCGGCGTTGACGGCATGCTGAACGGGCCGTTGGCCGACCTCGAACGAAAATGGCGGGTTGCCGTGGTAGTTAAAGTCCACGGTGGCGCTGGGTTTGGCGCTCTTGATGTACGCGTAGAGGGCCTTTTCGAATCGTTCGCTGGAGCGGTAGCGGAATTCGAGCATGTCGTTCCAGGCCTCATCCCAGGTCGTTCCGGCGGGCAGGGGCCGACGAAACTCCTTCTGGAAGAGCTTGCGGCAGGTGTCGCAACAGCATCCATATGGCGGGCCGAAGCCCTGGTCGAGCATGTCGATGTGAAAGCCGTCGATGCCGTAGGCGAGTTGCTCGGCGAGGATTGCCTTCATCGCCTCCAGGTAGCCGGAGTTGTAGCAGAACCGGCCGAGAGGCTTGCCATCGGCGCCGCGCATCTCCCATTCCGGGTGGGCCTTGAGATAGTGGCCACCTTGCTGGACGACGCAGTAAGCGATGGCGGGGAGCTTGTGCCTGCGGGCCTCGGCTACGGCGTCGCGGAGGGGGTCGCGATTGCGCAGGCCGGGCGCCTTGGGCAGGATATTGGAGTCGTAGTAGGCGTAGTCGCCGTCGCGGGCCCAGAGGACGACGTATTCGCTGTTGGCTTCGGCGGCCATGCGGACGATCTCCCGGCCGTCAAAGAGCTCGCAGTATTGCGGATCTTTCGGGTCGCTGTGCCCGAACTGAGCGCCAGTGGGTCCGATTTCCATCCCCACGAGGCATCGCTCGAACCAGGGTCTTTCCGCAGCCGTTGCCGTGGTGGACATGACCAGCGCTGCGATGACCGCCCGGATGAACGTGGACCGATCGACGAGCATGATTCCTCCTTGGCGAGAGTCGATGCGCGATGAGAGGCTTCTCGCGCGGCCGCCGAGAGGATATTGTGCTGATGGGGTGGTCAAAGTCGATATCCGGCGCTGCGTCGCCGGCCGCAGGATTGAGAGGAGAGTCCATGAATCCAGCAAATCGCCTCTTGTTTCTGGCTCTGGTGGCCACGGGTTTGGCCGCGGCGCGGGTGTCATCCGCGGCTGGCGATCCGCCCGCCAGGGGCATGGCTTTCGACGGCCAGGGCGAGATCCTGGAGACCGTGCACTGCGAGGCGCTGGACCTGACCGAATCCATTACCCTCGAGGCCTGGATCAAGCCGGCGAAGTTCGGCGAGCCTGGCGTGCGCGTGATCGACAAGAGCCCGGCGGGGGCGCAAACGGGTTACATGCTCGACACGTACCCGGGCAATTCGGTGCGGTTCCTGCTGGCCGAAGGCCAACTCGCGGCGAGGGACGCGCTGACCCCGAACCAGTGGGCGCACGTCGCGGGAGTCTTCAACGCATCACAAGGCAATTACAGGATTTACGTGAATGGGAAGCAGGTCGCCGATGCGAGCCGGCCGGGCATGAAGCGCATCGAACGCAACCAGTTGCCGTTGCGGATCGGGGCGGACAGCGCGGGCGAGCATCGCTATCGCGGCGAGATGGCGCGGGTCACGATTTACAGCCGCGCGCTGTCAGCGCAGGAGATCGCCGCGCTTGCGGCCGAGCCGGCCATGAAGTCATTGAACCTCGACGGCCGCGTCGCCGACTGGAACCTCGCCGCGGCCGGACCTGCGGCTTATGTCAGCGCTGCCCCGGGCTCGCTGAAGCTCAAGCGCCCGCCGCAGCTCACCGGCGAGGCCCCGCCGCCCGAATCACCGCTCTGGACGCTCTGGTATCGCCAGCCTGCGCGCAACTGGAATGAAGCGTTGCCTCTGGGCAACGGCCGCCTCGGCGCGATGGTCTTCGGCAACACCGCCGAGGAGCGCATTCAGCTCAACGAGGACACCCTCTGGTCCGGCGTGCCGCACAGTTATGCGGTGGATGGGGCAGCGCAGTATCTGCCGGAGGTGCGTCGCCTGCTCTTCGCCGGCAAGGAGGGCGAGGCCACCGCCCTGGCGAACCGGCATCTCATGGGCAGGCCGGTTTTCCAGCAGGGTTATCAGCCGCTGGGCGACCTGCATCTGCTTTTTGAGGGCCATGAGGATGCCGCCGACTACCGCCGCGAGCTTGATATTCGCACCGGCGTTGCCCGTATGCGGTATCGGGTGGGCGATGCCACGATCACGCGGGAGGTGTTCATCTCCGCGCCCGATCAGGTTCTGGCTGTTCGACTGGCGGCCGACAAGCCCGGCCGGCTCTCATTCATCGCTGCCCTCTCCAGCCCGCACCAGAACACCATCGCCCAGGATGGCCCCACCCAGGTCCGCCAGCGCGGCCAATGGATCGGCGACGGCAGGGACCGCTCCCTGATGGCCGGCGTGAAGGGTGGCGGCATCCGCTTCGAGTCGGCCCTTCAAGCCCGCAACGAAGGTGGATCGATCGCCATCGCCGACGGCCGAATCGCCGTCAAGGATGCCGACAGCGCGGTTCTCCTGTTCGCCGCCGCAACGAGCTTCAGGAACTACAAGGACATCAGCGGCGACCCCGAGCCGGTCTGGCGCCGACACATGGCGGCGGCGGCCGACAAGCCGTACTCAGCGCTGCTGAAGTCGCATCAGGACGATGTCCGCCGCCTCATGGACCGCGTTACACTCGATCTCGGCGGCGCGGATGCCGCCCGGCGCCCCACCGACCAGCGCCTCAGGGCCGTGCAGCAGGGAAGCGACGACCCGCACCTGTGCGCCCTGTATTTTCAGTTCGGCCGATACCTGCTGGCATCCAGCAGCCGGCCGGGCACCCAGCCGGCGAATCTCCAGGGCATCTGGAACCAGGATGTCTCGCCCGCCTGGGGCAGCAAGTGGACCGTCAACATCAACACCGAGATGAATTA
>CAZMXI010000179.1:0-9736 GCA_964570205.1 uncultured Tepidisphaeraceae bacterium
GCCCGTTCGGACGGGCCTTCCTGATACCACCCCCTATGGGGGTGGAGTGTCATTGAGCCAGGAATTCTCCAGCGATGGCATCTGTCACGTCCACCCCCGTTTCGGTCAGCCGAAAACCCGCCCCATCCACCTCAATCAGGCCCAGGCCCGACAACCGATCAAGCAGCCCGCCATAGGTGCTTCGGGCGTCCAGCCCGGTTCGGCGCGCAAAACGCTCGAATCGCACACCCTCCGCCAGGCGAAGCTGCAACATGACCAGTTCCCCGGCGCGCTGCTCGGGCGAGAGGTATTCGACCTCTTCCGCCGGAATGTCGCCAGCCGACACTGCTGCTTCCCACTCCCCCAGGTGTGGGCGGTTCCGCCAACGAGTGCCTTCGACGTGCGATGCGGCGGATGGGCCCAGTCCGATATAACCGCCGCCATCCCAGTAGAGGAGGTTGTGGCGGCATTCTTGGCCTTGCCGGGCGTAGTTGCTGATCTCATAGGCCGGAATGCCCGCGTCGGCGAGGCGCTGGCGGGCGTGGTGGAGCATGGCCAGTTCGAGATCTTCTTCGGCCGGCCGCACATCGCCCAGGCGCCGACGGACGGTGATGGGCGTGTTGGATTCGTAGGTAAGTCCATAGCAGGACAGGTGATCGACCGCCAAGTCGATTGCCGAGTCGAGAGATCGCCGCCACGATTCGATGGTTTGCCCGGGAATCGCATAAATCAGGTCCAGATTGAGCCGGCGGAAACCGGCGGACCGGGCGATCTCAAGGCTGCGTGAGACATCGGCTGGGTCGTGGTGGCGTTCGAGGGTCTTAAGCTCTTCTATATCGAAGCTTTGTGCGCCGAAGCTCAGTCGATCGACACCATGCTCCCGGAGCATGGCACAGTAGTCGGCCGAGACGGTCGCGGGGTTGCACTCGACGGTCCATTCCTCAACGCAGGACATGTCGAACGTTCGGCGGAGCCCGACCAGCAGGCGGGCCATGAGGGCGACGGGCAGAAGACTTGGCGTGCCACCGCCGAAGAAGATGGTTCTTGGGCGCACCTGCACCCGGCGCTGGCCTGTTGCCCAAGGCTGAGCTTCAGCGAGGGCAAGATCGACATAGCGTTCCATGCGATCAGGCGATTGGCGGGTGATGCTGTAGAAGTCGCAGTAGTGGCACTTGTGGAAGCAGAAGGGCACATGAACGTAAAGCCCTTCGACAAGCCCACCTTCCGTCAGGCTTCCGGCCATGGCCCGAGCCGGATCGCCGGTCGATCCGGCGGGCGAAGGGACGATGGGGACTGGTTGCTTGGGCGCGGGCATCAGAACGGAATCGTATGCGGGAGAACGTTGAGGGGGAAGGCAGGCATGCAATGGAGGATGTCTGGAGAGCGAAGCCGTGGTCCCCGGCGTTGCGAGCTGTCGTGATACGGGTTGGGCGCCGGGCGGGACGGGCGAGGTTCCATCTGGGCTGCCCCTGGATGTTGCGGGACGGCGTGCGGTACCCTTGCCCGCTGAAAGTCTTGCCGGTAGGCTAGTTGCAATCGATCGGCGCGGAGCGGCCATACCTTTGCGGGAAGGGCGGTCGACCGCCGGTTCGCCAAGTCCTGGCCGAAATCCGAGAGGCGGTTCTCATGCATGTTGTCCTCGTCATGTTCTACGCCAATGGTGAGCGGCGGGGGTTCGCCCTGCCTCGTGCGATCACGGTGCTCGGCCGGCGCGAAGACTGTGACCTGCGCGTTCCAGTGGGCGAGGTGTCGCGCAAGCATTGCCGGTTCATCGTTGACGGTGACACGCTGAGGATTGAGGACCTGGGTAGTTCCAACGGCACGTTTGTGAACGGCAGCCGCGTGCAGGAAGCGGTGGTGCAGGCAGGCGACCGTGTGCAGGTGGGGCCGGCAGTCTTCACGATCCAGATCGACGGGCGGCCGGCGGACGATGAGATCGAGCCGCCCACTGCAGGCCCCGCGCGCAGCGCTGATATCCCTCCGCAGGAGGCGACAGGCGCTCCAGCGCCGACGACCGACGATGATGGCTTCGAGCTGTTGAATGCCACGCCGGCCGACACGGGCGCGGGTAGCGGATTGGTGGATTTGGACAACCTGGACGTGGAAACGCTGCCGGAGGATGAAGAGAAGAAGCCCTGACCAGGGGCACCCCGCCATCCAAGTCGACCGGGGCGGCGCGGCGCTGTTGCCCGAAGGAAACGGCTATTTCACAACGGGGAGGAGGGCCTCAGAGCGCGTGCACTGGGGTTCGAGGAACCAACGAGGTGCCGGCGGAAGGGGCTTTGCGCCGCGCGGGCTTTGTGGGATGATGGCGGGCGGGCGCGGGTGGCCGCGCCGCGTTCAGGGGGGCATGATTGTAGGAGGCCGCATGAAGGCGTTTGCGTCCCTGTCGCTTGTCATGTTCGTCGTCGCGCTGGTCCTGACAGGCTCGCCGGTGAAATCGCAGGTGAACCAGCAGGAAGGAAAGAAAGTGACGGATGAGCAAAGGCAGCGGATCATCGAGAAGTTCAATCGCACGGGGCTGAACACGACGCCCGGCGACGCGATGTTCCTGCGGGTGATGGCCGACGCGATCAAGGCCAAGCGCGGGGTGGAGGTGGGCTCGGCGACGGGCTATGGGGCGATCAACATGGGGCTGGCGTTCGAGCGGAACGGCGGCAAGCTGTTCACGCTGGAGATCGACCCGGGCATGGCGGCGGCGACGCGGGAGAACATCGAGGCGATGGGCCTGGAGAAGACGGTGGAAGTGGTAGAGGGCGATGCGCTCAAGACGCTCCCGCAGCTCGAGGGCGAGTTCGATTTCGTGTTCATTGACGCGCACAAGCCGGATTACCTGAAGTACCTGAAGGCGATCGAGCCGAAGCTCAAACCGGGTGCGCTGGTGATCGCCGACAATACGATCCAGAGTGCCAGGCAGATGAGGGATTTCCTGGAGTACGTCAACAAGAGCGGGGTCTACCAGACAGCGCTGATCCGGGCGTCGATCGAGAAGAACGACGGGATGACGGTGTCGGTGAAACTGAAATAGGCGTTCAGGCGCGATCGGGGGCGTCCGGCACGGGCACAATGACGTCAAAACCCGAGCCCCGAACCGGCGCGGGCTCATCGAAGCGAAGGAGCACGATGCCCACCGCGAGCACGCCGATGCTCCAGAGGGCTTCCCAGCTTCGGTTCTCGACGGCGTAGGATACGCTGCTGTAAATCATGAAGAGGCTGGAGGCGCAGAAGAGGATGGGGATGACAGGGTAAAGGGGCACGCGGAACGGCCGGGGCGTGCCGGGATCGCGCCATCGCAGCACGAAAAGGGTGAGGCCGACCAGGAAGAAGAAGATCCAGAAGACGGGGGTGGTGAAGTTGACGAGGGCTTCAAATCCGCCGGCCGTTCGGCCGAAACCGATGACGAGGGCGAGAGCGACGCCACTCTGGACGAGGATGGAGCGGATGGGCGTGCCGCGGCCTTCGTTCCAGCGGCCAAACCAGGAATACATGGAGTAATCCCTGCCCAGGGCATAGATGATCCGGCCGCCGGTGAAGATCATGCCGTTGATGCCGCCGAGGGCGGAGATGCAGATCAGGGTGGCGATGGCGGAGCTGCCCCAGGCGCCGGCGGTCTTGCCGAGGACATCGGAAGCGACCGCGCGCGACTGAGTGAGGCCGGCGAAGCCAAGGGCGTGGACGAAGGCGATCGTGACCAGGACATAAATGGCGGTGACGGCCACGGTTCCCAGGACCAGGCTGCGAAGGATGTTCCGCTCGGGGTTGCGGACTTCGGCTGCGACGTAAGCCATTTCATTCCAGCCGCCGTAGGCGAGCAGCACGAGAATCAGAGCCAGGCGGAAGTTGCTGCCGCCAGCGGCTGCGGCTTCGGGTAAGGGTGTGGGATTCGAAGCGAACATGCCGGCGGCGACGATGGCGAGCAGGCCGAGGACCTTGATGGTGGTGAGCAGGTTCTGGGTCCATTTGCCCTCGCGAACGCCGAGGATGTTGATGAGAGTGAGGATGGCGATGGAGCCGGCGGCGTAAAGAGTAAGGCCAAGGCCCATGGGGACCGTCTTGATGGGGGCTATCGCGTAGGCATACTCGGCGAACACGTAAGCCAGTGCGCCGATGGAGCCGGGGCGGACGATCCAGAGCTGTGCCCATGCGAAAAGGAAGCCCACGGGGCGGCCGAAGCCGCGTTTGAGGTAGACATAGTCGCCGCCGTCATGGGGATAGGCGGTGGCGAGCTCGGCGTAGCAGAGCGCGCCGATGAGGGAGATGAGGCCGCCGAGCGCCCAGATTCCGACCAGTGACCATGCGTTGGGGACTGACGCGGCGATGAGCCAACTGCTGGCGTAGATGGTCGAGCCGATGATGATGCCGACGATGATGCAGGTGGAGTCGAAGAGGTTGAGCTGTCGTTTAGGGGTGGATGAGGGCTGGTCCATGTCGATTTCCGGTTAGAAGAAAGCCTTGAGGTTCTCCCAGGCGCGGGAGGCGCTATCCCACGCGCCATAGGCGGCGGCGACGAACAGGCCGGCGACGGAAAGCCAGAGCAGAAGATCCCAGAGAATCCCCGGGACAAGGCGGCGGTCGATGCGGCGGTAGCGCAGAAACAGGGCGACAGCGCCCAGGATGGGGAGGGTCAGGGCCTGCATGGCGCCGCCGATGACGACCATCATGACGGGATTCTTGAAGGTGTGGAAGAGCCAGAGATCGATCAGCGGAAGGGCGATGCAGAACGCCTTGGTCCAGCGCCGTTGGGCTGATTCGGAGTTGTAGGCGATGCCGCAGTTGGTGCGGAGGAAGTCGGCCAGGGCGCGGGAATTGGCGCCGGTGGCGGCGTAGAGCGTCGAGTAGAGCACGGCGACAGCGCCCACGACGATGAACCAGGTGGCGGCGGTGGAGCCCATGACGGGGGCGTACATGCTGCCGAGCGCGGGAAGCATGGTCTCGACGCGGTTGGGCAGGCCCTGATCGTGAACGGCATGCAGGACGGCAGCGCCCAGGAAGTAAAAGGCGACCGTGGAGATCGTGTAGAGCACCATGCTGAGCCAGGCATCGAGCTTCATGATGCGGAGCCAGCCGCGGGCGCGGGCCGCCCACTGGGGCGAGTCATCGCGCGGGCCGGTCTTGCGGGCGTAGCCCTTTTCAAGACACCAGTAGGGATAGGTGACCAGTTCAGTAGCGCCGACGCCGGTGATGCCGAACATGGCCAGGGCGGCCAGGACAGCGCCGTCGATGTCCGGCAGGCGGAAGGTCAGGCCATTCGCAACGGCTGGCCAATCGATGGCGTGGCCGGCCGCGGGCAACAGGGCGACGCAGAGGACGGTGGCGAGGGTGAAGAGCACCACGAGGAGCGTCGAGCACTTTTCCAGCAGCCAGTAGCCGCCGCCGGCGAGGAGGATAGCCGTGAGGACGGCTGCGCCGGCGGCCCAGGGCAGGGCGGGCTGGGCGGCGATCATGGCGGCGGCCTCGGGCCAGCGTGCGGCGAGTTGCTGGGCCAGCCAGGGGCTGGAGCCTGGCAGCGCCATGTGCATGGCGTAGCCGACCCCGCCGATGATGGCGGCAACCTGGAGCTGGGTGCTGAGCATCATCAGGACCCACCACCAGCCAACGATGCCGGAAGGCCCGGGCAGCTCGCGGAAGGCTTCGAGGGTGGTCTTGCCGGAGCAGACGGCGTATCGGCCGAGCTCGATCTGGACGAAGACCTTGATGGTGCAACTGAGGATGACCAGCCAGAGCAGCGCGAATCCGGCCTTGGCGCCGAGGTTGGTGGTGGCGACGAGTTCGCCGGTGCCGACGACAGCGCCCGCGAGGATCAACCCGGGCCCGATCCGCAACAAAGCCCGCCGCAGGCTGGGCGGGGGCATTTCGACGCCGTCGGCATGCTGTGCCGCTGCGGGCCGGGCATCGGGCGATTCCGTGGTCTGGCTCATGCCGATGGGCTCCCACCAGAGCTTCGTCGAAGCCGGCACAAAGGTCAAATCATCAAGGCGCGGACGTGCGCTGCGGCCGATGCCGCCAGGGCTTCCAGGACATAGCCGCCCTCCAGGGCGCTGACGAGCCGGCCGGCGCAGCATTCCTCGGCGACAGCGACGAGGTCGCGGGTGATCCAGGCGAAATCGGCCGGTTCGAGGCTCATCTGGGCGATCCTCTCGTGATACACCGCATCGAAGCCGGCGCTGAGCAGGATGAATTCGGGACGGAATGCCTTCAGGGCAGGCAGGACCTTGGCATCGTACGCCTGACGGTATTCATCATGACCGCTGCCGGGGCGCAGGGGGATGTTGAGGGTGAAGCCAGCGCCGTCATCTTCGCCGCGCTCACGCGCAAAGCCGGTGCCTGGATAAAGGGTCTCGGGGGCCTGGTGGAGGCTGATGTAGAGGACATCGCGGCGCTGCTCGAAGGCGTGCTGGGTGCCGTTGCCGTGATGAACGTCGAAATCGACGATGGCGATGCGCTGGAGATCGTGGCGGCGAATAAGCCATTCGGCGGCGATGGCGATGTTGTTAAACAGGCAAAACCCTGCCGCGCGGTCGCGTTCGGCGTGATGGCCGGGCGGGCGCACCGCGCAGAAGGCGCGGCGGACTTCGCCGTGCAGGACGGCGGCGCAGGCCGCGATGACGCCACCGACGGCGAGGCGCGCCACTTCATAACTGCGAGCGCCGATGTGGGTGTCCATCGAACCGATGAAGTCAATGCCGCTGTCGCAGGCGCTTCTTACGAGGTGGATGTACTCAGGATCGTGGATGAGGGCCAGATCCTGCTCGTCGGCGGGTGCGAAATCGAGGCGCTTCAGAGTTGCGAGGAGGCCGGCCTCTTCGAGGCCCCGGACGATGGCCGCCAAACGCTCCGGCCGCTCGGGATGAGACAGGCCGGTATCGTGCTGCATGAACCGGTCATCATATACCCAGCCAATGGTCATGAGTCACCTGTGGGCTGAGGGATCGGACGTGAGTTTAGTGCACGCGGGCGGTGGCGGCCAGCGGATTTGACAAGAGTTTGACTTCGGACGATTGAAAGGGGACAACAAGTCCATGATGCACGCGAGGATTCTTGGTTGGGTCGGCATGATTCTGGTGGCGGGAGCGATCGGGGCCGCTGATGCGCCCGATGTGGTGAGGATGGGATCGGGCGGCTATCGCATATCGCGGCCAGCGCCCTGCAAGCCGCTGCCGGAGACGATCTACCGGACGACTGCCCTGAAGGGGCCGACGCCGACCGGGCAGTGGTGGAGCTCGCTGGTGTGGCAGCGGTATTCGCAGCCCATGTACGCCCACCCGCTGGCGATGACATGCACGGAAAGGGGACTTAACATCAGCTATCCGGGCACGAACATCCGATCGACCGAGGCGGCCATTTTCGGGTTCGTCACGCCGCGGGATGCGGACATCGCGCTGGGGCATTCGGAGGTTCCATCGTTCCAGCGGGCGGATTGCGACGGGCACAGCGACTGGTTCGTGACGGCGGCATTCATATCGGGCGGCAGGTCGATGCGCACATCGTTCGGGCATGGCTCGCCGTTCGTCTACTGCCTGTACGAAGGGGGCAACCCGATGCTGACGTTCCGCAATGCGCCGAAAGTTTGGGCCGGAGGCGGGAACGATGCCGTGCTGGGTGTGAGCATGGGCTCAAAGCACTATGGACTGTTCGGGGCGGCGGGATCGAACTGGGAAGGGCTCGGCGGGACTGTGCTGGTCAATAAAGCGGGCGGCAAGGCGCACTTCGCCGTGGCGATCCTGCCGGATGACAGGCCGGAGACGCTGAATCTGTTCCGGAAATACGCATACAGCCACGTGACGGACACGCGCGTGACGTGGAAACTTGAAACGCCGGGGGTCGTGCGATCGACGTATAGCTTCGCGGTGAAGCCGCATGAGGGTTCGGAAACCGGCACGCTGTTCGCCTTGTACCCGCACCAGTGGAAGTACACGACGACGAAGCTGCTGGAAAAAAGCTATGCATCGGTGCGCGGCGAGATGAAGCTGGCGGCCGGCGCATCCTTCGAGACAGTGGTGGCCGCGCAGGGCGTGCTGCCGATGCTGCCGGCGGAGGGTGTGCAGGACAAGGCTCGAATGACCGGGTACCTGCGGGCCGAGGCCGAGAAGAAACCAGGGGGATTTGGCGACACCTACTGGGAAGGCAAGCTGCTGGGGCGTCTGGCGACGCTGAGCGGCATTGCCGAAGTCACGGGCGAGAAACAGTTGCAGGGGGTTTTCGTGGATGAGATCAAGCGGCGGCTGGAGAACTGGCTGACGGCGGCCGAAGGGGAGAACCAGCCGGTGTTCTATTACGACGGCCGGTGGGGCACGCTGATCGGCAGCCGGCCGAGCTATGGCAGCGATAACCCATTGAACGATCACCACTTCCATTATGGCTATTTCATCCGCGCGGCCGCGGAAGTGGCGCGGGTTGATCCGCAGTGGGCGAGTCAGTGGGGGCCGATGGTGAAGATGCTCATCCGCGACATCGCCTCGGGAGACAGGCAGGATGCGATGTTCCCGTACATGCGGTGTTTTGACCGCTATGCGGGGCACTCGTGGGCTTCGGGCGATGCCAACTTCGTCGATGGCAACAACCAGGAATCCAGCTCGGAATCGATGAATGCGTGGTATGGGATGATCCTCTGGGGTATCGCGACGGGCGATGATGCAATCCGCGACATGGGCCTCTACCTATACAACACCGAGCGCACGGCGGTAGAGGAGTACTGGTTTGATGTGTCGGACACGAATTACCCGAAAGACTTCCCGCGCGTGGCGCTCGGCATGGTGTGGGGCGGCAAGGGCGCCTTCGGAACATGGTTCTCGGGCGACATCGACTGCATTCATGGGATCAACTGGTTGCCGTTCACGCCGGCATCGATCTACATGGGTCGATTCCCGCAGTACGTGAAGAAGAACCACGGCTACATTCTCGAACACCGCAAGGGTGGCCAGGATTACGGCACGGGCTGGGGCGATTTGGTGGTGATGTTCAACGCCCTGCAGGACCCGGCCGGCGCCGCGAAATACATCGACGCCAACCCCAACTGCAAGGTGGAATCAGGCAACAGCCGGGCGTTCATGTATCACTGGATCCATACGTTGAACACCCTGGGCCTGAACGAGGCGGCCGTCACGGCCGACTACCCGCTGGTCAACGTGTATACCAGGGATGGGAACCGGACCTACGCCGTCTACAACTGGCACGGCCGGCCGCTGGAGGTGAAGTTCTCGGATGGAAGGACCGTGCGGTCGAACGAAGCGGGCCTGCGGGTGGAACGGGGGAAGGCGCAGTAACAGGCACCAAGCCCTGCCGTGCGAAATCGGCTGTCGCATCGCGTGGCAGCCGTTGCTGTAATGCCCTTTACCTTATGGTCGGACCTCTCTCAAAGTGGCGACTCTCATAAGCCACTGTAAATGCGACGCTTGTGAGCGCCGGCGCATCTGTCTTGCATATTTGCCACAGGGTGGTCAATTTCTTACCACCAAATGGTAAGAACAATCGGTTCATCTTGCTTGGTGCCTGCCCAACAGGTGCTGCCTATTCGTTGATCAGCCGCTTCATCTCGCGGACGGCTTCGCGGAGGCCGGTGAAGATGGCTCGGCTGACGATGGCGTGGCCGATGTTCAACTCGCGCATCTGGGGAATATGGGCGACATCGAGAACATTGCGGTAATTCAGGCCATGCCCGGCGTGCAGGCGCAGGCCCGCTTGCACGGCGAGGGCGCTGGCCTCGCGGAGGCGCTGGAGCTGATGGAGGGCATCTGCGGATTTGGCGTTAGCGTATTCT
>CAZMXI010000180.1:0-9620 GCA_964570205.1 uncultured Tepidisphaeraceae bacterium
CGTGTCACCTTGTCCCCTCAAGGCCGCCTCCGTGCCTCCGTGACTCCGTGGTTCAACCTCCCCACATACCCCGTGATTTCGACCCCATTTACGGCTAGCATAACGCACCGCGGCCAGCGCGCCGGCGCCGGCCAGACGACGGCTCGATCAGTATGCAGGCATAACCATATGTTCACAGGCATTGTCGAAAAATACGTCAAGGTCCTCGCCGTCAGCGATGGCCCCATGTTCCGCCGCCTTACCCTCGCCTCCGACTGGCCCGATGTCGCCCACGGCGAAAGCATCGCCGTCAACGGCTGCTGCCTCACCATCGCCGAGCTCGCCCATGGCCAGATCGGCTTCGACGTCATCAAGGAAACCCTCGACAAGACCAACCTCGGCCTCATCAAGGCCGGCGACCGCGTTAATGTCGAACGCGCCCTCCGCGTCGGCGACCGCCTCGACGGCCATTTCGTCCAGGGCCATATCGACGGCGTCGCCCGCCTCGTCAGAACCATCAGCAACGACAACGAGTTCCGACTCGCCATCGAAGCCCCCCCCGACCTGCGCAAGTACCTCGTCCACAAGGGCTCCGTCTCCATCGACGGCGTCAGCCTCACCATCGCCGCCGTCAATGGCCCGCAGTTTGAAGTCGCCCTCATCCCCACCACCCTCAAGCTGACCACCCTGGGCGATCGGCCCATCGACTGGCCTTTCAACCTCGAAACCGACATCGTCAGCAAGCACATCGTCGCCTGGCTGGAGGCGCGCGGAGTGTAAAAATGACGGACTATCGGCCAACCATCGCGATCTCCATGGGCGACCCCGCCGGCATCGGCGCTGAGGTCATCGTCAAGGCCCTGGCCGACCCCAACCTCCGCCACCGCGCCCGCTACATCGTCTACGGCATGAACGAGCTGCTGCACTACGCCGCCGACCTCGCCGAGTTCGATGTCTTCTGGTGGCGCGACCAGTACAACGGCCGCCTACGCTCCTACCCCCACGACGCCGTCGTCGTCGATTACGACCAGTACTCCATCCTTGGCACCGCCATCCGAGCCCCCAGCAAGATCGGCGGCGAAGCCTCCATGCGATTCTGCCTCGACGCCATCGAGGCCGCCCAGCGCAAGCTCGTCGATGCCGTCGTCACCGCACCCATCTCCAAGGAAAGCTGGAGAATGGCCGGCTATCACTTCCCCGGCCACACCGAGCTCTTCGCCCAGCGCACAGGCGCCCGCCGCTACAACATGATGTTCACCGGCGGGCCGCTCCGCGTCGTCCTCGCCACCGTCCACATCCCCCTCATGGGCATCTGGAACCGCCTCAACATCGGCGCTGTCTTCCAGCCCATCGAGCTCATGCACCAGACCCTCGTCGAGTGGTTCGACATCCCCAAACCCCGCATCGCCGTCGCCGGGTTAAACCCCCACGCCAGCGAAAATGGCCAGTTCGGCGATGAAGAAG
Organism: uncultured Tepidisphaeraceae bacterium; assembly: GCA_964570205.1. GTDB lineage: Bacteria > Planctomycetota > Phycisphaerae > Tepidisphaerales > Tepidisphaeraceae > CAZMXI01. Next base: position 1,444 of record CAZMXI010000180.1, read on the forward strand.
AACGCATCATCGAGCCGGCCATTCTCATGGCCCGCCAGCAGGGCATCGACGCCAGCGGGCCCTATCCGCCCGACACCATCTTCCTCAAGGCCAGGCAGGGCGCGTTCGACGCCGTCGTCGCCATGTACCACGACCAGGGACTCATCGCCGTCAAGCTCCTGGCCTTCGAGCAGGCCGTCAACTGCACCATAGGCCTCCCCATCATCCGCACCAGCCCCGACCACGGCACCGCCTTCGACATCGTCGGCCGAAACAACGCCAACCCCGGCTCCATGCACGCTGCCATCGAGCTCGCCATCGACCTCGCCGTTAAACGCAATGCCCGCGATGCCGCGGCACGGCAGGCCCAGCGGCAGCAACAGCCCCGCCCCGGTGAAACCTGATTCACCTCTATACCACCAAGCCATGACCAGCGAAAAGGCGCTCAAAGTCATCATGCGAATCGAGGCCGTCATGGCCATGACCGCCATCGTGCCCATGGCCATGCCCCTGCCCTGGATGGATGCCATCCACCGCTGGCTCGGCCTCGGCCCCATGCCCCAGGGCCCGGTCGTCGAGTACCTCGCCCGCTCCATCTCCGGCATGTACGCCATCCTCGGCGCGTACCTCTGGCTGCTCTCGACCGACATCCGCCGCTACGCCGCCCCCATCCGCCTCTGGAGCATCGCCGTCGCCCTCTTCGGCGTCTGCCTGCTGGTCATCGACACGACCGCCGGCCTGCCGCTGTCCTGGATTCTCGGCGAAGGCCCGTTTCTCATCCTCATGGGCGCTGTGGCGATCACGTTGCTTGGGCGCATCGACAAGGCCGCCCCGCCCCCGGCCGAAGAAAGGGAGGGACTCATCACCGCTTCTCAACAGACGCCGCGATGAACTTCGCCACATCCTCCCCCAGCCGCACCAGCGCTTGGCGGTTGTGGTACATCATGTGCCCGCCCAGGTAGTACGTCTGGGTGATGTTGCCCGCGATGGCCTTGGGCAGGCCCATGTGGCTCACGGTGTAGTCGGTCGCGAAATAGGGCGTCGCCAGGTCGAAATACCCACTGGCCACCAGCACCTTCAGGTGCGGGTGCTTGACCATCGCGTTGCGCAGGTCATCGGCCACGTTCAGGTAGCCTTCGTTGCCCCGGCCAAAGTTCCACGGATGGACCTTCCCGCTGAGCACCTCGTAAGGCAGGTCGCTCTCGAACCGCAGCGACTGCCGCACGAACTGGTTGAACGCCGCGGTGTACGCGGGCAGGTAGCGGCTCAGGCTCGGGTCATAGTCGGCGTGGCTCGCCGTCGGCTGGATGTCCTGCCCGGTGATGCGGGCGTCAAACCGGCCGATCACCAGCCCCTTGTCCTCGAGCAGCAGCTTGCGGAACTGGTCCGGCCGGATCCGCAGGTCGCTCTTGAGGATCAGCGCCTCGCTCAGCCCCGTCAGCCGCGCCAGTTGGGTGGCGACGGCCTTGCGCTGCTCGGCATCAAGCGCTGCGCCCCTGGCCAGGGCTGGCGTGTACGTGTCGAGGGTGAACCGCTCGGCCTCCTTCATCGCCTTGCCCAGGTCCTCCTGCAGGGCATCGGGCAGCTCGCGGTGATACCACGCGATGGCGGTGTAGGCCGGCAGGTAGAGGGCATAGGGCAGGTCGTTGCCGTGGCTGGGCGAGATCGTCTGGAAGTTCAGCACGGTCGAGATCAGCATGATCCCGTTCAGGGCGATGCCATAGCGGTCGGCCAGGTAATCGGACAGCGCTGCGGCCCGGGTCGTCCCGTAGCTCTCGCCGGCCAGGAACCGCGGGCTCTGCCACCGCTCGTAGCGGGTGATATAGAGGCGGATGAAATCGGCGACGGAGGAGACATCCTCGCGGACCCCATAGAACTGCTCGGGCTTTTCGCCGGGCAGCGGCCGGCTGTAGCCCGTGCCCACGGGGTCGATGAAGACCAGGTCGGTGGAGGCCAGCCACGTCGCCTCGTTGTCCACGAGTTGGTAAGGCGGCGATGGCGGGTTGCCGGCCTCGTCGGCCCACAGGATGCGCTTGGGCCCGACGGTTCCCAGGTGCAGCCACACCGATGCCGCGCCCGGCCCGCCGTTGAACACGAACGTGACCGGCCGCCGCGCGTCGGCTGTGCCATCGCTCAGCCTGTCGTACGCGATGTAGAAGAAATTGGCGCGTTCCTTGCCGGTGTCATCCTTGAGGCCCATGTAGCCGGCCGTAGCGCGATACCGGATCGCCTGGCCGCCAATCTTCAGCTCATGCTCCGTCGTCGAGAGCCGGTCGCTCGCCTTCGCGGCCTGGGTCTGCGGCTGCGTTGCCGGCCCCGCCGCGGACACCGCTACGCACATGCACAGGGAGAGCAGAAAGATGCGCAATGCTTTCATCCCTCCATCATATCAGATGTCGAAGACCGGCGGGCAAGTCGGGTCCGGCAGCTCGACGGCGATCAAAAAGGCCCGGGCATGTCAGCCCGGGCCTGGCAGAAAAGGAGCGAGAGGCTCACTTCTTCTTGTCACCGCCTCCGCCGCCAGCGCCGGCGGGCGCTGCGGGGGAGTAGTTCTGCTGGAAGATCAGGCCGAGAATGGCGGGGATCAGCACCGCGATCGGGAAAATCAGCGGCTGGGCGGAGATGTTCTTCAGCACCGCCGGGGCGAAATCGGGGTGCTTGAAGGCCAGGCCGAGCAGGCCGATCATGACCATCACCGCCCCTTGCAGGCTGGTGTACATGATGATGCTGCCGCGGAAGAGGATGAAGGCGAACAGGCCGAAGCCCACGAGGCCGGTCATGCCGCCGGCCCAGTCGAAGGCGGGATCGAGGCCGGCCATGCGCCAGGCGGCCGCCCCGACGACCAGCCCGCAGATGCCGCCGATCAGCGCGACCGCCCATTTCATGAGCGGCCACGCCGCCGAACCGCAGACCAGCGCGCCCAGGAAGCCGCCGGCCAGCATGTAACCGCCCTGCTGCTGGCCGATCATGGTTCCGACGTAGCCGCCGATCAGCGCCGAGTTCAGCGTGATCAGCGCTTTGTACCACGACCAGCCGTACAACAGGTAAACGACACCGATCACGATCAGCAGCAGCGCTGTGCCAACCCCCATCTGCTGGCACCAGGTCATGACATCCGTCTGCGCCGGCAGGTGGGCGACCGGCTCGAACGAAGAGCCCGCGCCTGTGCTGCGCGCGGTGTTCGCCGTCGCCCTGGCGGCCGCAGCAAGTAGAGTGGAGTACATAGTCAGTCTCCCTGCTGTTTCACACTCAAGAACACACGATTCGACCACATGACAGCGCCACTGGCATCGCCGGCCCGCTAGGCCGGCTTCGCGGCTTTGGCGACGGCCTTGGCCTTGGGCTTGCGGAGCAGGCGCAACTGCACCAGCGCCCCGCCCAGCACCAGACCGGCCAGGATCGCCAGTTGCGTGCCGTGTTGCTCCGGCATGCGGTCCAGCAACTGCGGCTGCGAGAGCGACATCGCCACGCCGCCGCACACGATCATCACACTCATCCCCAGCAGGCTGAAGAACAGCCCTGTTCCCAGCCGCGGCAGAAACACCCCGACCGCCAGCCCGATGGCCGCGGCGACGCCGCACACCGCCGGGCCGACCTGACGCAGCGCGGTGGGCATGTCATCCCAGACTTCGGTGATGTGCTTCACCAGGCTGGTCTTGTCCGGCCAGTCCAGCAGCTCGGCGCCGGTTTTCGGACTGTAATGGTGCACCACCCCGACTGCCCCCCACAGCGCCAGCAGCAGCGCCAGCCCCACTGTCGTCCACAGCCGCGACCCGGCATAGGCGCTCATGCCCAGGACCAGGGCGCCGGCGGTCGCCGTGGCCCAGGAACTGACCGGCAGATCCAGCCAGCGCGGCAATTGCAGCCCCAGCCAGGCGCCCAGCGCCACGGCGATCAGCGCGATGACCGACCGGCCCATCCGCGCCCCGGCCAGCCACAGCACCAGGCCCACGAGCGCGGACGCTGAAGCAAGCATGGTTGCGGTGCGCGTTGCTTCCGCGGGCACGTGTTGGACCAGTTGCTCAAGCATGGGCGTTGCCACTTCCTGATTATCGACCAGGCGCCCCGCTTTCCATTGGTGATTCCCCCCAACCCTGGCGGGTTGATCCCCATCATCTGCCCTGCCACGGCAGCCGTCGCGTCGTTTTCACGCTTCGCAGCACCGCGGCGGCCCAGGCTTCATATCTGGCCCGATCACGTTCAATCCGCCCCATCGAAAGCTGGCCCGGATCGGCGATATTCGGGGCCACTTCACCGGAAAAGCCCATGTCGGCCGTCAGCACACCATTGGCCATCGCACGCTGGCCCTCCAGGCGCTGTCGTTCCTTCTGGAGCTTCGCCTTGTGCTCGGCCTCGGTCTCGGCGGCGATTTGCAGGTCCAGGTCCGCCATTTCCGCAGCCAGCCGGCGACGGGTGTCGTCCAATTCCCTGATCCGGTCCCACCAGAGCCGATCCAGGGCCTCGGCGAGGTACTGCCGGAGCTCCGCCTCAAACTCGCCCGGGTGGTGGGTCCGATAATCCTCGATGGTCCAGATCAGCCGGGCCATGTCATCGCCGTCGCGCGCCTCCATGAGCAGCTTCCAGGCCTCCTCCTGTTTTCGGGGGTCGGCAGGCTCGGCTGGATGGGCGGGCGCAACATTGTCGCTGCGATCAATCCGCGCCGAGGGAGTCGGCGTCGCAGGCATACGCTGAGCAGGTTCGGGAGGAAAGTCAAAAATGCTCTTCTGGCCTCCCGCGGGGCCGGCCGTCGCCGGCTGCGGCGTCTGGCGTGCGCGCTCGGCCTCGCGCCTGATGCCGATCTGGTGTATCGTCAGCCATGCCGCGAGGATCAACATGGCGGCGATGACCACGCCGATGGCAACGAACGTGCCCTGGTCCATGCCGCGTTTGCGCGCCATTCGCCGCCGAGGCGATGACCCGAGCGCGGACGTTTGCTGGTCGAGGGGCCAGTAATCGTCCGCCTGTTCCGGCGATGGGTCTTCGGTCACGGGCTGTGGCTCGGTCGGCTTGGGCTGCGGAGAGGGTGCGAATAGGGTCGGCACCGCCGGCCTGACGGCCCCGCTCCCGGTCGGGCGGCCGCCGCCCATGGGGTCCAACTCGATCCGCGGTGCGGTTGTTCCAACGCCCAGCGTGATGACATCGCCGCTCTTGACGTAAACGGGTTCGACGGTTCTATGTTCATTGACGTAGGTGCCCCAGGGGCTGCCGCCATCCTGCAACACCCACTGCCCTTCATGCATGTACAAAACGCAATGTGTCGGGGCGACGGTCCCGACGGGCACCCGGATGTCGCAGTCGGCGCTTCGGCCGACGCGGATCGGTCGATCCGCGTCGCGGGCCTCGATGTCGATCAACCGCGAACCCAGCACGTGCCGAACCCGCACCTGCATGCCCATGGCCCATCTCCCGCCGCTTATCGCCTATGGCAGTTTTTCCCGCAGGACTTTCTCGGCCTGTTCCTGCCGGAACGCGACGAGTTTCTTCTTCAATTCCGGTCGGGAATTGGCAAGAATCGCCACGGCCAGCAGCGCGGAATTCGTGGCACCGGCCTTGCCGATCGCCAGTGTTCCCACCGGGATGCCTCCCGGCATTTGGACCATCGACAGGAGCGAGTCCATGCCCTTCAGGGCAGCGCTTTCCATAGGCACGCCGAGCACAGGGGCGACGGTCTGCGCTGCCACGACACCCGCCAGGTGCGCGGCCGCACCAGCGGCCGCGATGTAGACCTCGCAGCCGGCCGATTCCATTTCGGCGATGAACTGTTCAAGTTGCCTGGGCGTACGGTGGGCCGACAGGACCCGGCACTCGTGCTGTACGCCGAACCGGGTTAATGTCTCATCCGCCGACTTCATGACATCCCAGTCAGATTTGCTGCCCATCACCACCGCAACCAGCGGCCGAGCTTCGCTCATGCTTGTGATCCTTTCTATTCCGAGGCAAGTCACCTCTGTTGATCCTATCGCCTCGCGCCGCCGGAAGGTAGCCCCTTGGTGCGCCGCCACAAGCTGCATCCTGATCGCCGGCTTTTTGCCGATCAGACTATCGAGCGGGAAAGAGGGGCGGGCGATGTGTCCGGACAGGATGTCGCAGATAAGGCCAGTCTGACGCACTCGCTGAGGCGATTCTGGGCCGGGGTTCGCTTGGGAGGTTTTTCGATTTCATCGTAATACAATTATCAACATGAGTTTACAATCACAGAAGGAAACGCGGGCGACAGAAGCAGGACAAACGGCACGGGCGCTGCTTTCAGTAAGAATGTCCTGATCGCAACGTGCCTGCAAGACGGTGTGACCAGGACATTTAAAAGTAGCCCATTCTTCCCCCATGTGAAGAGCTCCTTCTTCCCACAACCCCGAAGGACTCTTCAGAAGCCCCATTCGAAGCCGTCCTTGCCCGGGACGGCTTTTTTTATGCGCGCCGAATCGGCGCTGGGGTGGGTGCTGGCTGCGGAATAGAGGCGCGGCCGCCAACAATCGAGAAACTCCCACAAGTTGGCCCTGGCCGTATCTCGGCCGCGGTGTTCAAGGAAGTCGAGCAATTGCCCCGCTTTGACGCGGCGTTCCAGGCCACGCTCGACGAGCAGGCCGCCAGGCGGATGGGGCCGCCGCGCGGCCGAAGACCCGTCCCAGGCTCTATCTCAAAACCATGAAATATGTCGTGTCCATTCGGCCAACTCGCATCTTTAATCTGGTCGGCGGGGTCGTCAGACTGCCGGCATGACGAACAACATATCCGATGACGGCCGGCGCGGGCACGGGACCCTGGCCGAGAGAAGTTGTGGCGTGACACCCTGATGCAGTTCGCCGCCAGCGGCCAGAGCGTGCGTAAGTTTTGTGCCGCGGGCCGGCTCAAGGAGACCGCGTTCTACTTCTGGCGACGGGAGATCCAGCGCCGCGATGGCCAGGCTCCGGCCCGAAGGCAGCGTTCCACTTCTCGCCCCGTCGCCTTCGCCAAGGTTCTGGTGCAACCACCCATCAGTTTGGCGGCGGAAGCGGACCTGCGGCTTCGCCTGGGCAGCGGGCGCGAGCTGCTCTTGCCGGCCTCGTGGACGGTCGAACAACTGGCGGCGTTCGCTGCGGGCGTGCATGACGAAGGGCTGGCCGTTTGGCTCGGTGGAGTTCGAGGCCTGGACGAGGGAGGCGCTGGGGTTGGAGTCGGCTTATCGAGAGCTGGGACGACCGGCAAAGAACGTAGATGCGAACGAGTCCTGACCCCTTTGCATATCCCGTATTCGCGGCAAAATCGCCGGCGGCGACTGGACCATTGAAAGCGGGAATGCCGCGGGAATCGTGATCGGTTCGGCCGATCCTGCGTGGCATGCGAGCTTTGCCGGCGCTGTGAAGACCCTGTCCAGCGGCGCGACGCTCTCCGGAACCGTCGAGGCGGCCCGGATCCAGAATATCACCGCAAAGGACGGCATCCAGCAGTTCACATTGATGCTCAGTCAACAGCCGGACCCGGGCATCCCCGCCCTCGGCAAGCTCACGACCAACGCCGCCATGCAGCGTGTCTGCGTGATCAGCGCAGGCCATATCGGCCAGGTTGTCGCGGGGGCCACGCAGGACACCAGCATCTTCGCCGGTGTGAGCGACACGCGCGACGACGACGGCGACGGTGTGCTGGACCTGTTCGATCCGGCGATTGATGAATTCGCTCAGCAGGCGACCATCGGTGTGTTCTGCGTCAAAGGCATCAGCGGAAGCGCCTGGGCTTTCGAGAACACCAACGTCGCAGCCTATCACATCAATTCGGCCATGACGTGTCTGGCCAGGACCGAACCAGGCGCACCGCCATTCGGGCTGGCGTTCCACTCCTTCTTGCGCCTCCAGCATGCCGAGGCCGATGCCAAGTGGACCGTGCCCAGCCGAGCACAGCCGGCGCTTGTCGTTGGTAACAACCAGGTGATTGGGAGCTTCCTCTACCGGCTCAGTTGAGGCCAACCGCATCGGCGGACCCCGGCCCAACCAGCGCAACGTCATCTCCGGAAACGTTGCCTACGGGGTCGACCTCTTCGGACATGAAGTGCGCGGGAACGTGGTCCAGAGCAACTTTCTCGGCACCGACCCCGCAGGCGAGGCCGCCAGCCGCGTGGCTGCTCGCGAGTGGGACGTGCATTGCTCAAGTTCTCTTCGGCATCGACACATGGCCGAAGACGACTGGCCTGAGTTGATGGTTTTTGGCCTCGCGAGTTGACAAGT
>CAZMXI010000181.1:0-9579 GCA_964570205.1 uncultured Tepidisphaeraceae bacterium
CCCAGGAACGTGGAATAAGCGATAGGAGTATGCCGATGGTTCGAAAAGGAATGATGCTTGCGTTTGCGGTGTTGGCGGTTCTCGGCGGCTGCAAGAAAGAGGACAACCGGCCGAAGGTCGTGCTTCTGATGAAGTCGCTGGCCAATGAGTTCTTCAAGACAATGGAGGACGGCGCCAAAGCCCACCATTTCGCTCACTCGGCTGATTACGAGCTGATCGCCCAGGGCATCAAGGATGAGCAGGATGTCAAGGGGCAGTCGGACATCGTCGAGTCGATGATCAACCAGCGGGTGAATGCCATCGTCATCGCGCCGGCCGACTCCAAAGCGCTGGTGCCCGTGTGCAAGAAGGCGATCGACGCCGGCATCATCGTCGTCAACATCGACAACAAGTTCGACGAAGCGGCGCTGGCCGAGAAGAACGTCAATATCCCGTTTGTGGGCCCCAACAACCGCGAGGGGGCCCGCTTGGCCGCCAAGCATCTGGCGAAGAAGCTGAAAGCCGGCGACGAGGTCATCATCATCGAGGGCCTGCGCGGCGCGTTCAATGCTGAGCAGCGGCGGCTGGGCTTTGAGGATGCCATGAAGGCGGCGGGGATGAAGATGCTGCCGCCACAGTCGGCCCGCTGGGAAGTCGATCCCGCGGCGAAGATCGTCGGCGCCCTGCTGCCGGCCCAGCCTCACCTCAAGGCGATTCTATGTGCCAACGATAACATGGCATTGGGTGCTATCAGCGCGCTGCGGCAAGCGGGTCGCGAGGGGGTGTTGGTCATTGGCTTCGACAACATTTCCGCGGTCCAACAGCTTATCAAGGATGGCCGCGTCCTTTGCACTGTCGACCAGTACGCGGACCAGATTGCCGTTTTCGGCATCCAGCACGCTCTCCAGATTCACCGGACCAAGGAAGTCCCGGGTGACAAGCAGACGCCGGTCGATCTGGTCAGTGCGGAGACATTGAAGTGAATTGTGCCGCACCTTCGGCCGGACTCGGTCGTATGGGCTGGTTGAGGGTGTGCCGTGGCACCGACCGAAATGGGGCGTACAGTGCCGAGGCACGCCTTCGTTCTGTTGTCTCCAATCGTTAGAAGCCGCGAATCCATGCCACTCCTCCTGTCCATTCAGAGTGTGAGCAAGAGCTTTCCAGGCGTCCAGGCATTGACCGAGGCATCGCTGGAAATTCGCCAGGGCGAGGTTCACGCGCTGGTCGGCGAGAACGGGGCCGGCAAAAGCACGCTTTGCCGGATCATCTGCGGCCTGTACCAGCCCGAGGCCGGACGGATGCTCCTCCAAGACCAGACCTATGCACCCACCACCCGCCACAATGCCGAATCGCTCGGCGTGGCGATGGTCATGCAGGAACTGAACCTTGTTCCCACGCTGACCGTTGCCGAGAACATCTTCCTGCGCCGAATGCCGCGGCGGTTCGGGATCATCGACTACCGGAGTATGAACCAGGAAGCGACCGACATCCTGGGCGTGCTGGGCCTGACGGACATCGATCCAATCCACAAGGTTGAAACGCTTGGCGTCGGCCAGCAGCAGATGGTCGAGATCGCCTCGGTGCTCTCCCGGCGATGCCGCCTGCTGATCCTGGATGAACCCACAGCAGCGCTGACGCATCGGGAAACAGACCGGCTTTTTGAGCAGGTAGCGCGGCTGAAGCAGGCCGGCGTGGCGATCCTCTATGTGTCGCATCGCATGGAGGAGATCAAGCGGATCGCCGACAGCATCAGCGTGCTGCGCGACGGCCGGCACATCGCCACCAGAGACGCCGAGTCAATCACGTTCGATGAATTGGTCCGGTTGATGGTCGGAAGGGAACTGCGTGAAACGGCGCCAAGACAGAACCGTCCCGGGGCGGTAGCGCTGCGCGTTGAAGGTCTGTGCCGCGGAACCGCCGTCCGCGATGTCTCTTTTGAGTTGCGGAGGGGAGAGATTCTCGGCTTTGCGGGGCTCATGGGGTCGGGCCGGACAGAGACGATGCGTCTGATATTCGGGGCCGATCGCCGAGACGCCGGGTGCATCTACCTGTATGGATCGGCAACGCCCGCGATCATCCGACAACCCCGTGACGCCGTGCGGCAGGGGATTGCGCTGCTGACCGAGGACCGCAAGCATCAGGGGCTTCTGCTGCCTCTGAGCATCTACGCGAACACCACCTTGACCAACCTGCCGGGCGTGTCGATGTGGCGCACACTGCTCCGCCCGGAAGCCGAGCGTTGCTCCGCCCGTGCGCTGGCAGATGGGCTTTCATTGCGGCGCCGCAACGTCAACCAGGCGGTTCTGGAGTTGTCGGGCGGGAACCAACAGAAGGTCGTCATCGCCAAGTGGCTGTATCGCGACTGCGACATCCTGATTTTCGACGAGCCGACGCGCGGCATTGACATCGGCGCCAAGTTCGAGGTGTATCGACTCCTGTCAAATCTGGCCCATCGCGGCAAGGCGGTTCTCATCGTGTCGAGCGATCTGCCGGAGTTGCTGATGATCTGTGACCGCATCGCGGTGATGTCGGCCGGTCGGCTGCACAAGGTCTTCGCGCGGGATGAGTTCACACAGGATGTGATCATGTCGGCCGCGCTCGCAGGTCACATGAATGTCCAGGAGGGCATTGCCACCTGATTGTCGGATGCCATGACCAACTCACCATCGACACTTGCGCGCGTCGCTCACTCCCGCCGGCCTTTCGTTCAGATTCGGAAGGTGATGTACGAGTACCTGGGGTTGATCCTGGTGCTGGCCGGGCTGATCATTCTCTTCTCAATTCTGTCGCCCCATTTCTTCACCAGGGGCACATTCATCAACATCGCCAACCAGATCCCTTCGGTGACCATCGTGACGATCGGGATGACCTATGTCCTGATCATCGCGGGGATCGATCTTTCGGTGGGATCCGTGCTGGCACTGTGCAGCGCCGTCGTGGGCGTGCTGATGGTGCAGAAGGGGGCGCCGTATCCCGTGGTGGCGTTGGCGGCGATTGGGGTTGGGCTTGCGTGCGGGCTGTTCAACGGCGTTGTGACGGTCGCGTGGGCACTGCCATCGTTCATCGTGACGCTGGGCATGATGGAGATCGCGCGAGGTGGAACGCATTACATCGCCGAATCGCGAACCCAGTACATCGGCTCGGCCGCGGGGTTCATCGCTTCGACGCCGGTGCTCGGGCTGGCGCTGCATTTCTACATCGCAATCGCGGCGGTGATCTGCGGGCAGTTCGTACTGTCGCGGACGGTCTTCGGTCGATACATGGTGGCGGTTGGAACCAACGAGGAAGCGGTGCGGCTGTCGGGGGTCGATCCTCGGCCGGTGAAGATCGCCGTGTTCGCCGTCACAGGCATGCTGGTGGCCCTGGCGGCACTGATTGACACGGCCATCATCGAGTCGGCCGATCCCAACATGGGCAATGGGCTGGAACTTAAAGCGATCGCCGCCGCCGTCATCGGGGGCACGAGCCTGATGGGTGGACGCGGCTCGGTGATTCGCTCATTCCTGGGGGTCCTGATCATTCAGGTCCTGAGCGACGGGCTGGTGCAGCTCGGCGCGGGTGATCAGACCAAGCGCATCGTCACGGGCTTCGTCATTATTGCGGCCGCGGTGCTGGACTTCTACCGCCGAAGATGGTCACATCGAATCGCCTGACCTTATGCGAGGACCGGATAAAGGGTGACCGCGTCGTTGCCCACCTTGTCACCCTGTACCAACGCCTTTAGAATCGATTTCTTCATTGGAGATTTGTGCGAAGGATGCAGGCAGGCTCATGAGCGACTCCTATATTCAGAATCTATTTGCAGAGCGCATCGGCGGAAGCGGATACGGCAAGGGAACCGCGATCTACAAGTTCGAGAAGATCAAGCGAGCCAAGCGGGCAGCACTGGCAGCCAATCCCGGGGCGGAACTGATCGACCTCGGCGTCGGCGAGCCCGACGAGATGGCGTTTGACGTTTCCGTGGACGCCCTATGCGCAGCAGCGCGGAGGCCGGAGAACCGCGGATATGCCGACAACGGCGGAATGGCTTATCGCGAGGCTGCCGCCCGTTGGATGGGGAACGTCTGCGGTGTCGAGGGGCTCGACCCCGCAATCAACATCTGTCACTCGATTGGATCGAAGGCAGCCCTGTCGATCCTGCCAGCCTGCTTCATCAATCCGGGTGACGTGGCTTTGATGACAGTGCCGGGATATCCGGTGTTCGGAACCCATGCCAAGTACTACGGTGGCGAGGTGTATAACCTTCCGCTGCTTGACCGCAACGGGTTCCTCCCGGATCTGGGCAGCATCCCTGCCGAGGTGCTCCGCCGGGCCAAGACTCTGGTGATCAACTATCCCAACAACCCCACCGGGGCGTCGGCCACGCCCGAGTTCTTTGCGGGCGTTGTGGCGTTTGCGAAGAGGCACGACATCGTGGTGATCCACGATGCGGCCTATGCCGCTCTGGTGTTCGAAGGCCGACCCTCGTCCTTCCTGGCCACGCCAGGCGCGATGGATGTCGGCATCGAGCTGCACTCGATGAGCAAGGGCTTCAACATGACCGGCTGGCGCCTTGGGTTCGCGGTGGGCAATCCGCTGATCGTCAAGGCTTATGCGGACGTGAAGGATAACACGGACTCCGGGCAGTTCCTGGCGATCCAGGAGGCCTGCGCGGCGTCTCTGGACCAGCCAGCCATCACTCAACGGATCGCCGCCAAATATTCCCGGCGCATGGACGGGCTGGTGGGCGTGCTGAACCGTTTGGGCTTCAACGCCCGCAAGCCAAAGGGATCGTTTTTCTTGTATGTGCGGGCGCCCAAGGCGGCCATCAACCGTAACGGTCAGCGCGTGCCCTTTGACAGTGGCGAGGCTTTCAGCCAGTGGATGATCACCGAGAAGCTGGTCAGCACGGTACCGTGGGATGATGCGGGGGCCTATGTGCGTTTCAGCGTGACATTCGTGGCCGAAGACCAGGGGGATGAGCAGCGCGTGCTGGGCGAGCTGGCCAACCGGCTGGAAACCAGCAGATTCGAGTTTTAGCCATGCCGAATCACAGCAAGACAACAGCCTACATCGCCCTGGGATCCAATGTGGGAATACGCGAGGCCAACCTGCGCCGGGCGCTGGCCATTCTGGTTGAGACGCCGCTGATCGAGGTACGGCGCATCTCTTCATTCTACGACAACCCCGCGGTGGGAGGGCCTGACGCCGCACCGGATTTCGTGAACGCCGTCGCGGAAGTGCAGACCACACTGTCGGCCACTTCGCTCATGAAGAAACTGCTGGAGATCGAACAGCAGATGGGGCGCGTCCGCCGTGAGCGGTGGGAGCCGCGCGTCATCGATCTGGACCTGCTGCTCTATGGCAACAACATCATTTCGGGTCATGACCTGATTGTGCCGCACCCGCTCATGCACGAACGGAAGTTCGTTTTGCGCCCGCTGGCCGAGATCGCGCCCACTGCCGTGCACCCCACGCTTCAGATGACGGTCAGCGGGCTGCTCGATGCGTTGAACAGGCACGAATCCGGCCAGGCGATGACATCCGACTGAAAGGCATCATGAAAGTCCTTCGCACCATCGCCGAGGTCCGCCAGGAACGATCCTGTCTGGGGAAGCTCGCCCTCGTGCCCACGATGGGCGCGTTGCACACCGGGCACCTTTCGCTCATCGACATCGCGCGACAGCACGCCGACCACGTGGCGGTCAGCATCTTCGTGAATCCCACACAGTTCGGCCCGCGGGAGGACTTCGCGGCCTATCCCCGTCCCATCGTGGCCGACCTGGCCCAATGCGAGCAGGCAGGGGTCGACGTGGCGTTTCACCCGAGCGTCGAGGAGATGTACCCGCCCGGCCGGATGGAGATTGCCATCGACCTGCCCCAGCTCACGGGAACGCTCGAGGGCGCGAAACGCCCAGGGCACTTCAAGGGCGTGTGCCAAGTCGTCGCCAAGCTCTTCAACATCTGCATGCCCGACGTGGCGTGCTTCGGGCAGAAGGACTACCAGCAGCTTCGCGTGATCACGGCGATGGTCGAAGCCTTGGACTGGCCGATCCGGATCATCTCCTGTCCCACTGTGCGCGAGCCCGACGGACTCGCCATGTCGAGCCGCAACGCATACCTGTCGCCGGAGGAGCGGGACAAGGCCCTGTGCATCAGCCGGGCATTGCGCGCCGCCGAAGACCAGGTGAGAGCCGGATACCGCTCCACAGCGCGGCTTATGACGACCATGCAACACATTATCCTTGAACAACGTCTGCTCTTGGATTACGTCGCGGCGGTGGACCCGGCAACGTTCAAGCCTGTCCATGAGATCGCCGGGCCGACCCTGCTGGCCGTCGCAGCGCGCGTGGGGTCAACCCGGCTGATCGACAACACCATCGTCGAGCCCGCCTGATCTACCTGGCCATCGCTTCAGTGGACTTGTGAGCAGTGTGATCCGTTGGCTTGCGGTACTGGCCAAGATCAAGGCTCCTGAAGAACGCGATCGTGCGCACAAGGCCTTCCCGCAGCGGGATGCGCGGCTGCCATCCCAGCCTCCTTTGCGCCAGCGCGATGTCGGGCCGCCGCTGGCTGGGATCGTCGGCCGGGCGCGACAGGTGGATGATCCGAGCCTTGGAACCGGTCAATTCGATCACAAGCCCGGCCAGGTCCAGCAGGGTGAATTCGCCCGGATTCCCGATGTTCACGGGGCCCACGAAGTCGTCGGGGGCGGCCATCATCCGCATCATGCCGTCAATCAGATCATCGACATAGCAGAACGAGCGCGTCTGCGTGCCGTCTCCGTAGATCGTGATGTCCTGCCCGGAGAGGGCTTGCACAATGAAGTTGCTCACAACCCGGCCGTCATAGGGATGCATGCGCGGGCCATACGTATTGAAGATGCGCACCACCCGGATGTTGACCTGGTTCATGCGGTGGTAATCGAAGAAGAGGGTTTCGGCAACGCGTTTGCCTTCATCATAGCAGGAACGCACACCAATCGGGTTCACGTTACCCCAGTAGCCTTCCGGCTGGGGATGCACAGTGGGATCGCCGTAGACCTCGCTCGTGGATGCCTGGAGAATGCGCGCCCTGACCCGCTTCGCCATGCCCAGCATGTTGATGGCGCCCATCACCGAGGTCTTCACGGTCTTGACCGGATTGTACTGGTAATGGACCGGCGATGCCGGACAAGCCAGGTTGTATATCTCATCCACCTCCAGAAGGATCGGCTCCACCACATCGTGGCGCACCAACTCGAAATTCGGCTTGCCCAGCAGATGGGCCACGTTTGACTTCTGGCTCGTGAAGAAATTGTCCAGACAGATGACGTCATGCCCCTGCGCGACCAGCCGATCGCAGAGATGCGAACCAAGAAAGCCGGCCCCTCCTGTGACCAGAATACGTTTGAGTTGTGTGGACATAGGTGTATGCCTGTCTAGAGTTCGCTCTTCAGCCGCCGGTAGTACTCAACAGTGCGCGACAGGCCATCCTGGCGCGAAACCGCGGGCACCCAGTTCAGAATCTGCCTGGCGCGCGTCAAATCCGGCCGCCGCGCCCGTGGGTCGTACGGTTGTGCCGGCTGAAACGTGATCTCACTGCCCGTGCCGGGCAGGAGTTGAAGAACGTCGCGCGCCAGTTGCAGGATGCTGACCTCTTCGCAGTTGCCCAGATTGACTGGCTCGATGAAATCGGCCTCCATGGTGCGGATCAACCCTTCGACCAAGTCCGAGATAAAGCAGAACGATCGTGTCTGCGCGCCGTCGCCATAGACGGCAAGCGGCGCCCCCCTCAAGGCGGCAACAATGAAGTTCGTGATCACCCGCCCGTCGTTGGTGCTCATGCGCGGACCGTAGATATTGAAGATGCGCGCGATGCGGGTATCGGCATCCCGCTCGCGGTGATATGCCATCGCCGCTGCTTCGGCAAATCGCTTGGATTCCTCATATGCGCTGTTCAAACCAATCGCATTGACGTTCCCCCAGTAGTCTTCCCGCTGAGGCGAGACGAGCGGCTCACCGTAGACTTCGCCGGTGCTGGCCACCAGAAACCTCGCGCCCTTCTCGATCGCCAGGTCCAGGAGATTGCATGTCCCATGGCTGTTAACCTTCATCGTGGCCACGCGATGGTTGGCATATGCGACCGGTGAACTGGGCGACGCCAGGTGATAGATCCGGTCCAACGGACCGGTTAACTTCAGGGGATTCACAACATCGTGCTCAGACAGCAGAAAACGGGCCGACTGCTGCGCGTGCAGCAGGTTGCGCGCGTGGCCGGTGAGGTAATTGTCAACGCCAACCACCTCGTGCCCTTGCTCAAGCAAGGCATCAGCCAGGTGCGAACCGATGAACCCCGCGACACCACTAATCAGGACTCTCATAGATGCGTCAGTTTACCCGGCAAACCTCCGCATGAGAACCGAACCGCTCCACCCCGGCCACGTCCCGATGGTCTGCTCAACGCGATCGACTGAGTGCCTCGTCAAGCTGGATCGCCTGCCCGGCCCGCGTCTTCATCTCCACGACCCGTTCACCATATCGCACCCGACATGGCTGGCCGGCCATGCTGCGCAGCGTTGCGCCGACCAGCTTCCCATCCTTCCAGGCCAAGTCCACTTCAAACCCGCCCCGCGCCCGCAATCCTCTGACCGAACCTGCAGGCCAGTTCTTCGGCAGTGCCGGCAGGAGATGGATCAGATGCATGCCGTCGGCCTCCCGCATATGGCTTTGCAGGAGCATCTCGGCAATCCCGGCGCAAGCTCCGAAGTTGCCGTCGATCTGGAAGGGCGGATGGGCGTCAAACAGGTTGGGATACATCCCGCCCTGCCCTCTGGTTATGCCGATGGGCCGCAGCAGGTTACTCAGGATGAGGTATGCGTGATCGCCATCGAGAAGACGTGCCCAGAGATTTACCTTCCACCCCATGCTCCAGCCGGTCGCCGCATCCCCCCGGAAGACAAGGGACTGCCTCGCGGCTTGGAACAGCTTCCCGTCGCGCCAGGTGATCCCGTTGCCCGGATAGACATCCCACAGGTGCGACACGTGGCGGTGCTGGTTCTTCGGGTCATCCTTGTCCTCAAGCCACTCCTGCAACTGCCCGTGCTTGCCAACCTGATTGGGCGCAATCCTGGCGTGCATCACTCGCAGCTTACCGGCCAGATCCTCATCCTGTTTCAGGATCTGGCTCGATTCGACGCAGGCGCCAAAAAGCGCGCGGATGATCTGGTGGTCCATGGCCGGCCCCATCACCAGCCCGCCCTGCTCGGGCGAGTTGGAAGGCCCGGAAATCAGCCAGCCGGTCTTCGTATCCTCCACCAGCGTATCAATAAAGAACACCGCCGAGGCCTTCATGATCGGATAGGCCTTCTCACGAAGAAACCGCTCATCGCGCGTGAACAGGAATCGCTCCCATAGGTGCAGGCTCAGCCATGCCCCGCCGGTCGGCCAGATTCCGTGATTCGATGCGTTGATAGGAGCAGTGCCTCGCCAGAGGTCGAAATTGTGATGCAGCACCCAGCCACGGGCACCGTAGTGCTCCTTGGCCGTGACCTGCCCGGACTGCATCAGCTCATCCAGCGCCCCAAACAGCGGCTCGTGGCATTCGCCCAGGTTGGCCACTTCCGCCGGCCAGTAGTTCATC
>CAZMXI010000182.1:0-9467 GCA_964570205.1 uncultured Tepidisphaeraceae bacterium
TGGCCGAAGACGACTGGCCTGAGTTGATGGTTTTTGGCCTCGCGAGTTGACAAGTACGCAAGATCACGAAACCCGCATCTGCCCTACTGTGTCCGGTACAAGTGCTTTTTCGGCATGAATTTACACTGCGGATAGAAGGCCCGATAATGGTCCAGGGTCGCGATTCCCCCCCCGGCTCCAGTCCCCAGAATCCCAAGTGCTGAATTGACGGGCACTTGGGGTTCTGTGTTTTTGCTCGCCCCGGTTCTTCCACCAGAAATCGGCCCTCTTTCCCACCAGAACTTCTCCCGTCTCCGCTGGAAGTCCACCTCAGAAAGGGTTCTGGTGGGGAGGATCCATTCACGTCACGCCGAGTATCCAGCCCTCCAGATCGGCCAACCCCTGCTCGGCGTCGTTCAGCGGTGGATCGAAGAAGCGGTCCAGGACGAGGCCTTGGTCCATTTCCGCCATCCATCGAGCCACGCTGTAGGCGTCGTGCTGGTGGTTGGTGCGGTTCTCGGCGGAGTATCGTCGCTTGAAGATTGCCGGGTAAACCTCCGCCAGGACCGATCTGCCCTTGGGCACGTCCCATCCGTCAAATGGCCAGAAGTGAATCTTCTTGCCAAGCTGCTGGCGGATGCGACGAAGCCAGGGAATGCCCGCATGGGAGGAATGGGCCACCTTGCCCTGTCCATCCCAGGAAAAGACACTCTTGGCCGAGCTTGTCCAGCGTTCGGTCAGACGCAACTCGCTCGGATCACCTGTGCGTGGGTTGTTCTCTCGGTGGAGCCCCACATAGCAGTTGGGCTCATCGGTCGGCCAGTGCTGGCAGAAGTCCTTGAGGAAGTGATCCCAAGTCTTCAGGCCGTACCTCTGCATGTACGAGATTGGAAATGAGAAGTTGTGGTCAATACCGGCGAGGAAAGTCCCGCCTTCCCGGACCTGGGCGATAAGCCAGTCGGCGATCTCCTCTCTGGTCCAGTTCCACTGCTGGCCCACCGGTGCCGCCGGGGTGATGATCCGCTGCGGGTCGCCTCCGGCAGCCATGTACACCTGCAAGCCTGGCTTGCGCCAGGTGGGCGTATCCGCCCCGGAGTAGTCGATGCCGATGTGCCGTTCGAACTGCATGAAGCTCCTTACAGCTACCCTACTCCTTAAGCGATTCGGCCAGGCAGACCAGCGGAGCATTTTGCGGTGAGCGGTCGACAGGGTCAAATCCGGCATGGCTGGACTAGAAGCGATGCTGAAGAAGTACGAATCCGCCAAACTGCCGTTCGAGGGCACGATCATGGGGCCTGCGTGAAGTGCACGTCGTTTGACGAGAAGTCCAGCGGCCGCTCTCTTGCGTAAGGCCGCGTCTTACGTGATCCTGATTGGCATCATGCGACGCATCACAACCATCGCGGCCTTGTGCCTGATCACGGGCTCTGTGTGCGGGGGCGAACTCCGTGTGATCACCACTGGGACCCTCCTCGGCGAAATGGGGGATTTGGGGCGACTGGCCCGCTGGCCGGACCCGGCGTATCGCACGATCCAGTTATCGAGCTACGATCGCCGTTCGACGACGGCCGAGGCGCCGGGGTGGTTTGCCAACGCCGACGGCTTCGGCGGCGAACCGATTCCCGGATTCCAGAGGGTCCTGCGTCAACCCCGGGGGGCGCAGGCGGGCCTATTCCTGTTGGCCGAGCTCAAAGGTCCTGGTGCGATCGTGCGGACCTGGTCGGCGGGTATGGGTGGCGTGCTCAGGGTCTATCTTGACCCGGCGGCCGACAGCGATGGAGTGTTAATCTGGGAAGGGCGCGCCGATGATTTTCTGCGTCGTCGTGCCGGGCACTACATCAAGACGGCGGGTGTTGATCTGGATGCGAAGAACGCACTGAGCCAGGAGGATGCGGACTATCTGCCGATTCCGTTTGCCCGCGGGCTGCGGATGACGTGGGAAGGAAAGCTCAACGAGTTGCACTTCTATCACGTGCAGGTGCGCCTGTATGGGGAAACGGCTGCGGTGCGCAGCTTTGACGGCAGGAAGGATCTGAAGGAATTTGAGGGGCAGCTTCGCGCGGCGGTGGCGGGGCTCACGAATCCGACAAGCGACGGGAGGGGCCAGATCGCGAAGCTCGAAGGGATGATCGAGCCGGGTCGGGCTTTCACATGGAGTCCGGACGCCGGCGTCAGCGGTGGAAGGGCCATCGGGGAGTTAAGCCTGCGGCTTGGGGCGGATTCGCTGGATGAAGCGCTTCGGGGATGCCTGCTGCGCCTGTCGTTCGATGGATCGCAACGGCCGCAGGTGGAGGCGCCGGTGGGGGACTTCTTCGCATCGGGCCCTGGAGTGAATCCGTACAGGAGCCTGCCGTTTTCTGTTGAGGCGGACGGTAGGATGGTGTGCCGGTTCGTCATGCCATACGAGAAGGCGGTTCGGCTCGAGATCGTCAATCATACGACGGCATCGGTGCGGATTGACTGTTCTGTCCGGCTCGTGCCGTGGCAATGGGATGACGGTTCTTTGCACTTTCGCGCCAAGTGGCGGGCCGATCACGACCTGCTGGCCGGGGCGGGGGTCATCGACCTTCCGTATGCGGTGATGGTCGGGAAGGGCGTGTTCGTCGGGTGCGCGGCGATGATCATGAATCCCTCCGGCGTGCCGACGGCGGGAGGCAACTGGTGGGGCGAAGGCGATGAAAAGTTCCTCGTCGATGGCGAGTCCATTCCATCGACGTTCGGCACGGGGTCGGAGGATTACTTCAACTACTCGTGGAGCCGGCCGGACCTTTTCGCCCATCCTTATTGCGGGCAACCGCTGGATTCGGGCCCGGACACAGCGGGCTACGTCTCCAACCATCGCTTCCAGGTGATGGATGCGATTCCGTTTGAGCGGTCGCTGGCGGCATTGATGGAATTGTGGTCACACAACCGTACCCCGGGCCTCAGTTATGCGCGCATTGCCTATTGCTACGCACGTCCGAGCACGGTCGATGACCACCGCGCGCTGGCGCCGTCGGACCTGAAGGCGCCACCGCTTCCCAAGCGGCAGCCACAGGCATTGGGGGCTGCGAGCGGGGCGAAGTTTGTGCTGGCCGAACAGCTCCGCCCGGAGGCCACGGCCGGTCGGGTTGAGATGACGCCGCTATCCGTGGCGACGCAGCTCCATGTCATGCAGTGGCAGGCGGAGAAGGGCGCCCGGTTGAAGTTTAACCTGTCGGCGGAGGAGGCGGTGCGTGCCTCGATTCACATCGTGGCAGTTCATCGTCCCAACGGCGGGGTTGTGCGCGTTCTGCTTGAAGGGAAGGCGTTGGCGTTGGCCGGGGGCGGTGATCAGGTGCGTTTGCGTTCGGCCCATGTGCCACGCGTGCTGAACGTTCACTTCAGACCCGTGGAACTCAAGGGCGGGGAGAACGAAATCGAGCTGGAGTGCATCGAGGCCGGGCCGGTTGGGCTTGACTACATCTGGATCAAGCGGGAGTGACGTGAAGTTGTCGTGTTGGCGGCTATCGCAAGGCCGAATCGGCATCCCACACGGCCCGGATGGCGTCCTCGTCGCCCAAACCGCCGGGAACCGCCGGGCTTGGGTTGTTGGCGAAGTACCAGCGAATATCCTGTGACCTGGCGGTGCGGCTTCCGGGCATCTGCAAGAAGCCGTTGGGGTCGGTCTTACGCACCCAGTCCCAGGCGTATTTCAGCCATTGGGCGCGATATTCTCTGCTCTGGTGGGCAAACCAGGTGATCTCATCATAGCCCCAGACCCAGTTGCCGCCGGCCCCGGCCCGCCCGGGCGTGCGGCTGACGCCCCAGTTATCCAGTTCCACCAGATAGGGAAGGTGATCGCACTTCCATCCGCTGAAAGTCACTCCGCCCTTACTCCGATTGTAGATGCCGTCGGAGAAGCCCACTTGCAGGATGCCATCCTGCGGCTTATCGGGGCTTTCCTTGATCCGCAACGGGAAGGCATGGAAATCCAACAGCAGCCGCCCTTCGCGCACCAAACCGCCTGTGGGTGTGTGGCCATTGCACAGGACCATGCGCCTGCGGGCGTGCTTGGCGGCGTATTTGCGGACCAGGCCGAGCAGCCGTTCCCAGTGGGCGTTGTTGCGGTCGTTGGCGTTCATGATCTCCACCTGGCCGAAGTGGATCGCCTCGACGCCAAGGTCAATATAGGTGGCGGCCTGATAGTAGAACCAAAGCTGCGTCTCCAGCCGACTTACATCGGGGACCTGGGCGTTGCCCATGGGGCGACGCTGGCCGACAGGGTAAATGATGTCGTTGTAGACGAAGTTCCTTTTCGCCACCGGCAGGTCAAAGTCCGCGAAGACCCAGTCCGGCACGGCGATCTGCTCCACTTGGGGGCTGACGGTCTCGAACACACATGCTTCCAGAATCATCTCCGGATCGGCCGCGCGGGCCTTGGGAACCTGCTGTCTGGCTCGTTCGACATTGGCCAGGAAGTTGTTCTCGGCGCCCCAGAGGCAGAGGCTTCGCCCGGCGTACTTCACACCGAGGCCCTTGAGCATGCGAATGTTGTCATCGAGGTCGCCCCGGCCGTTGAACACGCCCTCCACCGAGATGGAACGTGACAGATAATTCTCGAGTACCTGCCGCGAGATCTTGCCATCAAAGCGATAATCGCGCTGTCTCGCCGCACGATCCGGCGATGCCTCTGCGGCCATGGCGCGATTCGAGCCCCAGAAAACCATGATGGCCAGAACAACCATCATGCTGAGGCGCGAAGGATGGCTCAGACTCTCGTTCATGTCGCGCTCCCGGATCACTCGCGGTGCCGCGGCTGGTCGGCGTGGCGACCTCATTGCTTTGGCGATGTCAGATCCGCCGGGATATTCTCGGAAAACGGAATGTCGCCGCGGATCATCCGCGTAGCGGCCCCGGTCAGTTTCAGGTACCAGTCCGACGGCAGTCCCTCGTAAGTCACGAAGTACTTGCCCACAGGCACGTCGTTGGCGACCTTGTAGATCGCCGTGCCTTCGTTGACCTCGTCGAACATGCCGACGAAGACCGTCTTGATGCCCAGGGCCTTAAAGATGGCAAACTGCCGCCAGTAGAACTCGCCCTTCTGCCGGGCGATCATCGTTGACCCCGGCGCCGCCCTGCGCAGGTTATCCCAGGAGAAGCCGGGGAATGCAGTCGGCATGTAACCGACGCCCTTATCCTTCAGTTCGGCCAGATCGCCTTCCCAGGCCTCTCTGCGCACGTGGTCCATGCTGCGGTTGTCGCGGTAGCGGCCCGCGTTCCAGGGGCTGATGGCGTCGAAGCTCCGGTAAACCTTCGACCATGCCGGGTCCGGACGCGATTCGCCTCGCAACGTCCGCCAGAAGGGATCGATGCCGCCGATCAGGTACACGCCGCCGTATTGCGGATCGCTCTTGAAGAACTTGATCAGTTCCTCGCCCTGTTCCGGAGTCCACGGCCGGTCTTTGAAGCCCAGCCCCCAGAGCAGCACGACCGGCTTGCCCTGGTGCTTCAGGTAGCGCGAGTCTTCGCGAACCTTCACTTGATTGCAGAGGAACTTCCAGTCGTTCTTCACCATGTCCGTTGTCGCGTTACGTCCGGTCGTGATGTCAATCATCATGGCCCAGACCCGGCCTTCGCGATGGCACCCCTCTCGCACGTTGGCGAGGACCGTGTTCACGTGACGGGTGCGTTGGCCGCCGGTGGTCTCGCCGATGAAGCGGCTGAGGAACACGCCGTCGATGCCGTACTGCCGCATCCACCTGCAGTGCACCAGTGTGGGACCTTTTCGGAAGCCGCTATACAGCTGGGCGGGTGAACCGTCGGACATCTTCAGCCCGGGGACCTCGCAAAGGTCGGCGGGATCGTATTCGGAAACGTCCGGCCACATGTCCACCACGAACCGTCCGCCGTCGGGCCGATTGAATCCCTGTCCCCAGTGCCCAAAGCCGAACGGGGTGCCGTCGCCGGGCGTATTGAACCAGCCTTGATAGCCGCAGAGCACCTTGCCATCCAGGGTTGTGGCATCAATATCGTTGCGCGTTGGTCCGGTATAGGGTCCCAGCCAGGGTTCATCGGCCGCTCGGGCGATTTGGGCCGCCACTGCCAGGGCAGTTGCGAGAAACAGTATGGAACCCCGAGGGGAAACCAGCGGTGATCTTGTGTGAATTCGCATCATCGCCCTGCGTGGTCCTTTTCTGAAGAATCGTGAACAGGCCGGTAGTGGTGAATACCCACCTCGCGACAGTCCGTTGCCAGAAGTCACGCCCTTCAAGGGTTGAACGTCGCAATGTCCGATCTATTGCGGGCCCACGGGGGACGTCAGGTTGCGTGCGCCCAATGCGGTGATCGGGTCGGTCGGGGTTCTTGCACCCGCGCGGTTCTTTGCGAAGATCATGCAGGTGAACCGGGACCCGTCCCGGATGATCGGATCAGGAGAGGCCGGCTTATGCGATTGACACTTCCCCGTATGCGGTTCTGGGTTGCGATGTGGCTGCTTGCGAGCATGGCGGTGCCGGCGGCCGCGCAGGGCCAAGCCGAATCGCCTGGATTGACCGCCACCCGGCTTCGCTGCGAGCACCTTGCCGACCCGCTCGGCATCGATGCGCCCTCGCCTCGCCTGAGCTGGATCGTTGAATCCTCCGGCCGCGCCCAGAAACAGACCGCCTACCGAATCCTGGTCGCCAGCAGCTCTGAACGCCTCCAGGACAACCAGGGCGACCTGTGGGACTCCGGCCGGGTTGCCAGCGACAGCACCACGCTCATCCCCTACGCCGGCAAGCCGCTCCAGTCGCGCATGCAGTGCTTCTGGAAGGTGATGGCGTGGGACCGCGACGGCCGACCATCAGCCTGGAGCCAGCCGGCCCGGTGGTCCATGGGTCTCCTGCGCCCGGCGGATTGGACTGCTCAGTGGATCAGCTATAAGGATGGCGCTCCGCTTCATGCAGACCGCGGCAAGCTCTTCCTGCCTCCCGCCCGCCAATACCGCAAGCAGTTCAGCGCAGCCAAGCCTGTTCAGCGCGCCACCGTATACCTCTCGGCGCTGGGTATCTGCGATCTCTATCTGAATGGCCAACGCGTTGATGACCGTTATTTCGCGCCCGGCTGGGCCGATTATCACCGCCGGGCCTACTACGTGACGTACGACGTGACGAAGCAGATTCGCGCGAACGACGCTAACACAATCGGCGCTGTTGTGGCGGACGGGTGGTACAGCGGCTATGTCGGCTACGGAGCGCTCGTCGGCTATGGTCCCAACCGAGCGGGTCGGTACTTCTACGGCAAGACGCCATCATTTATCGCTCAATTGGAGCTTGAATATGCCGATGGGACCCGCGAGAAGGTCGCCACGGACGCAACCTGGAAAGGGACCGGCCAGGGTCCCGTGCGAGAAGCCGACATGATCATGGGCGAGACGTTCGACGCCCGCCTTGATCGGCCAGGCTGGTGTCGAGCCGGTTTCGATGACAGCGCCTGGGCCAATGCCATCCCCGCTGAAGCCAACGGCTCGATCAAGGCCGTCTTTTCCGATAATCGTGGCGATCGCGAGGTTGAATTGGGTTTCCAGAAGCCCCCTCGCATGCAGGCCTATTCCGGTCCGCCCGTCCGGGTCACACAGGAGATCAAGCCGGTCTCCGTGAAGGAGCACAAGCCGGGCGTCTACATCTTCGACCTTGGCCAGAACTTCGCCGGCGTCATCCGCCTCAAGGTCAAAGGCCCGGCCGGAACCAATGTGCGGATCCGCCACGGCGAGATGCTCCATCCCGACGGCCGCCTCATGACCGAAAACCTGCGTAGCGCCCGAGCGACCGACTACTACATCCTCCGCGGCGATGCGAATGGCGAGACGTGGACGCCGCGCTTCACGTATCACGGCTTCCAATACGTCGAGTTGACCGGCCTGCCCGGCAAGCCCGAGCCCGATGCCGTCACCGGCCTCGTCATCCACTCCGACACGCCCTTGGCCAGTTCCTTCGAGTGCTCCGACCCGATGGCCAATCGCTTGTTCCAGAACGTCGTCTGGACGCAGCGAGCCAACTTCGTCGAGCTTCCCACGGACTGTCCTCAACGTGATGAGCGACTCGGCTGGATGGGCGATGCCCAGATCTACGTCCGCACGGCCAGCTACAACGCCGACGTGGCCGCCTTTTTCACCAAGTGGATGGATGACGTTGAAGAAGCTCAGCTCAGCTATGGCGCCTACCCCGACTACTGTCCCTACCCCATGTCGCACGGCACCCCGCGCAAGAGCTATGGCACGGCGTGGATGGACGCCGGCATCATCTGCCCCTGGACCATCTGGCAGGTCTATGGCGACACCGGCATCATCGCGCGCCATTACGACTCCATGACCCGGTTCATGGAGTTCCGCATCGCCGTCAGCCCAGACCACGGCGGCGTCTCCATCGGCAACCCCTGGGGCGACTGGCTTAATCTCAACGAGCCCACGCCGGTGGAATACGTGGACCACTGCTATTACGCCGGTTCCGCCGCCATGATGGCCGACATGGCTGCCGCCATCGGTCGGAACGTCGATGCCGGCAAGTACCGTCAGCTTGTGGCTGACGTGAAGGCGGCATTCAACAGGCAGTACCTCAACCCAGACGGCACGCTGAAAGTCCAGACCCAGTCCGCCCATGTGCTGGCGCTGTCGTTCAACATGCTGCCGGACACGCTGGTTAAGCCGACGGCCGATCGCCTGGCCGCGATGATCGAGAAGAACGGCTACCGTATGGCTACCGGTTTCCTGGGCACCAAGCCGCTGCTGCCCGTGCTGACCGCCAACGGCCATCATGACCTGGCCGTGCGCATGTTCCAGAGCCGCCATTTCCCATCCTGGGGCTATGAAGTCGAGAACGGCGCCACATCCATCTGGGAACGCTGGGACAGTTTCACAAAGGAACATGGTTTCGAAGGCCTCAGCGGCAAGAATAACGCCGCTATGAACTCCTTCTCGCACTATTCCTTCGGCGCTGTCTGCGAGTGGATGTTCCGCTCGCTGGCAGGGATTGACGCGGCGGATTCAGGCTTTGGCCAGATTGTCATTCGCCCTGGTCCGCCCTCGCTCAAGAGCAATCCCGACCGCAAGCCGATTGACTGGGTCAAGGCCGAGTACAATTCGCCGCGCGGCAGGATTGCCAGCGAATGGAAACAGTCGGCAGGCCGGTTTGAACTGTTCATTTCGATTCCCACCAACACCACCGCGACGGTGTTCCTGCCCCGGGAGCCCGGTGCGCGGGTCAGCGAGAGCGGCAAGCCGGTCGAGCAGGCCGAGGGTGTGAAACTGGTCGGCGAGCGGAATGGCCGGGCTGTCCTGAAACTGGGCTCGGGGGCTTACCACCTGGTTTCCTCGGCCGTGGCTCCCGCTGGCCAATGACACACGGCCGGTCCCGTACCTGTTCCGTAGCGGCATGGTCTTCCGGGCACGGCGACCGATCCGCCAACGCCGTACGACGCCCTTGCGGTGGCGGACGGAGTCGGGCGTGCCCAATCTTCCGGGCAACGGTTAATTCATTGAGGCAGCACGCCAT
>CAZMXI010000183.1:0-9163 GCA_964570205.1 uncultured Tepidisphaeraceae bacterium
ATTGCCCGCAACGGTGAAGCACGCGATCTGGGCGGGCACCGTGCCGCCGGCGGCGCAGGCCTGCTGAAGCAAGGGAACGATCGTCTGCCGGACAATGGCATGTCGGAGTTGCGCCAGCATTCCCGGGTCGTTGGCACACAAGGCAATCCGGGTAATGACATCGTCGCCAAGGGTCATCTGCTGATTGAACATGGACGATTCGGCCAGAACGCGGCCGTTGGCGAGATCGACCAGCAGAAGCACGACGGTGGTGGTGCCGATGTCAATGGCCACCCCGACCGGCGCGAGGTCGGGTCGGCCAGGGATTGACTTCACAAGCGGATCGTGGGCGTGAGGAATATTGATGCGATAATCCGTAACGATCTCAGGCTGGTAAGCCAGCACCGACCGAGGGGGAATGCGGAGCCGCACGGAAGAATGCCCGGTCGGTAGTCGGTGTTCGCAGGCGCGCAGTGAGAGCGGCTGAGCGGCGGCAACACACTGGTTGGAGGAAATGCGAATCAGTGCACCCGCCAGGAGCTCAATGACACAGCCATCACAGAGGCCGCGCTGCCCGCACCGGGTGTTCAAAGGCAGACCGAAGCGGTGAAGGACATCGGCCAGCGAGCGATGCCGCAGCGAGGGGGGCACGTGAATGGTTTTGCGCGTGCCGGCGGTTTCAACTTCAAGAATCAAGGATTGCATGTCAACTCGGACGGTTCAGCGGGCGTCGGGGCGGCCGGCGGACACCACTTCGACAATTCGTTCGTCGGCGGTCATGCGGATCGTCTGCCCCGGACTGAGCACAACAAACCGGGCGTCATCCCAATGCCCCAGGAGCAGGTCGAGCAGGAGCGATGGGTCGCCCCGCTGATGGTCAAAACTCCAGTTGAGCCACTTGGCGCACCGCTGGGTGTACTCCATATCCCGCTCGGTGTCGCCGATGCCCATCTCAACGTACGTCGCCTGGCTGTAGCTGGTAAACCACTGCTGTTCAGCTTCCATCAGGAACCGGGCATTGTCTTCGCCGTACTTCTCCACATACTGCTGGTAGAGCTTTTCGTAACGTTCCCGGCCGGGTGGAATATGGTAACGGTTCCACCCGGGCGAATACCAGTACGTTCCCGGATGCCGGGCAACGTACCGTGCGTAACGGTCCTTGTCTCCCAGAAGGTGCGTGATGCAGTCATGGGCGCGGGCAATGACAAGCTTGCAGCGCCGGGTAGAGACGCCTTCGGTGCCGCGGCTGCACAGGCCATAGCCAAGCGCAATGGCCTCCACATCCGCCTGCCGCTCGACGCGGTCGATTGCCTGCTGTAGCTGGATGCGAAGCTTGGGCGGTTCGTTGTGCAGACCCTGCTCGAGAACTTCGACGCAGGCAATGTGGTTCATGTCGCGCGCGAAATGCTCGATCTCGATATGCAGCACAGCGCAGGTAATGACGGCGATGCGGAGCCGGGCCGGTTGTCTGGCTTGTTCGGTGAGAATCATGTGTTGGGCACCAGGTTTCCGGGACGGCCGCACGCCGAAGCCGAATTGACGCAACTACTGCCGCCACTTAGATTATACCGCCAACATTCGAAGAGTTGTATCGTCGAGAGAAGGCTCCAACGAAGCGAGGCACAGCCCATGGCCGATCTGCAAAGTCTCAGCGACGCAATCATTGCCGGAAACCGCGCGGAAGCGACAAGACTCACGAGGCAAGCGATCGATCAGAAGCTTGAGCCCAAGGTGATCCTGGACGCGATGGTCTCGGCGATGGATGAGGTCGGCCGCCGTTTCCAGTGCAACCAGGTGTTTGTGCCGGAGATGCTGATCGCGTCGCGGGCGATGAAGGAGAGCATGGCGCTGATTGAACCCTTGCTCCTGAAGGCGGGCATCACGCCCGCGTTCAAGGCCGTCATCGGCACGGTTCAAGGCGACCTTCACGACATCGGCAAGAATCTGGTGGCCATGATGTGGAAGGGAGCGAACTTCGGCGTGGTCGATCTGGGAACTAACGTGGCGCCGGAGAAGTTCGTGGCCGCCGCGAAGGAACACGGCGCTGCGGTCATTGGGCTTTCAGCGCTACTGACCACCACGATGCCGGCCATGAAGGCGACGGTGGACGCGGTGAAGAATGCAGGGCTGTCTGGACAGGTAAAGGTGGTCATCGGAGGCGCCCCGATCACTCAGGAATTCGCAGAGCAGATTGGGGCGGATGCGTTCGCGGCAGACGCCGCCAGCGCTGTGACAATGGTGCGGAAATTGATGGGAATGGCGTAAGCT
Source organism: uncultured Tepidisphaeraceae bacterium (assembly GCA_964570205.1). Taxonomy (GTDB): domain Bacteria; phylum Planctomycetota; class Phycisphaerae; order Tepidisphaerales; family Tepidisphaeraceae; genus CAZMXI01. The sequence goes on from CAZMXI010000183.1 coordinate 2,248, forward strand.
CACCTGGGAACACATGAGCCGCGACCTGTTCCTGGATCTGACTGAACGGGGGGCTCGGGTGCCCATCGGGACCGACTTGGTGCTCCAGGAGAAAGCCGACGTCGAGGCGGTATTGCTTGACGGGGTGCGGCTGGGCCAGGTCGTCGTGGAAGCTGCCGAGCGATACCACACCCCGCTGGCCTTTCACCTGATGGACCTCATGGTCGAGAAGGCCGCGATGCTCGATATGCTCGCCCTGGCCTCCGGGCACGCGGCCGACAGCTACCACTTCAACGATGTGCCCACCGACGACATGCTCGCGCGCCTGGATCAGGCCCTGCGCGGCCCGCTGACCCCGCGCATGCAGGCCAACATCGATGCCGTGGCCTATGTGGCGAAAAACACATCCCTCATCCCCATCGGCATGACCATCGGCCCTTTCTCGCTCATGACCAAGCTGCTCGCCGACCCGATCACCCCCGTGTACATGGCCGGATCGGGCCTGAGCGGCCGCGATGACCCGGAAATCCGCATGGTCGAGCGCACCATTGAAATGGCCGAGCGCATCGTTGTCCGCTCCGTCGAGGCGCAGATCCAGGCCGGCGCGCGGGCGATACTGGTCGCCGAGCCCGCGGCCAACAAGGCCTACTTCTCGCCCAACCAGCTCCAGGCCGGCTCCGACATTTTCGAGCGGTACGTCATGGCGCACCAGCGCCGGCTCAAGCAACGGCTTGACTCCAGCGGCGTCGAGCTGATCTTCCACTGCTGCGGCGAGCTGGTTGACGAAATGGTTCGGCAGTTCGCCAGCCTCGATCCGGTGATGCTCAGCCTCGGCAGCTCGCGCAAGCTCTGGGAGGATGCCAGGCTCGTCCCGAACACCACCATCCTCTATGGCAATCTGCCCACCAGGAAGTTCTTCTCCGACGAGTTGCTCTCGATCGACCAGGTTCGCGCGCTAACCTGCGACCTGATCGCCCGCATGCGCGCAACCGGCCACCACTTCATCCTCGGCAGCGAGTGCGATGTCCTGCACGTGCCCGGCTGCGAGAACGCCATCCGGGCCAAGGTGGATGTCATGCTGGACTGCCCGTGCGATTGACTGACTCCGACGAAAGAGCGAACGACTCGTTGGTCGAGCACCCGAGGCATTCATTGCGGTTGACATACGCGACCGCCCGGTACAATCCCGTTATGCGACTGGTTGCTACGGCAGACCTGCATTACAACCACCCCAGGTCCCGTCGCCTGGCGGATGAGCTGATCGACCAGATCAACGCCCTGGAGGCGGACGCAATCCTCCTGATCGGCGACACCGCCGTGGCCGACGGCGATTCCCTGGACCGATGCCTGGGACGGTTTCGCTTCACGGGCCCCAGGCTCTTCGTCCCCGGCAACCACGAACTCTGGACCAGCCGCGATGACAGCTACCGGCTGTTTCGGGAGGAATTGCCTCGCCGCATCCGCGAAGCAGGCTGGCGGTGGCTTCAGGATGACCCTTTCGTCGCCCCATTGAAACCTGGCGGGGCGCATATCGCCGTCGTCGGCTCCATCGGCTGGTACGACTATTCGTTTGCGCACCAGGACTTGAAGATTCCCAGACGCTTCTACGAACACAAGGTGTCCCCGGGCGCTGCGATGCAGTTGGGGGGATATGGCCACCTCGTCAGCCGGTCTGACGACATCCCCCCTCATGCCGCGAATGTGATGGCCCGCTGGAATGACGGGGCATTTGTCAAGCTGCACCGGAACGACGAGGCATTCCTCGATGAGTTGCTGCATCAGCTTGAAGCTCAACTGACGCAACTGGCCAGTGCGGCACACATCGTCGCAGCTGTGCATCATGTGCCGCTGGCGGCTCTGATGCCCGAGCATTCGCACGTCCGCGCCGAGCATCTTCCCTTCGGCCGGGCAATGGCGAACCCAGGCTTCCTGTTCGCGCGGGCCTTCCTCGGCTCGCCGCGCATAGGGCGGGTGCTCCTGCATCACCCCAATGTCCGCACCATCCTCTGTGGGCACAGCCACCTGCCGGTTGAAGCCGACCTGAACGGCGTCAGGGCCATCAACATCGGTTCTGGGTACCGCGCCAAGCGGCACTGCGTCATCGAACTGTCTTGATCGCGCTTTCCGGCCCGCCGTGAAACCCGCCCGTGTTTGACGCATGTTCGCGCCAACTTATAATGCCCGCTCATGCTCGGATGCACGGCGACCTGGAAGGAGTGAATGGGTGCGAACCTGCTGGACCGGTATTCTTGTGGCCCTGTCGCTGTGCGCCGCCAGCCCCCTGTTCGCGCAACAGGAAGCGCCGGTAGATGCGCTGAACATCGCCGCCGCCCGTGCGTTGACGTGGCCCGACGGCAATGCCAGCGTCATCCAGCTTGAGGGGCCGGTTGCCATCGAACTCGACAACACGCGCCTGACCGCCGAAAGCGCGGTCATCTGGATCACCCCGGTCCGCCGCAGCGTCGGCGATTACCGCCATGTCGAGGTGGCGCTGATCGGCAATGCCCGTATCCAGCGCCCTGATGATCTGGCGATGAGCGGCCGCCAGTATTACGTTGACGCCAATGTCCGCGGCTCGATCCGCATCGAGGCCGTGCAGCGTGTCGCCGTCGACATGGGCCGCTCCGATCTCTATCAACAGGCCAAGGCCATCCGCTCCGCCAGGTGGCTTGTCGAAGAGCAGCCCACCGCCGTCACCCTCGAAAAGCGACGGAAAGACGAGGTCCTGCAGCCGGTGTCGCTTTCCATGGATCAGTTCCGCACCATGGAAACGCCCGAGGGCAAGGTGGCCGCCGTACTCAGCGGCAACGTCATCCTGCGCCAGATCACCGCCGAAGGCGAGCTCCTCGAACTCCAGGCAGATCGCGCCGTCGTCTTCACACCATTCACCAACCTGCGCCAGCTCCCCGGCGGCGCCCAGCAGATCAAGAGCATCGGGGAGGCCGTCACCGGCGCTTACCTCGAAGGCGATGTGCGCATTACCCGCACCCCCCGCGACCGCCAGCGAGACGTCGAACAGCGGCTCGAAGCCAACCGTGCCTTCTATGATTTCACCACCGACCGCGCGGTGCTCACCGACGTCATCCTCCACACGCGGGACCCCAAGACCCAGATCCCGATCATCGTCCGCGCCCAGACCGTCCGCCAGCTCTCCGAGCAGGAATACACCGCCGAAAAAGCCCGTATCTCCACCAGCTCGTTCCACACCCCCTCCTACAGCATCGGGGCCTCCACCACTTACATCCGCATCTCCCCCACCGCCGATGAACTCCTCGGCCGCCGCGCTACGTTTGCCGCCGAAGACGCCACCCTCGATCTCTGGAACTTCCCCGTCTTCTACGTCCCGAACCTCGCCGGCAGCGTCACCGAACGCAACATCATCCGCGGCATTCAGATCAGCAACTCCAGCAGCTTCGGCACGGGCATCAGCACTCAGTGGGGGCTGTTTGAAACTCTCGGCCGCCTCCCGCCTCGCGGCACCGACGCCTCCTACCGCGTTGATTACTTCTCCGATCGCGGCCCCGCCGTCGGCCTCGATGGTCAATACCTCGGCGGAACCATCGATGAAGGCACCCTCGACGCATGGTCCTACGCCGGCGACCTCACCAGCTATCTCGTCCTCGACAACGGCGAAGACCACCTCGGTCGCCGCCGCCACGATATCGAGCCCGAGGATGAGCTGCGCGGCCGCTTCTACTGGCAGCACCAGCACTTCCTGCCCAGCAATTGGCAGGTCCAGCTCTCGGGCGGCTACCTCTCCGATCCCACCTTCCTCGAAGAGTGGTTCAATCGCGATTTCCGCAACGCCCGCCCCTTCGACACCTCGCTCTACGCCAAGTACCAGCATGGCTCCGAGGCGTTCACCTTCCTTGTCAGCCTCCAGCCCAATGACTTCCCCACCGTCGCCGATCTCTACCAGGAACAGGCCGAGATCGAACGCTTCCCCGAACTGGCCTACCACCGCATCGGCGACAGCTTCTGGGCCGACAGCGCAACCTTCTTCAGCGCCAACACCATCTCCGCCATGCGATTCAAGGCCGGCGGCGACGATCTCGAAGACCTCGGCTTCGGCACGCGCATGTCGCCCGGTCTCCCCTCCTTCGGCGAGCCCTACAACCTCAGCCACCGCTCCCCCGGCGACGCCGTCTCTGATGACGTCACCCTCCGCGGCGATTTCCGCCAGGAAATCGATTTCCCCTTCACCCTCGACAAATTCCGCGCTGTTCCCTACGTCGTCGGCCGTCTCACCGAATACTCCGACACCATCGACGGCGGCGCCGCCAGCCGACTGCTCATGGGCGCCGGCATTCGCATGACCACCGCCTTCTGGAAGGTCGACGACGCCGTCCGCTCCGAACTCTTCGACCTCCACCGTCTTCGCCACGTCGTCGAGCCCGAGCTGCACGTCTTCACCTCCGCCCAGTCCGAGGAACGCACCGACCTCCTCATCTACGATGAGCCCATCGATGCCGTCACCGAGGTCTCCGTCATCCAGCTCGGCCTCAACCAGCGATGGCAGACCAAACGCGGCGGCCCCGGCCGCTGGCGCAGCGTCGATTTCCTCACCCTCAACGTCCGAGGCAACTTCTTCATGAACGAGCCCGACGACCACGAAATGACCCCCGTCGATTTCCGCGGCCTCTACTTCGTCTCCTTCCCAGAGGCCTCCATCCCACGCACCGGCGTCAACGCCGACGCCGCCTGGCAGGTCAGCGACAACGTCCAGGCCCTGTCCGACGCGCAGTACAACACCGAGGAATCCCAGCTCGCAACCGCCTCCGGCGGCTTCCGCGTCCGGCAGGACCCCCGCCTCAGCTACTTCGTCGGCCTCCGCCACATCGGCGTTGATTTCATCCAGAACGTCAACGGCCGCCGCTTCGTCTTCGAAGACATGGACCTCCTCCTCCTCGCCTTCGACTATCAGCTCACCCGCAAGTACCGCCTCAACATCGCACACAGCTACGACCTGGCACAGAATCGCAGCGAGCGGTCCGCCCTCAGCGTCATCAGGCATTTCGACCGCTTTTACGCCTCCGTCAGCCTCCGCATCGATGAGTTCCAGGATGAGCAGGCCGTCATCTTCAACGTCTGGCCCGAGGGCCTCCCCCTCCCGGGCGCATCCCAGCCCGCCACCGGCTCGTTCGACCGATAGCGAAACCCTCTCTCCCCCATACCCTCCCCTCCCTTACGGCAGCGCCTTCAGCAGCACCCTCACCACCCGCGACAATCCCGCCCGCGCGTTCCCCACGAACTGCTGAAACAGCTTGTTCGTCACGCTCATGAATTGCTCCATCTCCGCCAGCCGTTTGCGCGTCATCCGCACATCCTCCCGCCCGGCCGCCGCCTTCCCGATCACCCCCGCCTCCAGCATCCGCTCGCATTGCTTGATCGTCTCCAGCGCCGGGTCCAGCTCCCGCCGCTTCCGCTCCGTCGCGATGATCGAAAATATCTCCCACACATCCGACAGGCTCTCGAAATACTCCCGCCGCTCTCCCAGCCGGTGCAGACGCCGGATAATCCCCCAGTCGCACAACGCCCGCAGGCTCATGCTCGCGTTCCCCCGCGAAATGTGCAGCCGCTCCATCACGTCGTCCGTGCACTGCGGCTGCCCCGTCACGTACAGCAACGCGTGAATCTCCGCCATCGTCCGGTTGATCCCCCATGTCTGCCCCATTTCCCCCCAACGCCGGATAAACACATCCTGCGCCGTCCGCAATTGCTGCTCCGCCTGCCCCGACGCCGTCTCCTGGCTGCCCGCCGTCAATGTCATCGCAACATCTCCTTCTTTCAGTATGTTCTGAAATCATACCGCCCCCGCCACCCCCGACCCACCTCTTTCAAGCCTTTTGAAAACGCATCATCCCCTCCGCTCCAAAAACTCCCCATCCCCCCGCTGAAAGCCGCCCTCATCCGGCGTATCATTTCACCGTGAACACCAGAACCCTCATCCGCTCGCTGTTCATCGCCGCCCTTGCCCTCGCCTCCTGCCTTCCCGTCGCCAGCGCCCAGCGATCGCGCCCCCGAAATCCCCAGGCCTCCCCCGCCACCCAGCCCTCCACCCGCCCGGCCGCCAGCCAGGAACGCCGAGAACGCCTCAACTCCCTTTCCCGCCGCGCCATCGCCCAGATCCAGGCCGGCCGCATCGCCGAGGCCGAACGCTCCCTCTCCGAAGCCCTCGCCATCGCCCCCCTCCACTCCACCAACCTCTATAACATGGCCTGCGTCAAGGCCTTGAGAGGCCAGGCCACCGCCGCCCTCGACTACCTCGAGCGCGCTGCCCTCGCCGGCTTCACCGACTTCCTCCACATCCAGAAAGACCCCGACCTCAGCAGCCTCCGCCAGCTCCCCCGCTACAAACGCTTCCTCCAGCGAAAGGATGAGTTCCAGGCCCGCGCAGCCCGCATCGTCGTCGAATGGCTCAAGCGCGAGCTCGGCGAAAGCTACATCTTCGAGGTTGACACCGCCAACAAGCTCATCTTCGCCACCAACACCGACCAGCAGACCCTCGACGCCCTCAAAAAGTCCCTCCTCGCCCAGGCCCGCAGCCAGTGGGATCAGGTCTTCTCCCACCGCCCCGACCAGTACATCAGCGTCGTCCTCCCTTCCGACGCCGACTACCGCAAGATCGTCTCCCGGCCCGGCGTCGGCGGCTTCTACAACGATGAAAACCGCCTCCTCGTCGCCCAGCGCCTCGGCCAGGTCATGACCCACGAGTTCACCCACGCCCTCCACGCCGCCGACCTCGACGCCGCCGGCCAGGAACACGCCATCTGGGTCGCCGAGGGCCTCGCCAGCATGTATGAATCCGCCCGCTTCGACGATGACAAGCTCATCCCCGCCGACAACCACCGCCTCGCCCTCATCCAGCGGGCCGGCCGGCGCAATCAGCTCATCCCCCTCGATCGCCTCCTCGCCATGGACCAGCCCTCCTTCCTTC
>CAZMXI010000184.1:0-9161 GCA_964570205.1 uncultured Tepidisphaeraceae bacterium
TCGGGACAGCGATGAGCAGAAGTGGCGAAAGGCCGAGGTAGGCATGGACCTGCCGGTGGGCGGCGAAGTGCGGACGGGACCGCGCTCGTCGATCGTCCTGACGATGGCGCCGGATCAGGTGATCTCGATCGACCGGCTCGGGGCGATCCAGATACAGGAGGCATTTGAGGGCGGAGGCAAGCTTAAGACCGAACTGGGCATGAAATATGGTCGCGTGCGTTACCAGATCGAAGCCGCGGGCCTGGAGCATGAATCGGTGATTCGCAGCCCGAGCAGCGCTCTGGCGGTGCGCGGCTCGGACGTGCAGGTCACGGAGGATAGTTTCAACTCCAGCGCGATGGTGTTCAGGGGTCTGGGTGAGCGGGGCCCGGCAGGAGGCACCACGACCGTGCTGGGCACCGGCCCGGCCGGCGATTACGAGCATGCGCCGCTGTCGGTGGACGATCAGGATCCGACGCCGGCCGGATTCGCGCTGCGGCGCGCCGCCACGCCATTTCTGTCGTTTCTGTCGCTTGGTCAATATGAGCGAGAAGCGTTCATCATCAACACCAGGGCGGGAGCCGGCGGGACCGGCGTACGGGACTTCGACCGCATCGTGAACCGCGGCCCGGCCGGCACGGTCATCACGCCGACGGTGGGCACCGGCACGCTCCTGTTCGTGCTTTCGTGGTTTGGCGAAGGCGGCGAGGCCGGTTTCCCGGATCTGGACCTGATTGTCGTTAGCCCGCTGGGCGAGCGGCTTCAGGCGATTGATGAGACCATCGGGACGGTGCCCAGCGGTGGCCTGATCAGCGCCAACGACCGGGGCGGGGCGGAGGGCGGGGTCGAGACTGCAGTCTGGTCAGGCGCCTATCCGGTGGGCAAGTACCGGTACGGTGTGCAGTATGTGGGCACGGGAGATCCGGCTACCTACACGATCGACGTTGAATTGAACGGGCGGAAGGTCAACCCGGCTTTCGAGGATACCCTCACCGAACTGGATCCGGAGATCATGTTCTCAATCCAGGCGCCGCCGACGCGGCTGCCGCCGGTGGATCGCGCCACGGTGCGCGGGCCTGCCGCCAAGCTGCATCCGGCCGACGCCCCCCGTACAGCGCGGTCTCGCGCTCGCAGATGATCCCCGAGGCGGGATAGGATGGCGTTGGGTGTGATGAAGCGGCCCGCAGCGGTTAAACTGAGGTCATGACCCGCTCCGAGCGAAGAGTGCTGGCGGACACCGCGATACTGGGCATCCTGCTCACACTGATCGTGGTGGGGCTGGACTATTCGGGGTTTCTGACCAACAGCGAGCAGTACTTCTACGACCTGCGTGCGCAGCGGTGCCAGTTTCGAACGCCTCCGCCGACCGATAAGCTGATTCACCTGGATATCGATGACAAGAGCCTGGAGCTGATAGGCGCCTGGCCCTGGCCACGAAGCCGAATGGCCAGGATCATCGACGAGATTGGCATCGCCGGCGCCAAGGCTCTGGCGATGGACGTCATCTACTCTGAGCCCCAGGAGCCGGGATGGGAGCCGATCGAGGACTCCGGGGCGCCGACGACACGTCCCGCAACCCGGCCGGCCGAGCCAACCGGGTTCCGTCGCCTTGATCATGACGCCGCTTTCGCGGAGGCCCTGGGACGCTACGGCCGGGCGGTCATCCCGGTATCGCTGAACCTCACCTCGTACCAGCCGGACACGCCGCTTCACCGAGCGATGGTGCGGGAACTGCATCGCAACCCGGACCTGGACCGCCCCGGGCTGTTTGAGCGTATCCAGGGCCAGTTGCCGGGCGGAAGACTGGACCTGCCAAGCGTGATCGAACACTTCGAACTCGCGAGGCACGAGGCGATGTATGCGCGCGTCAGCGAAGAGATGCGGCGCGATCCGGGAACACTCGCGGACTTGCGACGCCGCATCCTTCCGCAGTGGGATGAGCAGACCAGGTCCTCTCCCTCGATCCGGCTGCTGGAGTCGGAGTATCGACGGTACTGCGCCATCGAGGCGCTGAGACGATTCGGCCGGGCGATTCCCGACGGCCTGCCGCCGCTTATGAGCACGCGCGAGGAGCAGCCGACGCTCGAGGTTTTCTCACGGAATGCCGCTGGCAGCGGCTTTGTCGATTATCCCCGCATGGGCGACGGCATTGTCCGGAACGTCCCGCTGTGGGCCAATCATCGTGACTGGGCCATGCCGCAGATGGGGCTGTCGCTGGCGTGCGCGATGCTGGACGTCAAGCCGGGCGACCTGAAGCTGTTGCCCGATCGCATCATCATCCCGCGCGCTGAAGGGGACATCGCCATACCGGTTCGTTTGCAGGAAACAGCACGTGGTCGCTGCGGCATGTTCTTCGACATCCCCTGGTTCGGTGCAAGCGGTCCGACCGGGTGGGAGAACATGTACGATTATCCCCTGTATGTGCGGCCCAGGCAGCACGTGCCCCTGTATTACATCTGGGAGGCGTGCCAACTCCAGGACAGAATCATCCGCAACAATCGGGATGCTTTGCGTGCGATCATCACGTTGCTCGAAGCAGCGGCGGATGCGAAGCGATACGAGCTCGAATCGCACCCTCCGGACCCGCGGCATCCCGAGGCCCATCTCACGCTCATCGAGTACACATCGAACCGGCTGGATCAGGCGGAGACGATCCAGTTCTGGTCGGAGATGGACCCGGATTCGCTGTCGAACGAAGACCGCGTGCTGCGGCAGAGGTACCTTGCGGCATTCGACATTCTCAAGCGATTGGGCCGGGAGATTCGAGGGTTGAAGGAGGATCTCGGGAAGCGCCGCGATGAGCTTCGGCAGCAGCTTGGCGGCAAGGCGTTGCTGATGGGGTGGACGGCGGTGGGCGCGCTGGCCGACCAGGTGCCGACCAGCCTGCATCCCCGCTGCCCGGGCGTGGTGGTGCATGGTGCCGTGTTCAACGCCATCCTGACCGGCGAATTCTGGTATGCCGTGCCCTGGCACGTCACCGGCCTGATCACGGTGTTCATGGGGCTTTTGACGACGGCAATCGTGGCGTGGCTGACGCCGTGGCGGGCCCTGCTGGCGTCGATCGTCGTCGGTGCGGGGTATGCGTTGCTCAACGGGCTGTGCCTGTTTGATGCGCACAACCTGCTGGTGGGCGTCACAGCGCCTCTGCTGGCGGTGGCGATCGTTTGGTCGGGGGGAACGCTGGCTCGGTACATGATCGAACGCAATGAACGCGCGCGGGTGACGCGACGGTTCAGCAACTACGTTGATCCGGCTCTGGTGGACTATGTGCTGGAGCGCGATGATGCCCGTTTCGACGGGCAGGAGAAGGAGCTCACCGTCGTCTTCACCGACTTGGCGGGTTTCACGAGCGTGTCGGAGCAGCTTCGCGAGCGCACGATTCCCCTGCTCAATCAGTACCTCGGCCTGATGGTCCCGATCATCCGCAAGCACACGGGCTTTCTGAACAAGTTTCTGGGCGATGGGATCATGTTCATCTTCGGCGCTCCGCGCGAGAACGCTGCGCACGCCACTGCGGCCGTGCGCTGCGCCCTGGAGATGCAGCAGAGCATGGTGGCATTCAACCAGTCGTTGGCGGAACGCGGCCTGCCGGCCCTGAACATGCGCATCGGCATCGCGTCGGGACTGATGGTGGTTGGCGACGCCGGGCCGTCCGATGGCAGCCGAAGCGACTATACCGTTCTGGGCGACACGGTGAACCTCGGCTCGCGGCTGGAGTCCGCCAACAAGGCCTTCGGATCGAGCATCTTGCTCAACGACCGTGCCCGCGATCTCGTCGGCGATGCCGTCCTCTTCCGCCCGATCGGCAGGATCCAGGTCGTCGGCAAGCTCGAAGGCGTGATGACCTACGAGCCGCTGGCGTTCGTGGATCAGGCGACGGCGGAGCAGACGCGACTGGCGGAGTTGACGTCGGCCGTCATCGCGGCTTTTCGGGAGGCGCGCTTCGCCGACTGCATCGAGGCCATCGAGGCGATGGAAGAGGCCGTCGGCGAATCCAAGCTCACGAGGCTCTATCGTACGCTCTGCCAGCAATACCTACAGGCGCCACTGGTCGACTTCGCCGGCGTGGTTGTGCTGAGCGAGAAGTGATGCAGGTCGGCGGCTGCGGCGGAGCAGGCCGAGAAACGCTGTGCTCGCCAGGATCCCCAGGGCGCTGGGCTCGGGCACGCTGGGTATCGGGTCGTCGCGGCGGGGGCGGTCGGGCCAGTCGTAGTCGCTCTCATTGCCGGAAAAACCGCCGTTGTTCAGCCAGTAGTCGCGCAGCTCGCCGAAATAGCCCAGCGGGCCGGGCGCGAAGCTCAGGTTGAGCGAATGGGTGTAGTCGGATGGCGGGGCGATGGTGGTGGGATATGCCAGTTCGCCCACGGGGCCAGCGCCGCCGATCAAATTGAGAGAAAGCCGGCCCGCGGGCAAAGAATGCCTCGATTCAAGTCCGCGCCCGCCGATGCCTGGGCTATGGGGCAGATAGATGCCGGACGCGCTGCCGGGTTCCCAAATGGGCCATTCATCGCTGAGAAGCAGGCCCGAGCCACCCTGCGCGTCGGGCAGGTGCCGAGGTGGTTGAGGCGATGCTTGCTCCCGGGCCGATGGCAAAGCCTCCGCCCTGGCCGGCTGGGTGTTCACGAGCATGCCCACAAGAAATAGTGACATCGCCACCAGCAGGCTCGCGGCAATCAGCGCGATCCTGCGCACGGTACGACGATGGCGCTTGACCATCTTGACCTCAGGGCTTCCGGGCGTCTTTCTGCCGGCCTCGCCCAGGGGCGCGCTGGCAGCACAACGGACACTGATCTTCTCGGAAGGACGGGTCGGAATGGAAGAGCAATCCAACGAAGGAACGAGCCCGATAAACGTGATTGCCGGTCACAATAACCGTCAATCGCCGGTTATCGGTCCGCTAGGCCCGCCGGCGGGTGAAGATGGTGAAACGGCCATTATGGTTCGGCCGCTAACGAGTGGAATGGCGCATCCAGAAGTTGGGCTCATCGTAGCGGCCGAGGTTCGTCTTCCGATCGATCGTGACGGGAACCAGCGCTGAGGGGACGACGTAAGGACCGGACTCCGGAAAGGGCAGCCCGGTCCACCCCTCCCACTCAGCCACGGCGCCGATGATGCTCATGGAGCGATGTGCGATGCCCATGGGCTGTGCGCCCAGCCTGCGGTGGGCGCGAATCCACGGATCGAACGGCTGACCGGCGGGTGTCGTCCATTCGACGTAGCGTTCGATCGGCGTGAGCGGATAGCGATCCTTCCAACTCGGCCGGACGGGCGCGATCATCGATGCCCAGCCACGGTCGGCGGCGAGCTGCCGCATCGCCCGAAGCATCGCCGTGGATATGCCGCGCTGCCGGGCGGCGGGCGACACGGACATCGACGAGGCCATCAGCGCGTTGGGCTCGGCGTTGTTGTCGGCCTCCTCAAAGCCGCGAAGCAGTCCGGCCGCCCAACCATCGGGCAGGTCGCCCGGCGTTCCATCCCAGCGGAGCGGAATCGTGTGCCCGGCCGCGAGAATCTCGCCCGATTCGTCGAGCATGACGAGCTGAAACTCGGCGAATCGGTCCAGCAGCGGTTCCCAGAGGCGGTCGGTGCCGTCTGCGCAGTGGCCGTCGATGATGAAGCGTGGCCAACAGTCGGCGTGAACACGTTCGATGCCGGGCACGAGTTCAGGGCGACCGGCCAGTGAGACAATCCGCTGCAATGCGGTATTCATTGGGGCATATTCTCCAACTCGGAATCAGCCTCCACTTCCTGGACGCAATTGTCAAACGCCGCGACAGAGGAAGCCTCGATGAAGCATTGACATGCGGCCGTCAAAACGTTCTGATACGGGTTCGCACGATCAACGTCACCTTTTAGCGAAGGAGAGAGTCATGGCTCGCGTTGTCACACTGTTCACCGGCCAATGGGCCGACCTGCCCCTTGAGGAACTCTGCCAGAAGGCGAAGAGCTTCGGATATGACGGATTGGAACTTGCCTGCTGGGGCGATCACTTCGACGTTGCCCGCGCCCTCAAGGATGACGGCTATGTCAAGAGCCGATGGGACATTCTCTGCGGACATGGGCTTGATTGCCTGGCGATCTCGGCTCATCTGGTCGGGCAGGCGATCTGCGACAACATCGACGAGCGGCACAAGCTGATCCTGCCGCCGGAGGTCTGGGGCGACGGCGAGCCTGAGGGCGTTCGACAGCGCGCTGCCCAGCGCATGATCGACACCGCCAAGGCCGCGCGCAAGTTCATGAACGCCAAGCCGACCGGCCCGTGCTGCCGCCGGATTCCCGGTTACGGCGCGGTGGTCAACGGCTTCACGGGCTCCAGCATCTGGGGTTCGATCTACGCCTTCCCGCCGACCGACCAGAACTACTGGCAGAAGGGCTTCGATGATTTCGCCAAGCGGTTCCTGCCCATTCTGAATGCCTTTGACAAGGAGGATGTCAATTTCGCGCTGGAAGCGCACCCGACCGAAATCGCGTTTGACATCGCCAGCGCCCAGCGCGCCGTCGAAGCGGTCAAGGGCCACAAGCGATTCGGCTTCAACTTCGATCCATCCCATTTCGGCTATCAGCACGTGGACTATGTGAAGTTCATCCGCACCTTCCCGGATCGCATCTTCCACATGCATGTGAAGGATGCCTGGTGGGGCCACGGCGACGGCAGCGTGGGCGTGTTTGGCGGCCACACCACTTTCGCCGATCCGCGGCGCTACTGGGACTTCCGTTCGCCTGGGCATGGCGATATCAATTTCGAAGAAATCATTGTCGCCCTCAACGACATCGGCTACAGGGGGCCGCTGTCGGTTGAGTGGGAAGACAGCCGCATGGACCGCGAGCACGGCGCCCGCGAGGCTGCCACGTTCGTCCGCAAGATCGACTTCCAGCCCTCATCGATCGCTTTCGACGCCCAGTTTGACCGGTAATCCGGGTTTCGGGGGATGTTCAGGTATGCCGAGCCGCGAAGGGACTCTCCTTTCGCGGCTCTGGTCTTATTGGGGGCATGGCGATGCGCCATGCATCGCCTGCCACTTTTCCTCCGCCTCGGGCGGGCGGATGTAAATGGGTACGAGATGGTACGGATCGGTGTACTGCCCGAGACGCGCCATCCGAGCGCCGAGCATCGCTGCCACGGCGGCGCGTGGCCGCCACGTGTCGGCTGGCGCGACGATGATGCCAGGATCATCGGGGATGAACGGCTCGTGGGCGGGAATCCCCTCGCCTAGCAGCCAAACCGGCCGCGGACTGCGGGCAAGGACTGCGGCGAGGGTGTCGAGATGCGCGCCCTCCACCTCCCGCCACTCATCCATCTCGCGGGCGAAACGGGCGGTGTAGATCTGATCCCGCTTGGCGTCCAGAACGATCACCAGATGCTCGGTTTCCGGCGGAGCGTTCTCGGCCAGCACTCGCACCGTGGGGACCGCGACCAGTTTCGTGCCGCGGGCGAAGGCGAGGATCTTGGCCAGCGTGATGGCGATGCGCAGTCCGGTGAACGAGCCTGGCCCGGCCGACACGTGAAGCTCGGCGACGTCGGCCGGTCCGAGGCCGCGCCCTCCGCACAACCGGTCGATGATGGGGATGATCTCGGCTGCGTGCTTGAGCCCGTGTGCAAACTGCTCCTCGGCCAGGATGCAGAGTTGGGGCGCACTGATATCGGCAAGGGCAATGGAGCCGGTGCGGGAGGAGGTTTCGATGGCAAGAGCGATGCTCACGCGGGGGAGTATAACACAGAGCCGTTCAGGCTTTGGCCTCGACGATATTCGGGCCGAGCACCAGCCCGATGGCCAGCAGCATCAGACCGGCGCCGATCATATAGAGCCGGCTGCGCGGGTCGCGGCACAGCCCGGCAATGCGTCCCTCGACCGGTCGATACTCTGAAACAGGAGGCGGAGGCGGCACGTTGACCAGCGAGAAGGGCGAGCGGTCGGCGTCGGCTTCGCCCTCGAGAGTCATTGAGCGTGCCCCCTTCCGGATGAAACTCATCTGGCGCTGGGCAAGTCGCTCGGCGATCGCCGGGTCGCGCCCCAGCCGCGAGACAAACTCCTGGTTCACCGCCACCTGCTTCTCAATCTGATCCAGATCGACGCGGAGCTTCTCGCATTCGTAGACGAGCTGTCGGTTTTCGTCAATCTGGGGAATGACCACGCACAGGCCAATCATCACCAGACCGATGGAAATCAACACGATCGTCCATCCGTGACGCCCGGATGCCATAGCCGGCAGCGGGGGCGCGGCGGGCAGACAATCCGCATGGGGCCGCTCACGACCGTCGATTTGTTCATCCTTCGCTTGCATGGCGCTCTCAGAGAACGGACGAAGGATGAAAGATGAAGCGCAGGTTCATCCCTCATCCTTCATCACTGTTCTCTTTATCGGCCCTACTTGTTCCAGAACTTTCCGCCGAATTCAGCTTGTTCGCCGAGCTGCTCGTTGATCCGGAAGAGCTGGTTGTACTTGGCGACGCGATCCGACCGCGCCGGGGCGCCGGTCTTGATCTGGCCGCAGTTCGTGGCCACCGCGATGTCGGCGATCGTCGCATCCTCAGTTTCGCCGCTGCGATGGCTGAGGACGGCGTTGTAACCGTTGCGCATCGCCAGGTTGACCGCTGCAAATGTCTCGCTCAGGGTGCCGATCTGGTTGACCTTGACCAGGATCGCGTTGGCGGTGCACGTCTTGATGCCCTTTTCCAGGAACTTGACGTTCGTGACGAACAGGTCGTCGCCGACGAGTTGCACCTTCTTGCCCACCCGGTCCGTCAGCAGCTTCCAGCCATCCCAGTCGTTCTCGGCGAGGCCGTCTTCGATCGACCGGATCGGGTACTTCTCGCACCACTTGGCCCAGTAATCGACCATCTGTTCGCTGCTGAGGATCTTGTCAGGGTTGCTCTTGAAGAACTTGTACCCCTTCTTCTCCTTGTCCCACAGCTCGCTGGTGGCGGGGTCCAGGGCCACGAAGATCTGCTTGCCGAACTTGTAGCCGGCCTTTTCGACCGCCTCGCCGATGACCTTCAGCGCATCCTCGTTGTCCTTCAGGTTTGGGGCGAAGCCGCCCTCATCGCCGACGGCGGTGCTCATTTTGTTGTCGTGCAGGACCTTCTTCAAGGCGTGGTAGATCTCGACGCCGGCCCGCATGGCGTCGGCAAAGTTGTCGAATCCCCACGGCTGGATCATGAATTCCTGAAAATCGACGTTGTT
>CAZMXI010000185.1:0-9154 GCA_964570205.1 uncultured Tepidisphaeraceae bacterium
TATTCCGGTCACGCGAGTTCGAGCAGATGGAGATCGAGTTCTTCTGCCATCCGAACACCAGTCGCGAATGGTACGAGAAATGGCGCGATGCCCGGTTCAAGTGGTACCAGGATCTGGGCATCAAGAGCGATGCGCTGCGGCTGCGCGAGCACGGGCAGGAGGAACTGAGCCATTATTCGCAGGGGACCAGCGACGTCGAGTACCTCTTCCCCTGGGGCTGGGGCGAACTGGAAGGCATAGCCCATCGCGGCGACTATGACCTTAAGCAACACATGCAGTTCAGCGGGAAAGATCTTTCTTATTTCGACGATGAAAGCAAGGAACGCTTCGTCCCGCACGTGATCGAACCGTCGGCCGGCGCTACGCGGTCGCTGCTGGCTTTCCTGTGCGAAGCCTATGGCGAGGACCAGGCGCCGAATGAGAAGGGCCAGATGGAGACCCGGACCGTCCTGCGCTTCCATCCACGACTTGCCCCCGTGAAGGCGGCCATCTTCCCCCTGGTCAAGAAAGATGGCATGCCCGAGACAGCCATGGCCATCTACAAGGACCTCCAGAAGCACGTCGCCGTGTTCTATGATGAGAAGGGCGCGGTGGGGCGGCGGTATCGCCGACAGGATGAGGCCGGCACGCCGTTCTGCCTGACCGTTGATGGCCAGACCAACCAGGATCAGACCGTTACGGTTCGCGACCGTGACACCATGAAGCAGGAACGCGTCTCGAAGGACAGGATTCTGCAGTATCTGCTTGAACGTCTTAACAAGTAGGGCATTTGCGGGTATCAATGGGCACTCGGCGGCCGGGACGCACCCGGCCGCAGGACTCTGCTGTCTCTCTGAGCGGAACGCGTGTCCAGCCAGCTTGATATCCTCGCACTGGAACCGTTCTTCGGCGGGCCGCGCCAGGCGATGCTGGAGACGATTCTGCGTCACAGCCGCCATCGCTGGACGCTGCTGCGTCTGCCACCGCGACGCATCGAGCGGCGGCTGGCAGCGGCCGCCCACTGGTTTGCCGAGCAGCTATCGCGGCACTGGATCGGCCGGGTTGACCTGCTGTTCACCAGCGAGGCCATGAACCTGGCGGATCTGGTGCGGCTGGTGCCGGAACTGGGGGCGCATCCCCGCGTCGTCTACTTCCATGACAATCAGCTTCCTCCCGTGGGCGAGCGGGCGGAGAATCCCCTTCACCTGGTGAACCTCAGCACGGCGGGGGCCGCCAGTGAATTGTGGTTCAATTCGCTCTATCACCTTCGGACGTTTCTGAAGAAGGCAAGCTGGCTGGTCGAGCGACATCCGGAATTGTCGGGCATGAACCCGCTCCCGGAATTGACGGCCAAGGCCCAGCTCATGCCGCCGCCGTACGATTTCGAGTCGCATCGCGACATCCTTGGCACGAAGGAGATAGAGCGAGACAGCCGCCGGCTATTCGTCGACACCCGAGATGCCAACATCAAACTGCTGAACGAGGCGTTGGGGATGCTGTCCCGGCGCGGCGAGAAATACCGGTTGACAACGGTCGGGCCGGTCGAGGGCCTCGACGAGGAACTGCCCCGTCAGACCATCTCCGAGCGGGATGAGCCCTCGCAGATCCGCGCCCTGTACGAATCGGCCGTGATCATCAGCGCCCGACCCGGGGCTGCGTGCGACCTGCACGCCGTCCGCGCATTGCACGCTGGTTGCTGGCCGGTGTTTCCGCGGAGCGGAGTTTATCCCGAACTGCTGCCGGAATCGCTGCACCCATTGTGCCTGTATGAGCCGACCGCCCCGGACCGCATGGCACAGCAACTTCAAAACGTCTGGTGGATCGAGCAGCCGATGCACTACCGGGAGCAGCTCGCCAAACTGCTGAACCCATTTGACGCGAAGCAAGCCTGTACGGCCATGGACGACCGGCTGGAGCAACTGGTGGTGGCCCATTCCATCGGGGAGGATCTCGCCACGTAGCTGAGGCCCTGAGCAGGCCCAGGCCGACTCCGTACTCACCCCCCCCCACGTCCCATAATCCATGTTATGTTAAGTTCGATCCCGCGAGACCGGGGCACGCTCTCGGAAGACGACCTGCGGCTGGTTCTTCGCCTGGAATCCCCGAAGTCCTGGAATCGTCAGGCTGTGACTGAATACCTGCTCGTCTGGCTGCGTGACCGCAGGGTCACTGCCGCTGATGCGCCACCGAAGCCGGCGGCCAATGCGATGCTCTGGGCGATGTGCCGGGCCATTGGGTTTCGGTTCAGGGTGACAACGGATGTGGCCAGAGGAGTGTTCGTGCGAACGTTGGCCGGAACCTGGTTTGATCGGTGAGCCATGCAGTTCAGCACGATCGAGATCAATCCGGATGCACCTAAGCTATGACCCAGGGCTCCTTTATGTGAGTACAGGAGCGGGGATTGCCTGGATGCGGCCAGGGACTCTTCAATGGCGGCCAGCTCAACAGCGTCATTGGCCTGCGTGCCCGTGCCGTGGGCGTGGATCAAGTCGATCTTCTGACGATCGAGGGTAGAGGAAAGCAGCCATTGAAGGGTAGCGCCGTCAGGGTGAGCGGCGGTGAGGTGCGTGGCGTCGCCGGCGAACGCGAACCGGTCGATCACGATGGCGTCGGCCGCATCAGATGGCTCCAGACAGACCGCTGCCGCGGCCTCGGAAACCAGAAAGCCTTCGCGGGCACAATCAAACGGCCGGCAGCCGATTTCAGGCCTCGCCAAGACGCCCAGCCTGCGATAACTGGCAAGCAGGAGCGGGTGGAAGGAGGATTCGGCCGCCACCACCAAGACGCGACGGGCCTCGCCACTATGAAGCATGACAGCGGCGCGGATCAAGGCGTGCAGGCCGCTGGCGCACGCAGCGCTGATTGTGAGGCGTGGACCGGGACCGAGTTGCAGGAAGTCGCCCAAGGCGGGTGCGATTTCGCCCAGGCCAGCGAGATCGAGCCCCCCTACTACATATGCAGAAGAATCCATGTGTAGTAGGGGGACCATCCAGGCGTCAATTGGGCCCTTGCTAGTGCCAATGACCATAGCTGTGTGACCATCCGCAAGCTCTGAAGAAGACCAGTGTGCTTCCAACACGGCTTCCTCGGCGGCAATCTGGGCAAGCTGCGTAACGCGGTTCACGCAACCTGTCTCCACAGGCACTCGGGCGTGATCGACGATATGTTGGCCGGCCATGAGGGCCGCCCATGTGTGCGCAGCGGAGAGGCCAAGTGGTGTGCAGAGTCCGATGCCGGTGATTGCGGCCGCAGGCATGGTTCAGGCGGAATGGGGCGCAGCGCCCTCGATTTCTCTTTCGACCAGGATAGGGATGCGGTATCTGCCCGTATTGATTACGGCATTCAGGGCGGGGTCGCCCTGAGGTGCTACCCCCCCACTCTCGTAAGGTTCCCAACTCAACCCAAGGTCGCGGACCAACTGATGGTCCAGTTCTGGCGCGCGGCCGTACGTTGTGAGGTAGTTGCCGATCATCGTACTGCTGGCTCCGGCGAAGAACATCCAGCTTTGCAGATCGCGCAGGCACACCTCACGCCCCCCCGCCACCTTTAACTCCTTGTCTGGCAGTATGAAGCGCGCAATGGCAATGATCTTCAGGCATTGCATCGGGGGCAGCTTTTCCAGATGTTCTAAGCGCGTGCCGGGAATTGGGTTAAGGAAATTGATGGGCATAACGTCGATGCCGACATCGCGCAGAGTGAACATCATATCGACGCGGTCGGTCCAGCCTTCGCCCATGCCGAAGATGCCACCGGAGCAGAGGGACAGCCCGGCGGCTTTGGCGATTCTCAGTGTACGAAGACGCTCGCTGAAGGGGTGAGTGGTGATGATGTTGGGGTAATGTCGCTGGGAGGTCTCTAGATTGTGGTTGATGCGACGGACCCCGCAGGCGTAAAGGAACCGTGCGGTCTCCGGAGTGAGCGTGCCAAGGGTGGCACAGGCGCGGGTCTTTCCCTCAGAGGCGATCCGGACGAATGCCGGCTTGAGCCAGTCCTCGAGCTCGCGGCGAGTGGGCGCACGGCCACTGTTGACGATGCCGAATGAACAGGCGCCGTGCTCGGCGGCGTGCCTGGCGCTGGCAAGCATCTGCTCCTGCGAGAGTTGTGCGGGGACGGCTGGGGTGGTCTGGTGCTGCCCTGATTGGGCGCAGAACTTGCAGTCCTCGCTGCATCCGCCCGCTTTTCCGGCGACGATCGCGCAAAAACGCACATTTCTGCCGACGCGGGCGATACGAATTCGATTGGCCCAGTAGAGCAGGTCGTACAGGTCGTCGCCGTCGATGCGCGTCAGGGCAACGGCCTGGTCCCGGTCGAGCAGTCCGTCGGACAACACCACTTGTGCGAGATCACTTATGAGTTTATGCATGAATGGGCCGGATGGGGAAACAACGCAGCAGCCCGAACAGCGATGGGCAACACGATCGCCGTTCGGGCTGTGCGTGATGTATCCTCGGAACAGCTACCTCGTGATGAACGCATCCTCAATCGGGCGAACCGCGCGGACCTGTAATCGCTTTGCGCTTGCGTCGTAGACGATGGCAGCGAACATGCCGCCGTTGGTATCGCCGACATAAATCACGTCATTGCCTCCGACGCCCGGATAAGTGCATAGGACATAGTCCTTGTCCTTGATGGCAACCTGCCCGGTGGCGGGCTTGGGAACCAGCAAGAGCGTCAGCAAGAGCGTCAGTGCGGTGGCCGCGAGAATTCCGATGGCAGTCTTCTGGGTGGTCATGGTTTAAACCTCGGTTTGCGGGTCCTCGAAAAGAGCGTGACCGACGACGGCCGCGGCTAGCGCGGCGGCTGAGGCACGTTCTGGAAGATGCGGATCAGGTCAATCGGAGGGACCGTGACCAATTCATTGCGGTTGGCCTCGAAGACGAAGCCGCCGAGCAAGCCGTTACGCGTATCGCAGATGTAGACCGCCCCACTGCCGGCGCCCTGGAATCATGACGTAATCTCCGCGGGGGGCCCGCTGGGCGAAGGCGGCGTTCTCGCCGCCAAATTTCCAGAAGACCAGCGTGAGCAGCATGATGTTGAGGACCACCAAGGCCCAAAGTGTCTTTTTCATGGTTGTCTCCAATCTATCGAAAAACCCATCGGGCGGGGGCGATCCCGCCAGCGTCTCACAGTGTCTGTCGCCCGTGTCAACATGCGGGCCTAGCGGGCTCGCAGCTTCAATCCAGATGCGATCGCTTGGCGTTCTTGAACAACACGGCAATGCAGATGACGGCCAGGAAGATCAACAGCAGCCAGGTCAGCGCGGTGCTGGAAGCGTCGAGCTTCACGTTGCTCGTGTAGCCTTCGAGGCGGGTCGGTGTGGTGATCTCGTCGTCTTCGGCCGCCAGGGCCGTCAGCGGAGTCGCCAGCAGCGACATCGCGGTCAGCGCAAACCAGGCAATTCGGTGCTTCATGGACTCCATCATAACCAGCTTTCGATCGGCCGGGCAAGTGAGCGGAAATCAGCCTGAGGCAAGGCAACTGTTTCCCACTTCACCGATCGCCGCCGCATGTGCTCCTGGTATTCGGCCAATTCAACGCCAAGTACCAGATACCAGCGTTCGCGATGCCCAAACATGCCGGGACCGGGCGTCAGGGGCGGGTCGATCCAGTAGACAAACATCAGCACCGCCTTGAAGCCATCCCCGAAGACCTGCTGCCACTGCAGCAAATCGGCCACATCCTGCTCGGTGGCCCATGTCTGGTAGCTGGAGGCGCTGCCACTGCGGCCACGAAGCTGACGGCCCTTGATGTCCACCAGCAGGTTCGGACCATTCCCGCTATATACGACAAAATCAAAGCTCTTGAGTTTGGCGTTGGAGAACAAGGCTTTCCTGGCCTCATCCACGGCGACATAGGGCACTCCTCGCTCGCGCAGATAAGCCTCAAACGCCGCCTCGTAATGGACCTTTCGATCAGCCATGGTCAGCCATCATGCCGGTAACGGAATATTAACGCAGGGGATGGCCCAAGGCGACCCCCTTTCGCGTTGCGGACGTCACTTGCGGCCGGTTGGGCGGCGGGACCGTTTGCGTTTTTCAGCCTTTTGCCGTTGCTCGCGGACATAGCGATCGAGTTGCTCAGCGCTGGTGAAAAGCTTCTGGAAATCGTACTCGCCGCCATGGTAATCGCAGTTGTCCATCGAGTAGCCGCGGCAGACCTTCGGGCGCATCTCGTAGATTTGGCATCGATTGTCCGGGCCGAGGTGCTTGCAGGCATTGAGGATGCCCAAATACCATTGCTTCCTGAGGATGTAAACAATCACGTTATCGTGGCAGAGATACCAGCGAATGTCGTCATACTGGCGCGGCGTTTCGGGGTTGTCGATGGGCAGCGCAAAGTACCGGCAGCAGAGGGCGGCACACTCGGAACAGACGATTCTGGACATGCAGGATCCTCAACAACACAGATGACCCCCCTGCCATACAGAGCCGGCGGGCCGGCTCATCCCGGCGTGCGACCGGCCGGGCTATTTGGCCTTCACGAGTTCCCAGAGCTTGTCCTCCATGTTTCGGAACCTGGTGAATCGCTCGTCCAGTTCCTGACGGAGCTTTTTCAGCCGGGCCGGGTCGGCGTTCTTTTCTCGCATGGCGGAATCCAAGGCCTGGGCGGTCTCGTTAAGCTGCGCAGCGCCCTCCGCGAACTGCCTCGCGGCGTCGAACAGATCGATGTTGGCGATGTTCTTGTCGTCGGGCTTGAAGATCAGCCGCCAGGGGCTTCGGCGCAGCTCGGCCATGGCGTATTTCATGGTGGAACTGGTGTGTTTGACGTTCTCGCTGCTGGCGGCGAGTGCCATCAGCATGGCGTCGATGTTGGGACGGTTCTCCGCGACGGCCGATTCCACTTCGGCACCGATCTCACGGGCACTGCGCATCGTCTGTCGCAAGTCGGTCATGGCCGCGTTGGCGCCGGCCAGTGCGGTATCGACCCGGAACAGGATCGTATCAGCCTGGTCGAGCATTCGGGGCATCTTGTGGTCGACCTGTCCGGTGATTGAGCGCACATGCGCCATGGTCTCGTGGAAGTCCGTGGTGGTCGGGCCGATCATGTCGGTGATAGTCCGGAGCATCTCCCTGGCGGCGTCGCTAACGGCGTTGAACCGGTCCATGATGTTGCCGATGTGCTTGGCGCGGACATCGGCGACGATGCTGTTGACGGCCGGGATCGTTTCGGTCTGGACATTGGCGACCATCTGGTCGATGCGCGGGAGGGTCTGGGTTCGGATGGACGAGGCCATTGCGCTGACGTCGTCCGCCGTGCTCTTGATTGACGGGGCCATGTCCCTCATGGCGGACATGACCACGCTCATAGCGCCGGGCTGGCCGATGAGGGCGAGGCGATCGGGCAGGACGTGACCGGTGCCGAGTGTATCGAAGTTCAGGTTGCTCTGGCCAGTCAGGCCGGTCTGGATGCTCACCTGAGCCCCTTCGCGCAGTTCGTACATGAGGGGCAATGAAAAAGTGACCAGGACCATGGGCTCTCTGGTCGGCACATCGGAGGGGCGTGTGGCGGCGCGAGGGTCGCCGGGCAGCAGTATCTCGATGCGGCGGACCTCCCCCACCTTATACCCACCGATGCGCACATCGTCGCCGACCCGCAGCCCGCCGAGGTCATCCTTGAGCGAAAACCGGGCGGTGCGGATCTGGCTGGGGTTCAAGTAACGAGCGATGCCGTTGATGGCGCCCACGATGACGAAAACCAGGGCGATGCTCACAAGGATGAACAGCCCTGCCTTGAGGTTGCTGCGTTGCCTTTCCATGTTTTGTTCCTATAGGCCAAGCCCCAGCAGATCGTCTTCGTAGCCGCCCGCCCGGCGGCGATCGGTGAGCGGACCCTCGATCAGCCCATGAATGAACTGCCGCACGAACGGGTTGTCGGAATCGCGCATTTCCTCCGGGGTGCCGCTGGCGATGAACTTGCCGCGGTCAAGGAGGACCATGCGATCGGCGATGCGGAACGCCGAGTCCATTTCATGCGTCACAACCACGCTGGTCACACCCAGTTTATGGTTCAGGTCGTTGATGAGCTGGTCGATTTCAGCGCTGGTGACCGGATCGAGCCCCGCACTTGGCTCATCGTAGAAGAGCACGCGGGGATCGAGCGAGATCGCTCTCGCCAGTCCGGCGCGTTTCTTCATGCCGCCCGAGAGCTGCGATGGCATCTTCTCGGCGTGCTCGCGAAGGCCCACCAGCTCGAGCTTGATCTTGACCATGATGTCAATGGTCTCGTGCGGCAGATCGGTGTGCTCCCGCAGAGGCAGGGAGACGTTTTCGGCCACCGTCATGGAGTTGAACAGCGCGCCGCTCTGAAAGAGCACGCCGATTGATCGGCGATATTCGGTCAACTCCTGATCGGTCATCGTGCCCAGACTCCTGCCCAGACCGATGATGTCACCGCCGTCGAATCGTTTGTTGCCGATCATGAGACTCAGCAGGGTTGACTTTCCCGACCCGGAACCACCGAGGATGACCAGCGTCTCGCCGTGGCGCACATCGAGGCTGATGCGGTCGAGCACGGCCCGGCCGTCATAAACTTTAGTGACTTCGCGAACCTGTATGGCGAGCTCAGACATTCCTATAAACCCAGGAAGAAGAACGCCGCGGTGAACATCAGATCGGTGGCGATCAGCGCGACGATCGTCAGGACGACCGTGCGGGTCGTGGCAACGCCGACGCCTTCGGCGCCGCCGGTCACGTTAAGCCCCAGATAGCAGGCCAGAGAGCTGATCAGCATGCCAAAAACGCCGGCCTTGACCAAGCCAGTGAGGAAATCCCGCGTCTCGAGCATCTCGAACGTGTGAGTCAAGTACTGCCGCCAGCCGATATCGAGCAACGATTGGGAAACAACGAGGCCGCCCGTCATTCCCATCAGATCGCCCACAACGGCCATGCAGACCATCATGATCGTGGTTGCCAGAATGCGCGGCACGACGAGAAAGCGGATCGGCGGGATGGCATGGGCGTCGAGGGCCTCCAGTTCCTCGGAAACCACCATCGTGCCGAGTTCCGCCGCTATGGATGCGCCTGCGAATCCGGTCAGAACGATCGCCGACACCAGGGGCCCCAGTTCTCGGAACACGGCAATGGCGATGATGTCCGAAACGGTCGAGAGGATACCGAACTGCCTAAGGGTCGGGGCCATCTGAAGCGCCAGGATGGCGCCGATACAGAACAGGACC
>CAZMXI010000186.1:0-9124 GCA_964570205.1 uncultured Tepidisphaeraceae bacterium
CGGTGGTTGCGGGTTCGAGCCCCGTCGCCCTCGCTGATGACATTCAGTGCCAGATGACGCACAAGCCCCTGATAAATCAGGGGCTTGTGTCATTTCATGCCGCGCTGCTCCAGTGACCGCCAGTAAATGCTGGCTCTTGCTGAATCGAGCCGCCTGGTCTGGTTCTTGATCCGGCAAATCCTGCGGCAGATCGGCCGGTCCGGCTGCCTCCGTTACCCTTCCCGTGGCAAGCTGCAACCTCCACATCCGGCTCGGCGAATCATCCGCCACGACGCCACATCACTTGGACTTCTTCGTGATCGGCACGGCCAGCACGCTTCCGGCCGACGCGTCCTCGGCGGGATTGAACGTCGGCTTGATGATGTTCAGGCGTTTCTCGATGTCCGGCAGGCCGGAGGCGATGATCGTGTCGCGAATGACCAGCAGTCGCTGCCGGCCCAGATCAATCGCGGCTGACCGCGCGCGGCGAAGCTGCTGCGGCTCCTGGTAGGCGCCGGGGCGGAGCAGGTCATAGGCCGCGTCAAGGGCCGACTCGGCATCCGCCAACTCGCGGTCGATGGCGCGTAGCCGAAGCAGTGACTGCCCGGCATCGAGCCCGGCGGCGAGTTGCGCCCTGGCCTCGCCGGCAACGCTCGCCCGGAGGGTCGCCAGCTCGATCCGCCTCTGGCGAAGTCGCTCGGCGAGATGGCTCGCATCGTCCACTGATGGATTCGCCAGCGCACGCACGCGCTGCACGTCGGCGGCGACCAGCGTGTGGCTGAGGGTGAGGGTCATCTCACGCTCCTTGCGCAATCGCTGGATCAGCTCGTCAAGACGACTCTGCTCTTCCGCATCAAGCCCGGCATAGCCCGAGGCAAACTCGAGCGACACGGGTGTCGTGTCCTTTTCCTTGCGCCCGCCCAGGCCGATCAGCGACCCGACGCCCTGGGTCACCTTCAATGGCGAGGAGGCGATGGCAACGGCGACAATCTTCCCGAATTGGCCGATGGCCGCACCGATGACCGGGTCCCAGGCCATCTCGGCCCCCTGGAGTGCGACAGGCAGCGAGACGGTGATGGAGCCATCGGCATCCTCCAGCGCCACGATGACCACATCCAACGGACTGGGCAGTTGCAGGGTTCGGCGAATCGGCCCGTCGGGCGGCTCCGTCACGCGCAGATCGGTCATGACGGTGCGTGTGCGCGCCTGAAGCGAACCATCGCCCGGCAGGCGCACATCCACTTTGGCGTCGACCGTGCCGCCTCCCACGGTGATGCTGGCGGCCTTGGCGATGCCTCGGACACCTGTAAGTTCGAAGCCGTTGACGGAGGTCTTCGCCCACCCGTTGAGCGTGGGGTAGAGCGAGAGTTTGCCGCTGGCAGTGATCTGCGAGAACAGCTCGCGATCTTCAGTGGCGAGATCGGCCGCCAAGGTCCCTCCCCCACCATCGGCGATGGATCGCGAAGCCCCGCCACGCCGCGGGAGAGGCGCCTTGCCGGAGTTGATCAGCAGGTTGAAGCGCAGTGGACGGTCTTCGTAGAGTATCTGGTTGGAAAGCCCCCGGGCCTCGAAGTCCAGGTTCGTCAGAGGGACGATGAGGGCGGGCTGGAACGTGCGGTCCTCGACCGTTAGATCCAGGCCGCTGATGCTGAGCCGGTCGATGCGCATCTCGCCGGTCGGGCGGGAAGCCTTGGGCTGCGTGGCGGGCGGCGAGGTTTGCGGCGGCGCCGGGACAGCGGCCACTGCGGCGGCAACCGGCTTCGTCGTGGGCTCGGCCTGGGCCAGGGGAATCACCCACCCCAGCGCGTGGATGCCGCGGGCATCACGATGAAAACGTCCTTTGGGTTGGGCAATCTCGACGGATTTGGCGATGAAGGTGGACTCCTTCGGCCGTACGCGCACCTTCTCCGCGCGAAGTTCGTCCACGCCGGCCAGGACAGGCCCGCCGCCGACAGCGCGGTACTCCGTACCCTTGATAAGCAGGTCCATCTCGAACCCGCGTGACAGATCGAAGTCCGACGCGACGGCACGGTCGAGCTTGACCTGCGTTTCCAGGTGAGATTTCAGAGACCCATCCGTCAGTTCGGACCCTTCCACGAAGGGCTTCAACTCGGGCACGAGGGAGAGGATGCCCATCCCGCTGATCCCGCCCGCGGTCAAATCCAGGACCAGCGAAGGCTCCCGGGCGAACGGCGCAGCCTGAACGGAGAGTTTCAGGTCATTGATGGCCGGCTCAATCCGGCCGGTGATCTCGAACGCCGAGGGAGGCTTGGTCGCGCCGTCAGCGCCGAGCCAGTCAATGGGCTTGAGGCTGCGCAGGCGGAAGTCGGACACCGCGAGAGGCGAGGCCTCCTGTCGGGTCTCAGAAGCCAGCGTCGCTCTGCGCAGGTGCAGATCGAGCTTGCCCACCGTCACCTGCGGCATCGGCCGGAGCACGCGCGAGGCAAGAATGGCAGCCGCCTCGGCGGCCCCGGATTTGCCCGCTCCGGGCGGCCGCACCTCCGCATCCGGAATCGCTTCGTCAACGGCAGGTGGCGGCGCGGCGGGCGCCTCGGGTTCGGCGGTTGCCGGTGCCTGGGCGAGCAACAGGCCAAGCCCCTTGATCGATCCATCCTTCAACAAGCGCAGGTCCGTCTCCACGCCCGCGACGGTCAATTCCTCCACCGCGAGTATCGTATCGGGCAGGTCGGCGCGCGTGACGATGGCGCGTGTCGAGTCGAGGCGCAGGAGCGCTGCGCCATCGGCGCCGTCACGGTAGTCGAGGCCGTCAACCAGCAGGTGCCCGGTGTAACCACCGTCCGGATGGTTCCTCAGCGCGGCATCCACTTTCGTCTTCAGACGACCGTCTCTGAGAGTAATCCCGATGCCCGGCGGTACATATGGCGCGAGTGGCCCGGCTCGGAGCCCCGCCGCCTGAATCTCCAGCTTCGCCTCCTGACCTGTCGGGGACAGGGCGAACGTCCCGGCCACATCGAGCGCATCGGCCGCCCCGTCAGCCTTCGCCGAGAGCTTGATGGTTGCCGGGCCAGCCGGCTTGGGGTACGCAAATCCGTCCAGTTCGAAGGTGGCCCGAAGCGTCGTCCGAACCGGATTGGCTGCAACGTCGTCGGCCCAATGGATTGCGGCGTCGTGCACCTTGAGCGACCTCACGTGCAGCACAATGGGCGACTCAGGCAGGATCGGAGCGCCCGGCCGCGTCGTCGGGCGCGTGCCGGGGGACGCGACTGCAATAGGGCCCGCCTGCTTGGGCGGCGTTACCGGGCGTATGCGCAGGCCGCCGGCAAGAAAGGCGCCATCCGCCTGCCGGTGGATGCTCGCCCTCGGCCCGCCCACTTCGACCGTGGCCACTTTCACCACCGTGCCGTCGATGCTCAGGCCATCCACGCGCAGGCGATCCAGGCCGGCCAGTTCGGTGCCGCCGTCGGCGTACTTGAGATTCTGGACAATCAGGGAAGTGGCAATGCCGTCGCTGGTCTGTGTGAACGTCCCCGTCGCCTTGAGCGACACCGAGCCGCTTCTCAACACCGGGTCGATCCCGGTCGGCTTGATGTACGCCGCAAGCAGGTCGGGGCAAAGCCCGTCGGCGGCGAACGCGATGTCGAAACCGATCGCTTCAGTCTTGGGTGTCAGCGTTCCGCGCACATCCAGGTTGTTCACCACGCCGGGCATCGATAGATGCAGGCTGAAACTGCCCGGCTTCGACTCCTGCGAGCCGGTCAGGTCCAGGTACACGTCGGTCAGTTCCGCGCCGAAGTCGGTCAGCGACAGCGACACCGGTGGTTCGGCCATGTCATCCGCGATGCGCGCGCGCACATCCTGCCAGGTGAGCCGCCCGATCGCGATGCGAGGCGCCGCGAAAACAGCGGGAGCCGGCGTCGTCTGGGTTGTCGGCGTCGCCCGCGGCACAGGCGCAGCTTCCTTGGCGGCCATGACAGCGCGTGGATCAACGGCGCATCCAAGCAGGACAATTCGTCCGGACTTGTCGCGCCGGCCGCTGATGCTCGGACCGCGGATGGCGATGTCCCGGATGCTGATCAGCGATTTGGCCGGGTCGAGCTTCATGCCCGAGAGCTTCACATCATCCAGCGCCAACAGATCCGCGCCATCCTTGAGCGAGAGGCCGGAAAGATGCAGATCGCCGTCAATGGCGCCGCCATCGCCCATCGTGAACGCCGCGCTCAATCGGCAGGCAAACCGGCCGTCCCGCAACTGCGATTGCAGTCCAAGGGCATCGAGGTACGGCTTGACCGCATCGGGCTTCAGGCCCTCCGCTTCCACGACGAGGTCAACTGTCCTCCTGGCGGCAAACGGCCGCGCAGTGCCCGAGAGCGCAACCTCGCGGGCGAGGCCTGGCAACGTGAAGCGGCCGGAGAGATCGACGGGCGCATCCGGCCGGCCCGGGTCCAGCGACAGGCCCTTGACGGTCAGACCAACCACGGTCGCCGCCAGGTCGGCCGCCGGCTCGATGCCCCCATCCCTGAACGCGGCACGCGCATCGCCTACCGTCAATTCATCGATCGCAAGGCGGAAGGCGGCGCTGGGAGAGGGCGCGGACTTCGAAGCCGCCTGGGGCGCCGGCCGGGTCGTGGGCGCCATTTCGATCCCCGCCACCCGGAGCCGCCCATCAACCGTACGGCCTGCGGATGCCTCCACGCCGTCAATGGCAATCCGGCTGATATGGGCCGAGGCCAGGTTCACGTGCTCAATGTCCATGCGCATGCGGCGGCAGAGCAGAGCCGGCTCCCCATCGGCCAGAAGCGATGTGGAGTCCAGGTCGATGCTCCCCCGCACGTAGAGCGAATCAGGCGTGCCCGCTGGCCGCGAAGACGGCTGCGTCGCCGGGTTGACGCTGGTGAGCTTCAGGCGGCCGGTCACCTCGCCGGAGATGTCATGAGCCACGGGTTTGATGCCGAAGTGGGCCAGATAGCCGGCCGCAGGGGCGGGATGGAAGCCGCGCACAAATGCTCGCAGTTCCATTTCCAGGGACGGCCCCCCCACCGTGCCCTCACCCTCAATCCGCAGCGAATCCACCAGCGGGTCGGCCACGAGGTCGATCTCCAGCCGCGTCTTGCGCCTGTCGGCGGCGACATCGGACACGCGGACCGTCAAGTCCAGCGTTGTTTCCACCACCGGCGCAACGCTCTTATCCCGGAAACGGGCGCGAATCTTGCTCAGTCGCAGCGCGTCGATCCGCAGGGGCGACGTCAGGTCGATCTGCGTGACCGGTTCCTGGCGTTGCGGAAAACGGGCCATGAGCTCGTCAAGAACGGGTATCGAGCCGTCGGCCTCTCGATCCACGGCAATGGAGACATCATCCACCACCGCTCGGAAGACGTGCAGCCGCCCGCGCAGAAGCTGCATGATCGAGATGTCGCCCTGGACGTACTCCGCCTGAATCAGCGACTCGGGCCTGCCTTTATAGCGTATGTCCGTATACCAGAGGTTGGCGTGACCGCCGGTCAGGCTAAGCTTGGCGCGTTGGTACTTGATGTCCAGCCCATAGTAGTCACCCACGCGGGCGATGACCGTGGGCAACGCAAACTCCAGCACGATGCGGAAAATGACCGCTAGCGCCAGGAGGATGCCGAAAAGCCAGGCGAAGCGGCGGCGCCAGCGACCTCTTCCTCGCGGTGCGGGCGCGGCCGGCTCGGGTGCGGGCGCTGCCGGCTCGGGTGCGGGCGCGGCCGGGTCGGGCACGGGGGCGGAAGGCGTGGCGGCCGGAGGTTTAGGCTCGGAGTTTGAAAGGTTGTCCTGGGTCATGGCGTATTCCCTGTGGGGCCGGTGAGTGCGCGTTCGAGTGCATTGCGGCGGTCGCGGGCATCGCCCAGCGGGTCATAACCGGCCGGGGCGAGCTTCCGCGCGTTCAGCCAGTCGTACGCCCGCACGCGGGACGATGGCGAGCTGTCCTCCAGGAAGATCAGATTCTCCTCGATCAGCTTCGTATCGAACTCGCGCCGGGAACCCCGCGCGCGCGACACCTCCTCCACCGACGCCGCGTGCCGGCCTGCCTCGCCGCAGTGGAATGCCAGCACCGCCCGCAACTCGTCAGGCAGAGCCTCTTTGGCCAGGAGCTTCCCGGCGAACTCGAAAGCCGTTCGGTCCAGCAGCCAGCCGACGGCATCCATCGAATTCGTCGCAGGCGATGCTTTCAGAACCTCGCGCACGGCCGCAGTCAGCGCCCCCAGCAGCGCATCGTCAGCCGTGAGCGCTACGTCCGAGCAGAGGTTGGCGCCGGTCTGCAACGTCAGGTAGGCCATGGCGGAACGGCGACGAGCCGGATCATCCAATGATGCCGCGGCTACCAGGAGGCCCGCCCATTCGCTGCTGGAGATCGGCGCCGCCGACGGGCGGGAGGCCGCCATGCCCGATGTCCGGCGGATTTCCTCCAACGCCGCCAGGGCCGTTGCCGCATGCTCGGGGTCATCGCTGCCCGCCCGGATATCGACGATCGCGGCGATCGCCGTTGCTTCACCTTGTTCGAACTGGAAAGGAACGATCACCGCGAACGCCAGTTCATCCGCAGGCATCCCCATGTCTACCAGCGCCAGTTCCCGCTCGGGGGTTCCCTTGGGAACAGCAGCCGGCGCGGCTGCGTCGGTGGGATCCTCAACCGCGGTCAGCTCCCCTTCCGGCTCGACCAGGTTGTCGATGGTCAGCGCAAGCACCAGTTGCCGCGCGGCCGGCCGATGCAGCGAAACGGCCACGCCACGCCGCATCGCGCTCCCCGCTATGGGGTCCCGCTCGCTGCCCGCCGCCTCGACCGCGTGCACAGCGCCCGTCACCCCCACCGGTAACGCAAGATGAAAGACGCCGATCTCGGCAATGCGGCCATCTCGATCGGTCAGTTGAGCGTCGAATGCGGCTGCGCCATCCAGCGAGATCACCCGGGCGCCTCGCGTCAACCGCGAGCCGGGAAGCACCGGCATGCCCGAACGCGTCGCGGCGATGAAGCGGGCCTCCGTTCCCAGGGGCCTACCCAAAGACCCCGGCATCGACTCAAGCAACATCAGGCGAACCTCGGCCGCCAGCGATTCGGTCGGGGTAAACCCCGCCACTGGTCGCGTGGATGGCCCGGCCAGCGCCCCGCCCGCAAAATGTTCAACCCGCAATTCGAGCGGTGGCGCTGACAGTGGCGGCTTTTCTTGCCGACAGCCACCCAGCACCATCAGCACCGCCAGCAGCGAACACAGGTGAAAAACAGGATTCGCGGAGGTTTTTGTTCTGATCGTGGCTTTCTCCTGAATTAGCCCACTGAATACTAGCGGGCGATGCGCAGCCCCACAACCGGAAGATCGGCCTGAAGTCTCCCCCCCGCCGGCGAAACACGACGCGGATGTCGAGTCCGCGCGCCAGGTGATGCGGATACGGCTTTCCATCGCTGATTGCCGGGCGCAGCTATTGCCGATTTCCGGACATGCAGCTCGAAGCCCACGAACCGATTCTACGGATGGCCAATCAGCCTCAGCCAGTTGTAGGAGAGGGACAGACCCACGGGCCGGCCGCCGGCGCGTCCCGCCAGGCGCCCCGCCAAGAGCTCTCGAAAAGGCAATTCCGTTCGGACCGTGGCGACTGCCGCACACATTCATCCCGGTGAGCTGCGCCAGAAGTGGAGGCGTTGACACGGAATCGCGAACCCATACAATTCACCGCCTTGAAACCGGGAGGGCTCGTAGCTCAGTTGGTTAGAGCGCGTCCCTGATAAGGACGAGGTCACAAGTTCGAATCTTGTCGGGCCCATTTGTCTGTCACGTCAGGAGTTACAGGCGATTGACAGGCGATGACAAACCCCGGTTCTGCCGGGGTTTTCTCGTTGGTGGGGGAAGTCGATGTCGTGCCCGGACAAGCCCCGCCATCCGCCGACTGCTGCGCCTTTTGCTGCGCCTGCTCGGCCTTCCCGATTGCGCGGCGGAAGTCGGCATCCAGATCAACCGACGTAGCGTAGTGCTTGGCGGCCACCGCAGGGGAATTGCCGATCCACTTGCAGACGGTGGCCAAGTCGTACTCTCGCATGAGTTCCGTTTCTCGGCTTGCCCGCAGATTGTGGAACAGCTTTGGCCAGGGTGTCAGGCCGGCACGGTCAATGATCCGCTCAAACTGCGTCCGCAGGTTCATCCCATCCATCCGGTGCTTGGAAATGACGTACTCCGCCCCCTCGTCGGCCTCGTCAAACGCATTGAGCAGCATCGCCCGCAGTTCAGGGAACAGTGGCACGATGCGGAACGCATGGCCTTCGCGGTGCTCCAGCTTGGGACAGGGAACGCGGATCGTACCCCGGTGGAAGTCAATGTGTCCCCACTTCAAGGCGTAGTGCTCCGAAGGGCATCGTAGGCCGCCGTAGCGACAGAGGGCAATGATGAGCTTCCATTCAGTGTCGGGCGCTTCGGCGATGATCTTGTTAATGTCCTTGCGGGTGATGAACACCTTGCGGGCATCATTGCACTGGTGGCCAGTCTTGACGCCAACGAACGGGTTCTCACCTGCCAGCTTCCACCGCACCGCCATTCGCCACATGGTCCGGGCGGCCACGACGCGACGCGAAACGGTGGCCTGAGATAGCTTCTCATGCTCCACCAGCCACGCCCGCCACGCATCGGCATCAGCAGCAGTGACATCGCGCAACAGTCGAGTCTTGCCGAAGTAGTCCTCAAGGTTGCGGCGGGTATGCCCGTAGAACACTCTGCTGGCCGGCTTGATGGTCAACATGGTGGTGTAGCGATCAAGAAACGCGCCCAGCGTTGTCTGAGCCAAGCCCACGCCATCAGCCAGTCCCACGGCCCGGAGCCGCCCAAGCATCTTCTCATCCAACTGCCCAAGCCATTTCGACACCTCGGCATCGTGAGGCCGGTTGGCGAGCTTGTCCCCGACAATCGCCTCAACCATCGCTTTGATGGTGCCGGCCTGCTTTGCGTTCATTCGCCCAAGGCGGATGATCTGTCGCGGGCCATTGGGCGCATGGGAAAACTCGATGCGCTTCAGGCCGCCGTTGTACGAAAAGAGGGATGCCATGATCCTTACCTTGCCTTTCGCCGGTAGCACTCGATGCCCAAGTGCGATGCGAGCTTGTCCGCCATGTCCAGGCGAAGCGATTGCTCGCCTCGCAGGAACCGTATGAGCGAAGCCTTTGGAACGCCCGTCGCCTTCGTGA
>CAZMXI010000187.1:0-9112 GCA_964570205.1 uncultured Tepidisphaeraceae bacterium
AAAGTGTCACCCATGTCCCCGGTCCAGCGCCACCTATGTCCCCGGTCTATACACGTCGGCTTCCCTTGACAGCACAGGCGCAAAACCCTAACGTACTCGGCCTGTTGACGCGGCGGGTTCTGCCCGCCGTTGCTTTTTGACAGGCAATCTCGTCGTTAAGTCGAGCCTGTTCAGGACGATCGGCGCGGGAAACGCGCGATCAGGAGCGAACCTATGCAGCCCCCGCAGAAGATCAGTAAGAGACGCAAACGCGCCCGTCGGTCCCACCACGCGCTCAAGCCCATTCATTATGTCCGTTGCCCGCAATGCACCAGCGCGAAGCTGCCTCATGCCGCCTGTGACAACTGCGGCTATGTCAACCCCAAGCTGGCACTGCACGTCGAGCAGGAAGCTGAGTGACGCGTTGACGCCCCGCCCCGGCAATGGGTTCGGATCTCGGACGCCCAGTCGGCCTTCCGGGAATCCCCAATGGTGGGCTACCTCAGTGGGAGGAGCATCGTGCGTGCCGCAGTGGATGTGATGGGTGGAGATCATGCCCCCGAGGCCATCCTCAAGGGCTGTTGGCAGGCCGCGCCCATGCTCGACGCGACCGATAGTATACTTCTCGTTGGCAATGAGCGGGTCATCAGGGACGCTTTGGACTCCAGCGGCCTGTCCGCTTCCGAAAAATCGCTCTATCAGGTCGTCCCCGCCACGGAAGTGATCGCCATGGATGACCCTCCGGTCGAGGCGATTCGCTCGAAGCCGAACAGCTCCATTGCTGTGATGTCCAAGCTGGTGGCCAAGGGCGGGGCCGATGCCGTGATCTCGGCAGGAAACACCGGCGCGTGCGTTGCCGCGGCCCAGCTTCGTATGCGCACCTTGCCGGGCGTGAGCCGTCCCGGCATCGCCGTGGTGATCCCCACGTTCTACGGGCCCGTGGTTGTGTGCGATGTGGGCGCCAACATTTCCCCCAAGCCCAAGCACCTTCAGCAGTATGCCATCATGGCGGCTGCGTATGGTCAGGCGGTTCTGGGCATGGCCAACCCTCGCGTGGGCCTGCTGAGCATCGGCGAGGAGGATGCCAAAGGCACCACGATCGTCAAGGAATCGCGCAAGCTGATGCGCGATGAGCCGCTGATCAACTTTGTCGGCAACATCGAGGGACGCGACATCTTCAAGGGCGTCGCCGACGTGGTGATCTGCGATGGCTTCGTGGGCAACATCGTCCTGAAGTTCACCGAAGGGATGGCCGAGGGCCTCTTTCGGACGATCGTTGCGGAGTTGCGCGAGGCCGATCCGCACATGCTCCGCCAGGTCGAGCCCGTTTTGAAGAAGATCCACGCCAAGCACGACTGGCAGGAATACGGCGGCGCGCCCCTGCTGGGCGTCAACGGCTACTGCCTCATCTGCCACGGCCGATCGGAAAGCAAGGCGATCAAGAACGCCATCCGCGTCGCCAAAGCGTTGTGCGCCAGCGGCGTCAATCAGACGATCATCAGGCAGATCGAGAAGAGCATTCCGGTGGCGGAAGAGTGACTTGTGGTCAAACAGGAAAGGGCATTTGCAGACTGGCATGTCGAAGTACGCAGCAATCATCGCGGGAACCGGTAGTTACGTGCCGCAGCAGCGGTTGACCAACGACGATCTGGCGAAGATCGTTGACACCAGCGACGAGTGGATCGTCCAACGCACGGGAATCCGTGAGCGCCGGATTGTGGATGCGGGAGAATCCACGGCCACGATGGCCACCAGTGCCGCGAAGCAGGCCCTCGAGGCCGCCGGCATTCCGGCGAGCGACCTGGACCTCATCATCTGCGCCACCATCACCCCCGAAATGCAGTTTCCCTCGACCGCTTGCTTCGTGGCCGCGGAACTGGGCTTGAACACGACCCCCGCGTTCGATGTGACCGCGGCATGCAGCGGATTCATCTACGCGATGGAGGCCGCCGCGAATTTCATCTCCACCGGCCGATACCGCAACATCATGGTCATCGGCGTCGAGACCCTGAGCCGCATCACGGACTACAAGGATCGCGGCAGTTGCATTCTCTTCGGGGATGGCGCGGGCGCCGCGGTCATGCAGCGGGCGCCGGAGAATGGCCGGGGCATGCTGTACAGCTCGCTCTACGCCGATGGGCAACGGTGGGATCTGCTGTTCTGCCAGCCAGGCAGCCGCCACCCGGTCAGCCAGAAAACGGTGGACGGCGGCTGGCAGTACATCAAGATCAAAGGCCGGGAAATCTACAAGTTCGCCGTGCAGCGGTTCTACGAGTTGATCGAAGACGCCATGCGCAAGTGCGAGCTCACCGCCGACGATGTCAAGATGGTCATCCCTCACCAGGTGAACCAGCGCATCATAGACTCCGCCGTCGAGCGGCTGGGCCTGCCGCCGAACAAGGTGTATGTCAACATCGACAAGTACGGCAACACGTCTGCCGCATCGATTCCCATAGCCCTGGATGAGGCGATCCGCGCCGGAAAGCTCGCCAAAGGCGATACGGTGATTTTCGTCGCGTTCGGCGCGGGGCTCACCTGGGCCAACGCCGTTGTGAGGCTCTGACCGGTCTCCTCAGGCAACAGGCAGGCACTCTAATGTCGAGCACGTTATGCATTCTCTGTCCCGGCCAGGGCGCCCAGGCTGTCGGCATGGGAAAGGACTACTTCGAGTCATGCCCGGCGGCGCGCCGGACGTTTGAGGCCGCTAACCGGGTGCTTGGGTTCGATCTGGCCTCCATCTGCTTCGCCGGTCCGGAAGACCGGCTGAACCAGACCGATGTCAGCCAGCCCGCGATCTATGCCGTCGGCGTCGCCTCGTTCCGCGCTGCCGTCGAAGCGGGTGTTCTGGATGCCGCGAAAGTCGGCGCTTGTGCCGGATTAAGCCTCGGTGAATACACGGCACTGCATCTCGCTGGCGCGTTCGATTTCGAGGATGGTCTGCGGCTGGTCGCCGCCCGCGGGCGGTATATGCAGGAGGCCGCCGTTGCCTCGCCCAGCGGCATGGTTGCAATCCTCGGGGCGGATGAAGCCGCGGTGACGCAGCTCTGCCGGCAGGCCGCCGCTGGCGAGGTCCTGGTCCCGGCGAATTTCAATGCGCCTGGGCAGATCGTCGTCAGCGGCTCCATCAGCGCCTGCCAGCGAGTGACGGAAGCGGCTGGCGCAGCGGGCTTTCGGGCGACACCCCTGAAAGTGGCGGGGGCCTTCCATAGCCCGTTGATGCAATCGGCCGCCGATCGAATGGCCGCCGAACTCGAAAAGGTGCCGTTCCGGGCCATGGGCAGCATCGTCTACGCCAACGTGACGGCCGCCGCCCATGCGGATTCGGCATCGATTAAGCGTCTCCTGGTTGACCAGATCGTCAAACCGGTAAAATGGGAGCAAACGATGCAGGCCCTGGTGACGCGGGCGGATCTGCGATTCGTGGAACTCGCCCCGGGCAGGACGCTCACCGGTCTGGCCAAGAAGATCAATCGGCGCCTGGCGGTGGAAAGCCTGGCCACAGCGGATGTGCTGGTCAAGAAATGAGATGCCGCCCCCTGGCGGTGCGATTTCAGGGAACAAGGACATGGACAAACGTGTTGCACTGGTGACGGGCGGGTCGCGCGGGATCGGGGCCGCCATCGTGAAACGCCTGGCGAAGGACGGTTTTCATGTCGTCGCCATGGCTCGCAGCGCCGACAAGCTCCAGCAGATCTGCCAGCAGGTGGCCTCTGAGGGCGGCTCGGCCGAGCCGCAGGTCTGCGATATCGCCGACGCCAAGGCGCTGGCCGGTGCCATCGAGAATCTGATCGAGCGCCTTGGCCGCCTGGACGTTCTGGTCAACAATGCAGGCATCACCCGGGATGGCCTGATGCTGCGAATGGATGATGAGGATTTCGATGTCGTGATCAACACGAACCTCAAGAGCGCGTTCGTGGCTACTCGTGCCGCCGCAAGGCCGATGATGCGGGCCAAGGGCGGCCGGATCGTCAACATCAGTTCCGTTTCCGGCGTGGCCGGAAACGCCGGGCAGGCCAACTATGCGGCCAGCAAGGCCGGTTTGATCGGGCTGTCCAAGTCGGTCGCCAAGGAACTGGCGGGCAAGAACGTCACCTGCAACGTGGTGGCGCCTGGCTTCATCACGACCGAAATGACGGACGTGCTGAGCGATCAGATCAAGGAAACCGCCAGGGGCCATATCCCCCTGCGTCGATTCGGGCAGCCCGAGGAGATTGCATCGGTGGTGTCGTTCCTGGCCGGTCCGGATGCCAGTTATGTCACCGGACAGGTGATCTGTGTCGACGGCGGCATGGCGATGTAACCGGTGCTTTGGTTGAAAAAGACAGTGTCACCGCTATAGTCAGCGAACCTTCGGGCCGCTGTGGTCCGACGGTCTTGCTGAAAGACTGGGCTGGAGTTTAAAGATACCCGAAGGGTAGGCAGGAGCTATGGAAGAAATTGAGAGCAAGGTGATCGAGATCGTCAGTGAGCAGATGGGCGTCGACAAGAGCGAGATCACCCGCGAGACGCATTTCATCAATGACCTGAACGCCGATTCGCTGGACACCGTCGAACTGGTGATGGAGTTCGAAGATGCCTTCGAACTGTCGATCCCGGACGAGGAAGCCGAGAAGATCCAGACGGTCGGCCAGGCGATCGACTACATCAAGGAACACTCGAACAAGTAAGGTGTCCGACATCGAGCCGCCGCTTGTCGCCCGTGAAGGCGACGGCGGCTTGCTATGGGCAACCAGCAGTTAATTCCATGAGCAGACGCCGTGTCGCTATTACCGGTTTGGGGGTGATTACGTCGCTGGGCGAAACCGCCGACGAGATGTTCGGCGCCCTGTGCGCCGGGCGCAGCGGCGTCTCGGCCATCACCCGGTGGGATACCAGCAGGTATCCCACTCGATTTGGCGGCGAGTGCCCTCGATTCGACATCACCCGCTACGGCTTGGACGCCCGAGAGGCCAAGCGGCTTGACCGCTTCGCCCAGTTTGGTCTGGCGGCCTCCGTGCAGGCCGTCACCGACAGCGGGCTGGACTTCTCCAGGGAAGACTCCCGGCGCTGCGGCGTCATCATCGGCAGCGGCATTGGCGGCATCGAGACCCTCGAAGAACAGAACAAGGTGCTCAACACCCGCGGGCCTTCCCGTGTCAGCCCGTTCACCGTTCCTCGGCTGATGGTCAACGCCGCCAGCGGAAACGTCTCGATCCGGTTTGGAATCCATGGGCCCAACACCGCCATCGCCACGGCATGCGCCACAGGCGCCCATGCCATCGGTGATGCCGCGAGGTTCATCCAGCAGGATCTGGCCGATGTGATGATCGCCGGCGGCTCCGAGGCTGCTCTGTGCGAATTGGGCATGGCCAGTTTCTGCGCGGCCAGGGCTCTGTCCACCCGCAACGAAGACCCGCAGGCGGCCAGCCGCCCCTTTGACAAGGATCGCGACGGCTTCGTCATGGCCGAGGGCGCCGGCATCCTCGTTGTCGAGGATTTTGATCACGCCGTCCGCCGCGGCGCACGCATCTACGCCGAATTGATCGGCTACGGCATGAGCGGCGACGCGACCCACATCACCGCGCCGGACGAAGAAGGCCGAGGCGCCGCCCTGGCCATGGCCACCGCGATCCAGGACGCCGGGATCAACGGCGAATTGATCGACTATATCAACGCCCACGGCACCGCCACGGTGCTCGGCGACATCGCCGAGACGAAGGCGATCAAGTCGACCTTCGCCACACATGCCCGGAAGCTGTGTGTCAGCTCGACCAAGAGTGCGCTGGGCCATCTGTTGGGCGCCAGCGGCGGCGTCGAGGCGGTGGTCGCCGCCCTCAGCGTCCATCGCAACATCGTTCCGCCCACGATCAACCTCGATCATCCCGATCCGCAGTGCGATCTCGACTATGTCCCGCACAAAGCCAGGGAAATGAAAGTCGGCCATGCGATGAGCAACAACTTCGGTTTCGGCGGCCACAATGTCGCACTCATTCTGCGAAAGGTCTAAGCCGCCCGTCCCGACCCATGTTGGCTTTTATTGAACCCAGGGTGCTGATCCCTGGGTTTTTTCTTGTCCATGCGCAAAGGGTGTGATAGCCTTCAGGCGGATTTTCGGAGGTGTCCTTATGGTCAACCAGCCGAATTTCGATGATCGCGAGTGGCAGTTCATCCTCGAAGTGCTCGAGGCCGAGCGACGTGAGGAGCGCACCGTCCGCCACCACACCGACGGCCTTGAGGCCAAGCAGGAAATGGACGAACGCCTCCGCACCCTCGATGGCATCGTCGAGCGAGTGAAAAACTGCGTCGGCCATGCGTGACCTGCCCGCGCGTGCCATCCGCGCCATCTCGCCTGGTGCTGGCGGGCCGAGCGGTTGTCGGGCCCGCCCGGCGGCGCGCCATGCCCGGCGGTCGGCCGGATGGCCCGCCCTGTCGGACGAGATGCTTGTCCGCCTCCGCCCACGGCGATATCGTTCGCCATGCCCATCAGGGAGACCGCTTTGTCCACCACGCCAGAGCCGCTGTGCGAACTGATTCGGCGCACGCCCATCGTCAGCACCCACGAGCACCATCGCGATGGGGCGTTCCAGCAGTCGCTGAACCTGGATCGGCTTCTCACCGCTTCCTATGTCGGCTGGGGGCCGATGCCTCCCGGGGATACCCCGGATGCCCGTCGCGACTGGCTCTCGCGCGTGCGGCACAATTCCTATTTCGTCTGGCTGGAAAAGGCCCTGGCCGCCATCTACGGCATCGAGCTCATCGCCGCCGAGACCTGGCAGGACCTTTCATTCGCCATTTCCACCGCCCATCGCGATCCCGCCTGGCATCTGCGGCTTCTGCGCGAGCATGCCCGCTATGAACTGTTCCTGGAGGATGCCTACTGGGCGCCCGGCAGCGACGAAAACCTCGGTGATATGGCGGTTCCGGTCTACCGCATCGACATGTGGCTGGCTGGCTTCCATCCCGAAGCCCATGACCACGACGGCATCAATCCGCGAGACCGTCTCG
Organism: uncultured Tepidisphaeraceae bacterium; assembly: GCA_964570205.1. Taxonomy (GTDB): domain Bacteria; phylum Planctomycetota; class Phycisphaerae; order Tepidisphaerales; family Tepidisphaeraceae; genus CAZMXI01. The sequence goes on from CAZMXI010000187.1 coordinate 6,964, forward strand.
GCCGCGATTTCCCCACCCTCGATGACTACGAGGACTGCCTGCGGGCGGAAATCCGCGCCCGCCGTCCGGCCATTGCCGCGCTCAAATGTGCGGCCGCCTACGAGCGGACGCTGGAATTCGGCCCGCCCCGGCGGGACGAAGCGAAGGCGGTTTTTGGGCGATCCCCCGCCGAGGTTCCGGCCGGCGGGCGCAGGCTCTTTGGCGATTTCATCCTGCACGTTGCCCTTGAGGAAGCCGCCAAGCTCGATCTGCCGGTGCAGGTTCACACCGGCCTGGCGATGCTGGCCGGATCGAACCCGCTGCTCTTCGAGCCGATCATCGACGCCTATTCGGATGTGCGGTTTGTTCTGTTTCACGGCGGGTTCCCCTGGGTGAGGCACGTGGGGGCCCTGGCTCACAACCACCCCGCGAACGTCATCATCGACCTCTGCTGGTTGCCCATCATCTCCACGTCGGCCGCGGTCTCGGCGCTGCACGAGTACATCGAACTGCTCCCCGACATCGGCCACCTCACTTGGGGCGGCGACTGCTGGACCGGCGAAGAGGCCTGCGGCGCCGCCATGGCCCTTCGACACGTCCTTGGCCGATGCCTCGCGGAGAAAATCGCCGACCAAGACCTCCGCCCCCGGGACGCGGAAACCATTGCGCATCGCATCATGCACGCCAACGCCCGCTCGATTTATGGATTGGCACGCTGATCCGACCGGCCGCGTCCTGCTGCCGTTTGACTATTGACCCATCCGCGAGAACAGCTCCACGCCGCCCACCGGATTGATCCCCGCCGCCGTCAACGCGGCGATGGCCTTGTCCGGGTCTTCAAACCGGAAAACCATCGTCGCCTTGTTCACGCGAGGCCCGCAGGTGAAGGCATACATGTACTCGATCGCCAGCGAGGCCTTGTCCAGAACGTCCAGCAGCGCTGCCAGCCCGCCCGGCCGGTCCTCCACATCGATCGCCAGCACTTCCGTGACCTTCGCCACCGAGCCCGCCTCCTCCAGTGCCCGCTTGGCCTTCTCCCAGTCCTTTACGATCAGCCGCAGAATCCCGAACTGCTGCGTGTCGGCCAGCGACAGCGTCAGAATGTTGATCCCCGCATCGGCCAACACCTTGCACGGGACCTTCAATTGCCCCGGCCGGTTTTCCAGAAACAGCGAGAGTTGATGGAGTTTCATGTCGCTCCCAGTATCGCCCTGGATGAACGGCGGCGATGAATTCGCTTCATCCATCCTTCCGCCTTCATCCCTCGTCCTTCACTTGATTTCCCTCTGGTCCAGAACTCGCTTGGCTTTGCCTTCGCTTCGCTGGATGCTCCGCGGCTCGACAAGCTGCACCGCCACGCGGATGCCCAGCGTGTGCTCGATCGCGCTCTCCAGCTTCGCCTGCAACGCCTCGACCGCGCGCACCTTGTCGCTGAAAACCTCGTCCGTCACCTCGATCCGCACCAGCATGTTGTCCAGCCCCTTGTCGCGCGTCAGCACGATCTGGTAGTGCGGCATCGTTCCTTCCACCTTCAGCAGCGCCGCCTCCACCTGCGACGGGAACACGTTCACCCCGCGGATGATGAACATGTCGTCGCTCCGCCGCGTGATCCGCCGGATTCGCCGGATCGTCCGCCCGCACGCGCATGTCTCCGGGATCAGCACCGTGATGTCCCGCGTCCGATACCGGATCATCGGCATCGCCTGCTTGCTCAGCGTGGTCAGCACCAGCTCGCCCTCGGTCCCGTCCGGTGCCGGCTGGCCCGTCGCCGGGTCGATGATCTCCGGATAAAAATGGTCCTCGAAAATGTGCGGCCCCGCATGGCACGGGCACTCCATCGCAACGCCCGGCCCGATGATCTCCGACAGCCCGTAGATGTCATACGCCTTGATCCCCGATTCCTCCTGGATCCGCTGCCGCATCGGCTCGCTCCAGGGCTCAGCGCCGAAAATCCCCGCCCGCAGCCGCGTCGGCCGGATGTTCAGCTCCCTCGCCCGCTCCCACAGGTGCGTGAAGTAGCTCGGTGTGCAGCAGATCGCCGTGACGCCGAAGTCGTGCATCACCATCACCTGCCGGTCCGTGTTGCCGCCCGAAATCGGAATCACCGTCGCCCCCAGCCCCTCGGCGCCGTAGTGTGCCCCCAGCCCGCCCGTGAACAGCCCGTATCCGT
>CAZMXI010000188.1:0-8970 GCA_964570205.1 uncultured Tepidisphaeraceae bacterium
TGGCAAGCGCATCGCGTTCTCGTCGGATCGTTCCGGCGCATACAACCTTTACATCATGAGCGCCGACGGCACCGAGATGCGTCAGATCACTGAGATCGACCGCACGCTCGCCCTGAGCGGCTTTGCGGCCAACGATGATGGCACCGAGATTCTGACGTTCTCGGCGTCGCTGGGGCCGGAGCCGTACCCTTCGCCGCGTCCATACTTTGTACCGACGGCGGGGGGCGATATGACGCGGCTGTTTGATGCGTATGGTCATTCGCCAGAGGTCAGCCCGGACGGCACGAGAGTGTTGTTCAATCGCGGGATGATGTCCTGGAACCGCCGCAACTATCGCGGGCCGGACAACCGCGATGTCTGGCTATATGACCGAAAGGCCAAGAGATACCGGTGCCTGACGCATTGGGAAGGAAATGATGGTCGGGCCAAGTGGATCGACGACGGATCGTTCGTCTATGCGTCCACCCGCCAGCTCAACTGCGTCAACCTGTATCGCCTGACCGTGGGCGAGGATGAGTCCAAGGCCGTGCCGCTGACACGTTACTCCGGGCTGGATGTGGAGGAATTCGACATTTCGGCGGACGGCCGCACGCTGGTCTTCGCCATGTGGGATTCTCTGTACACGCTGGACCTGTCGCAGCCGAACGGCGAGCCTCGGCGGCTGGTGATCCGTGCTGAGGAGGATGAGCAGGATGCCTACGCCCTGCGTTCCATCGACCGCATGGTCAGCGAAGCCGCTCTCAGCCCCGACGGGAAGACGATGGCGTACATTGCCTTTGGCGATGTTTACGTTCGCGCCACCGAGGCGCGCAGCCCGACACGCCGTGTAACGGACACGCCCGCCCGCGAAAAGGAGATCGTCTGGTCGCCCGACGGCGCCAAGCTGTATTTCACGTCGGACCGCAGCGGCATTGAAGGCATCTACGTTGCGACAGTGAAGCTCACGCGGGAGGATGTGAAGAAGGAGGTCGAGGCGCTGCGCACGCCGGCCACCCGTCCAGCGGAAGAAGCGACAACCAGGCCCACTGAAACCCACTCGACCACGCAGCCGCCGCGTCCCGCCACGTCGGCCAGTACCCGGCCGGCCGAGGTCCGGTGGCACGACGCAATCGCTTTCGATGTACAGCCGCTTCGAGTGGGCGAGCGTGCGAACAGTCTGCCCGACCCGTCGCCTGATGGCCGGTCACTCGCCTTTCGCCGTGACCTGGGCAAGCTGATGATCCTGGATCTGGCGGAAGGGAGCGAGAGGCTGCTGGTCGACGGCTGGAGTACCGCCCTTCACTGGACCTGGAGCCCGGATTCCCGCTATATCGCTTACGCCACGGAGGATGAGGATTACAATTCCGACATCTGGATCACCCGCTCCGATGGCAAGGACCGGCCGATCAACATCACCCAGCATCCCCATGACGATTACTCGCCCGGCTTCTCGGCCGACGGGAAGATTCTCGCGTTTGTCTCCGAGCGCGTAAATCGCGAATATGACGTGTACATGGTCTATCTCGATCGTGAGATGGAGATTCTGACGGCGCCGGAGCTTGCGCAGCACTACAAGAATGCCGCGGCCGCCGCCAGGAAGCGCGAGCCACTCAAACAGGTCCGTCCATCGACTCGCCCGTCCGCTCAGGTTGCGGAGGACCGCAATACCCGCGACCGCGACGCGTTTTCCGACGCGTACCTGCGCGTGCGGCGGGTGACCAGCTTGCCGGGCTCGGAAGGCGACCTGCATCTGACGCCGGGGGGGGATCGATATGTGTTTGTCGCCACGGTTGGCGCGGACAAAGGCGTGTACACGGTTGACAAGGACTTCGGCGCGCCCAAGCGATTGGGATCGGCGGTGAATATTCAGCACCTTTCGCTCTCGGGCGATCATGTGGTCTTCGTGGAAGGCGGCCGCGCGGGCACGATTCGGCTGGCCGATGGGGTGGTGGAATACCAGGATATTTCCGAGCGCATTCGCGTTGATCTGCGCGGGCTGGCGGAACAGAAGTTCCTGGAGGCTGCGCGGATCGTCGGCGAACGTTTCTGGGACAGCAGGCTCAACGGACTGGACTGGCGAAACCACACCCGCAAGTACCTTACGCTGGCGCACGAGGCGAGAACGGCCAACGAATTTGACCACGTTGCCGGTAAGTTCATCGGCGAGTTGAACGGATCTCACCTGGGCATTGACACCCCCGATCCGGCCAATCCGCAGTCCCAGCCTGTCGGGCGGCTTGCCATCACATATGAGCGAACCCCCGGCGGCTTCGAGGTCAAGTCGATCCTGCCTGAGGGCCCGGCGGCGCGCGGGGCGATGCGGCTGGAAGCCGGCGATGTGATCACCGCCATCGACCTTGAGCCGTTTGCAGCGAACCAGACGCTGGAGTCGAGGCTGGTTGGCAAGGTCGGGAAAGAGACCATCGTCACGGTGCGCCGATCCATGCCCCGCGGCGCGGCGAGGCCGATCAACCTGCTCCTCACACCCATATCCTATTCGCAATGGAATGATCTGGCTTACCGGAACTGGAGGCTGGAGACGGCCCGGAAGGTGGAGAAGTGGTCGGATGGCAGGATCGGCTACATCCACATCCAGGGCATGAACCAAAGCTCGCTGGACGTGTTTGAACGCGATCTGTACGCGGCCGCGCACGGCAGGAAAGGCCTGATTATCGACGTTCGCAACAACGGCGGTGGCTGGACGACCGACCGGCTGCTGGCGTCCATCATGGCGCCGGACCATGCCTACACGGTTGCCCGCGGGATGCCTGACGGCCAGCGTGGATATCCGCACGACCGCCTGTTCATCGCGCGCTACACGCTGCCGATCAATATGCTCTGCAACGAGAGGAGTTTCTCCAATGCCGAGATCATCAGCCACGCCTTCAAGACGCTGAAACGCGGCACGCTGGTGGGCCAGCGCACGGCGGGGGCGGTCATCAGCACTGGTGGCGCAACGCTGCTGGACGGTACGACGGTCCGCATTCCATTTCGCGGGTGGTATCTGCCGGATGGCACCGCGCAGGAGCACAACGGGGCCACGCCGGATATGCTTATTGAGCAGACGCCCGAAGATGAGCAGAGGGGCCACGACGCGCAATTGAAGGCGGCCGTGGACGATCTTGTGAAGCGATTGAAGTAGGGCAGGCTATGGTGCCGACGTTTCTCGAATGCGCTGCTCGTAGAGGCGCGCGAGTTGTTGCGTGATCGGCCCCGGGCGGGCATCGCCGATGCCATGTTGCTCGATCCGGGAGACCGGCATGATGCCCATGATGCTGTTGGTGAGGAAGACCTCGTCGGCATCCAGCAGAGCGTTGATGTCGATCGAGGCGATGCGAGTCGGGACTCCAGCGCTGTCGGCCAGCTCCAGCGTGGTCAGGCGCGTAATGCCGGGGAGCGTGGCGCTGCGCGGATAGGGGATCCCGCCGGCGGTTTCCCGATTCTGAAGATCGACCGGCGTCGGCGGCGTCAGGACGCACCCATCCTTCACGATGAATACGTTCGAGATTGATCCGGATTGAAGGTAGTTGTGGACATTAAACCACAGTGCCTCTCCCGCTCGCCGCTCGGCGGCCGACTTAAGCGCCGCCAGCCGCGAGAAGTAGTCGAGCGTCTTGTGGCCGGCCTGGATGTCATAAGGGTTGGCCTTCTGCTCGTCCAGCACGATGACCGTCAGGCCGGAGCGATAGTAATCCTCGGGATAGGGCTCAAAAGGCGCCGCGGTGATCAGGGTGGTAGGCTCCATGCGGGTGCCGTGCAGCGGGTCTCGTCCGGTGACGCCGCGTGTGATGGTGATGCGCACCCTGGCATCTGTCAGGGAGTTGCGTCCCAGCAGATTCTCGACGGCGGAAGCGATCAGCTCGTCTTTGTGCACCAGCGGCACGAACAGGTGTTCACACGAGCGGCGCAGGCGTTTGAGATGTTCATCCAGGCGAAAGACCCGGCCACCGTATGCGCGCATCGTCGTGAACACACCGGCGCCGTGGAGCAGCCCGGCATCGCGTGCCGAAACGGCTGCCGTGGCTTCGTCGGCTAAATGGCCATTGAGCCAGACATGGGGCATGGATTCCTCGCTGTTGCAGGCGGCTGATCATACCCGCTATGCCGAGTCTTTATGCGATGTGCGCCTTCTTTTTGCGACCGCTTAGGTAACTTTCCATGATGCAACCGGCGAGTTGATCGCTGCTGATGTAGAAGGCGACGCCCTTGGTCAGTTGCGTGAGCTGATCGACGAAACCTACCCAATCCATGCCCCAGTAATCCTCAATGAGCGCGAATGTCGCGATTCTTATCCTGTCACGCACCGCCAGAGCAGCCTCCTTCAGCGTGGCGACGGTGCTGCGTTCATCCGGCGGGTACAGCAGATAGACGTGGTCGCCCTCGATGTGCGCTGTCGGCTGGCCGTCCGTGACGATGAATATCTGTTTGTTCTCGCTGATGCGCTTCTGGAGGATAAGGCGGGCCACCTGCAGCCCCATGTGCAGGTTGGTGAAGTGCTGCGGAGCTGCGTTCAGTTCGGCCTTGGGCACCTTCATCCGCACGGTGTAATCATAGATCGTGACGGGCATGGGCATCGACAGCGGCAGCACCGCCTCCGGAATCGGGTTCGCTCCCGTGCTGAAGCCGACGAAATCAATCGTATCTTGCGGGAATCGCCCACGGATCAACGCCTGCATAGCCATGGCCACCCGCTTGGCGGCCAGAAACCGCCCGTAGCGCATCATCGAGCCACTCTGGTCGAGCAGCACCACCGTCGAGCAACTGGCCATCCCTTCATGCAGGTGCAATTCAAAGTCCTTTTCGTCAAAGCGGATGTGTGCGCCCGCTGTCGGCAAGCCATGCCGCGACAAGGCGTTGCGCAGCGTTGCGTGCAGATCGAGCTCGGAGACCGAGTCGCCATACTGATACGGCTTGGTTCCCTCAATGCGCTCGCCGCCACGGCCGGGCGTGATCTTCTCATGGCCTTCTCGCTGGCCGCTGCGGAGGTTGGTGAAAACCTCCATCAGCGCCCGCCTTTCCATGCGGCCGACCGCCCGAGGCGTCAGCCGCAGCTTGCCCTGGCCGTCCCTGTCGAGCAGGCCCTCGTCGATCAGCTTCTGGAGCATCTCGGCCTGTTGGGCGTTCTTGGTATCTTTGAGCATCTGCTCGATGGCCCGCAGCGCCTGCTCGCCGTACTCCTGGATGAACCGCATGAACGGATCGGAGGCAAAGAGGTTGTCCTGCGTGGGGAATTCCTGGCCGTTGAACTCGCCATAGAAGTACTTCATGGTCCAATTGTAGGACCCGGCGTCCGGGTCCGGCGGCCAATGGGCTGTCATGGGTAGCCAGAGCGCCCCATGCGTGCCGGCAACCCTCGGGGCCATATCCCTGAGAAGTGAAGTCCGGTCAGTTGTTCCAGTTCTGCACGCGCCTCGGCGCTGCCGATCCGGTCAGTCGGACCTGGTTTCCTCCGACGTCCACCACGAGGGTGACCGACACGCGCACCACACGCTGCACGCCGCCCTCGCCGGCCTCGGTGTCGGCCGAGAAGCTCGCGGCGACGACGTTGTTGGCCAGGACGTAATCCGGATCGGTGGTGATGTCGTTGGTGACCAGGCGGAGTTGCTTGGCGCTCGAATCGTACCGGTAGGTGCGGTCGTCGTTATCGAAAGTGATCAGGCTGATGTTGGAACTGTCCACAGTCATCGCGTGGCAGCGGCGAACCTCGGTCAGAATCTGGTTCATGCTCACGCGGGCCGACTGGGATGCCCGGAAGAACTCATCATTGGTCTCGATGATCTGGCTGGAGGCCGAGAAAGCCGAAGCGACCGCCGTCAGCAGCATGGCCGAGATGCTCAGGCTGATCAGCACCTCGACGATGCTCAACCCTCGCTTCTGACGGATGCCGTGAAGCCTGTGCATGGCCCGGGTTCTCATGGACGCACCTCCTCATACGTGTCCGGCAGCGGAACGTATCGACTGGAGAAGAACACACCCGCCGGGTAGTTCGTTGTTCCCGTGCTGGCGATGATGATCTCACTCGATCCATAGACCGTCATCATGTTGTTGGCCAGATTCACCACCGTGCCGACGACCGTGCCGCCGGCGTTGCCGGTCATGCTGATCTTGTCGGCCATGATCGATCCGTTCACGGTGCCAAAGTTACCGGAGAATTTTGCATGGAATTTCGGCGCCAGTAGAAAAGAGCCGGTGAGCTGGCGCAGGTCGCCAAATGACTCCGGCAGCGTTTCAATGCCCTGTGCCCTGACATTGCCGGAGAAGTCCAGGATGTTCGTTGCCACAGTTCCGGTCGGCTCATTCTGGGTCACGATGGTGCCATGGACGTCAACATTGCCCCGAAATTTGACGACGTTGGGCGTCTCGATGTACAGCACGCCCTGGATCTGTGTGTTGGCGGCGAACGTGGGATTGGTGTTGGCCGGAATGCGGCAATTCACAAGATTGGTCTGTCCGGCGACGTACGTGTTGGTCGCGTAGGCCTCGAATGCCGCGGTGTCGATCGTCGGGAACTCCGGCTCGGCCACGCCTTTATGGATGTGATGCGCCGCGATTTCCGCAGGATCGGTCGTGCCGCCAACACTGGCGCCCGAGAAGACGATATTGGCGCTGGCGTTGGTCACACTGATGTCGCCGCTGACCTCTTTGCCGCGAATGACGACAGGCGTCGGGTCCGTCAGGCATGTCGAGAGCACGCTGCCCTTCGTCGGGTCCGTTGCGCCGCGAATCTTGGACGAGCCGTCCGTCCATATCTTGCCCTTGGATGCCACGCCGAAGTCGAAGATCGCGCTGGCCTTCTCGGCAAGGTCGTAGTCCAACTGGACCGCCCGGCGTACGGTGATGCCGTTGGCCCGGCCAATCACCTTCACCCGGACTTTCTGTCCAAGATTCTCGACCGTTGCCCGGAACTGGGCGCCGGTGTTGCCGTTGAGCGTGATATAACTGTCCGGGTTGGCGGGGATGCTGATCACGTTGCCCCACATGCTGACCGAGCCCACGCCAAGGTTAGGCGTGCCTTCAATGTTGTACTCAAGCTGTTCGTAGACGGTCGTGAAAAGCTGTGACGGCGGCGTGCCGTGGGGAATCACCACCTGGGCCAGTTGATAGCGGACAAAATCCATGCCCGATTCGGCGGCGAAGGCCGCCGCCGAGGTGCGCCGCTCGTTTTCGGAAACCTGGGTCGCGGTCGTGGTGGCGGCGTAGAAACCAACGGCCATGACGCCGAAGATCACCAGGTAAAGCATGGCGAGCACGGCCGTGATGCCGCGACGACGTCGATAGATCCTGGTCATGCTCAATCCTCCAACAGCTCTGCGGACCGTGTCCATCCTGCCTAGGAGCCGGCGTCAAAACACAGCCAACTGATCGTGCAAACCGTACGATTGTTGTGGCTGACCGTAACCGTGACGCGATTTGCCGGTGCGCTGCCGTTGGGCACGGGGCTGGCCAGAAAATCCGGGTCCACGGTTTCGACGCGAATCGCCTGTGTCCAATTGGCCATTTCCGTAATCGTCTGTCGCTGCACGTCGATGGGCGGCGAGAAGCTCCTGCCGTCCAGATCATCCACATCGTCGTAGGAATACAGCGATTCGCCGCTCTCCGCTCCCCAGTTTGTGGGCGTGGTCGGATCGCAAAAGGACATGCCCAGCGACATCTCGCGGATGTTCTTCGCGAGGTTCATCGCTGTCGTCAGTTCCGTGCCCTGTTGGTTGCTCACCGTGCCGGCCGCCAGGAGTTGCAGCATTGCGATTACGCCCACGCTGATGATGGTTGTGACCAGCGCCGCCTCAATGAGGGTGAAGCCTCGCCGAAGGCGATACGCGGAGCGCGTGGAATTGGGACTGTTCCGGCTCATTGCCCCCTGATATCCAATTCACCGGGCATGCGGTCAAATAGGCAATCTGCGTGATCTGGAGGGAGGGACGTTCGGTGCAAGCGATTTCGTATTGGAATGGTCCGGTAATGGACCACTTCAGTTGATGTGAGTGCTGATCAGGCAGATTATTGACCGATAAGTCGAGCCACCTCCTGGCAGTCTTTGTCTCCCCGGCCAGAGAGATTGACCACGAGGATCTGGTCTTTGCCCATCTTCGGCGCGGTCTTCATGACTTGCGCAATCGCATGGGCGCTTTCCAATGCTGGGAGGATGCCCTCGAGGCGAGCCAGAAGTTGAAATGCCTCCAGGGACTCATCATCGGTTATGGAGGTGTACTCGACCCTATTCGTATCTTTCCAGTACGCATGCTCCGGACCCACGCCCGGATAATCAAGGCCGGCCGAGACCGAGTGCACATCCGCCGTCTGGCCGTCCTCGTCCTGGAGCACATAGGACAACGCACCGTGCAGCACACCTGGCTTGCCCTGACAAAGTGTCGCGGCGTGCTGACCCAACGCCGACCCGCGGCCGCCGGGCTCGACCTCAATCGGCTGCTGAGTGGCGGTCGGACGCCGCGGCGGTCTTCGTGCGGGCACATCACCGAATCGACCCCGATCAGCCTGACGCCCGCATCTTCGACAAAGGGGTAGAAGATGCCCGCGGCATTGGACCCGCCGCCAACGCAGGCGACGAGGCAATCAGGCAGTCGGCCTTCGATCTCAAGGCACTGCTGGCGGGTCTCACGGCCTATACAGGCCTGGAAGTCGCGGACCATCATCGGAAACGGGTGTGGCCCGGCCACAGTGCCGATGATGTAATGCGTGTGCTCAACGGAGCCCATCCAGTCGCGCATGGCCTCGTTCAGGGCATCCTTGAGGGTCTTCAAGCCGCTGTGCACCTCAAGAACCCGGGAGCCCATGAGCTTCATACGGAAGACATTGAGGCTTTGGCGTCGGACATCTTCCGCGCCCATGTAGACATCGCACTCGAGGTCGAAGAGGGCCGCGACGGTGGCCGACGCCACACCGTGCTGTCCCGCGCCTGTTTCGGCGATGATGCGCTTCTTGCCCATCCGTCTGGTTAGCAGGGCTTGGCCGATGGTGTTGTTGATCTTGTGG
>CAZMXI010000189.1:0-8783 GCA_964570205.1 uncultured Tepidisphaeraceae bacterium
GGCGCTTTCTACGGGGGGCAACCCGGAACTCGCCACCGTGCTGCGGGTGGTGGAAGTCGCTGGAGTTGATCGGGAGTTGATGCAGCGATCAGGGATGTATTACGGCGACGCGATGGTGGCTCAGTTGACGCTGGAATGTGAGGCGATTTTCCTGCGAAGCTGGACGCTGCCGCTGATGCCGAAGGAAGTGAAGGACATTCTGAAGTTGACGCCGCCGCCAGACGCGGTGGCGTTCTGAATGCCCCGTGCGCGCCTCGCCGGGACCGTGACGCGCCCGCCAGCCGGGCGCCCAAGCGGGACAGCGACCGTGGCATGAAGGCGAGGGCACGAGGCGTTTTGGGGCAACGAAGGTTAGAGCGACCGAGGTGAACCATGCAGAAGCTGGTGCCGATCCTGGAGAAGAACGTCCAATGGATCGCCCTGGGCCTGGCGGGCCTGTGGGTGCTCTGGGTGGCGTGGGCGTATGGCGTGAATCCGCCGGTCAGCCAGGAGATTGGCTCGGCGGTGGTGACGCCGGCGACGGTGGACGAACTGCTTAAGGACCAGGCCAAGTCGCTGGAGGACAAGATCAAGTTCTCCAAGACGGTCGATCCGGCACAGGTGTTTCCGGTGAAGGTGCCGGATTATCTGGCGGCGTTCAACGAGCGCATGAAGGGCGAAGCGCCGCGTCAGGCGGCGCTGGCATGGAAGATCATCAGCCCGCCTCCGTACAAGGCAACCAGCCTCGATCCGACTCGGGTGTTGCCGGACAACGCCGATATTCTGGTGCAGGAATTGCCCGTATTACCGGCTCCGCTGCAACTCTGGACGGTATCGGGACGAAGCCTGGTGCTGGTGCCGGACCTGAAAGTCGCGCCGATTATCCCGGGCGCGGGAATGGGCCCCGGCGGTGTCGGCATGGGTGTTCCAGGCGGCATACCGGGTGGTATTCCGGGCGCGCTCCCCGGCGCTCTGCCGGGCGCGATGCCGGGCGTCGGCGCTGTCCCGGGCCTTCCGCCAGGCGTCAGGCCGGCTCTTCCGGGCGCTGATCCGGCGGGCACCGTGAAGATCGGTCCGAACATGGTCATCTCCAGCAGCCTTTTGCGCAATGCTCTGGGCCAACCCATGAATCCGGAAGACCGGTTCTGGATCACCGTGGCCGCGGCGTTTAACCACACGCTGGCCGTTCAGGAGATGGTTCAGAAGAACATCCCGCAGGTGTTGCTGCAGACGGTGGTTTACTATGAGGTGCAGCTCGAGCGAGAGGAGTTGGTGGCCGGTCAGTGGAAGTATCGGACCCTGGTAACGGGTCTGCCGATGAACGCGCCGCCCGTGAAGCGGACCGCAACGCTGCTGGGGCAGTTCGACCAGTGGGCGAGTCAGGCGCAGGCGCAGATTCTCGCGCCGGATTTCTACACGGTAATCCATGGGGAAACCTGGGATCCGCTCAAGCCGTTTCAACCCGAGGTGCCGTTGCCCGGGGACGTGGGTGCGGGTGGCGTAATGGGCCAGGGCAGAGGCGAGCAACTGCTTCAAAAATGGAAGAGCTTTGAGACGAACGCGCAGAAGAGCGCGTATATTGACGGCTTGTCGATGGAGGACAGGCAGCTTCTTTACAAGGCCAGGAAGGACGAAGAAGCCAAGGAGCGGGAACAGAACCGGCAGTCACAGCCCAACCTGACGCCTGCGCCGAATCCGCGCACTCCGCCCCGGACGGGCCGGAACGCGGCACAGGACTCGCGAGCGCTTCAGGATATGTACGCCCAGGCAGCCGGAGCGCCGCGCGGCGGCGCTCGCCCGCCGTCGGGCGGACCCACGCCGCCGTCAGGCGGATTCGGCGCGATCCCGCCGGGCGTGGGGATCAACCCCGGCATGACCGGAGAGCCTCAGCCGATCCAGTTGCAGCCGCAGCAGATGATCCGGCCGCAGAACGCCGGACAGCCGGACGCGCAGGGCAACATGCTCATCTGGCAGCATGACGAGACGGCCGAGCCCGGCAAGACCTACCGGTACCGGCTGCGGGTGGTGGCGCGCAACCCGGTTTTCGGGCATGCCCAGGCGGTGAAGGACCCGAAGATGGCCCAGCAGATAGAGCTGGATTCCAAGTGGAGCGACTGGACGGAACCTGTGATGATCCCGCAGGCGCTGCATATCCAGGTGGCGGGCACCAATTTCAACCGTACGGATGTGAAGTTCAACATCTATCGATGGAAGAACGGGCAGTTGCATAAGAACACGCAGCCATTCGAGGCGGCGCCCGGCGATATTGTCGGCGGGACCGACAAGGAGGGCATGGACTTCGTCACACCGTGGATGGTGGTGGATATTCGCTCGGTGGGCGGCGACCTGAAGGTGCTGCTGATGGATGACAAGGGCAACAAGGTGGAGCACTCGTTGCGGGCGGACTCCGCATCGGACGAGTTCCGTAAGCTGGAAGCCGAGATTCTCCAGCAACAACAACAGGCGGCCGGGGGGATCATGGGTGGCGTGATGCCGCCGGCCCTCCCGGGACCGGGCGGTGCTCGTCCTCCATCAGGCGGAGCGGTGCCGCTGGTGCCCGGGACGCCATCGGGCGGGCGGGTTCCTCCCCGGTGAGCGACGGGGCACGCTGTCGAATCTGCGCGGAAGCGGCTTTGCGGGGCCGCTTCCGCGGTTCTTTTGCGTCCGATATGATTGAGGGCCCTGAATCGGAAAGGTGACATGATCCCGATACTGCGAATGGACCTGGAATCGGATCGACAGCGCGTCGAGGCCCTTGTGGCCGGCCTGAGGCTGAACGCGGCCGACCTGGCGCTGGGGCGAGGCAAGCTGTCGGCGGCGAGTGAATCGGTGAAGCAGGTGATGGCGGACGTCGCCGAGCGTGGTGATGCGGCGGTCGTCGAGGCCAGCCGGCGGTTTGATGATCCGGGTTTCACGCCCAACCAGATTCGCATCCCGGTGGACGAGATGCGGCAGGCCGCGGGGCGGGTGCCGCACGAGCTGCGCAGCGCCATCCGGCATGCGATCGCGCAGGTGCGGGAGTATCAGTCGCATATCATGCCGAAGGATGCGGCGATGCTGGAACGCCCAGGTGCGCAACTGGGCATGCGCTTCACGCCGCTGGACTCGGCGGGGCTGTATTTCCCCGGGGGCAAGGCGGCCTATCCGTCGAGCCTGATCATGCTGGCGGTGCCGGCGCAGGTGGCGGGGGTCAAGCGTCTCGTGGCATGCACACCGCCAAGCCAATACGGCAAGAGCGATCTGGTGCTGGCGGCATGCCACGAGCTGGGGCTGAAGGATGTGTTCCGGGCGAACGGCGTGGCGGCGATCGCAGCAATGGCGTTCGGCACGGAGACGATCCCGGCGGTGGACAAGATCGTGGGCCCGGGCGGGGCCGCGGTGCAGCTCGCCAAACGCCTGGTCAGCGGCGCCGTGGGCCTGGACGGCTTTCTGGGGCCCAGCGAGGTGGTGGTGATCGCCGATGACAGCGGCGATGCGGAGTTCATCGCGGCCGACCTGCTGGCGCAGGCCGAGCACGATCCGGGGTCGGCCTTTCTGCTCACGACCAGCGACGACCTGGCGCGGCGGGTGGCGGCCGGCGCCGTGCGCCAGTTCCAGCAGCGGCACCGGCAGACAGCGCTGGACAAGGCGCTGCGCGAACACAGCGCGATCGTGGTGGATGAATCGATGGACCGCCTGGTGGAACTGGCCAACCGGCTGGCGGCCGAGCACGTCAACCTTCAGGTCCGCGATGAGCAAGGCGTCCTGGCGAAGCTGACGCATGCGGGGGCGGTGTTCGTCGGACGCTATGCGCCGATCGCCGCGGGCGATTACGTGGCCGGGCCGAGCCACTGCCTGCCGACCAACACGACAGCGCGCTTCTCCAGCGGCGTGAGCGTTTACGAGTTCCTCAAGCGCAGCAGCATCGTGCATTATCAGGAGGAGGGGTTGAAGCACGATGCGGCGGCGATTGTCGCGATGGCCGGGGCCGAGCACCTCGATGCCCACGCGGCGAGCGTTCGCATCCGCATGGAAGATAAATGACGGGCCGCCTTCGGGCACCATGCGCTTGCATGCATGCCTCTGGCGCAACTGATGACAGAAGGAACACGCGGACGTGTTGAATCCGCCGCGCGAGCGCGACTTGTGGCATGCAAGTTGCGCCGGGCGCTGTATAATCTGCGCATGGCTCCGAAGTTTGTGCGTCCGAACATCCAAGAGCTTGCGCCCTATGCGCCCGGCGAGCAGCCCGGCGCCGGCGAGCGCGTTGTCAAGCTCAACACCAACGAGAATCCATTTCCACCAAGCCCAAAAGTCATTCAGGCGATTCACGAAATCGAGGGCGAGCTGTTGCGCCGGTATCCAAACCCGACCGCCGACGGCTTCCGCAGGGTGGCTGCGAAAGTGCATGATGTGCCCATGGAGATGATCATCGCCGGCAACGGCAGCGATGACATCCTGAGCATCGCAACGCGCACGGTGCTGGGCCCCGACGATCTACTGGCCAGCCCCAACCCCACGTACACGCTGTATCCGGTCCTGGCCGAAATCGGCCAGAGCCGGTACGTCTCAGTCCCCTGGGAGCAGGATTACGCGCTGCCGATCGATGCGCTGCTGGCGACGAAAGCTCGGGCGATTTTCCTGGCCAACCCCAACGCCCCGACAGGCACGTTCGTCGAGCCCGCGCGGATCGCCGATCTGGCCAGGCGCTTCGACGGCCTCGTGCTGGTCGATGAGGCCTACGTCGACTTCGCGGATGACAATTGCATCGCCCTGGCGCGCGAGCTGGACAACCTGGTGGTCTCGCGCACACTGAGCAAGGCGTACAGCCTCGCGGGCCTGCGCTTTGGGTACGCCATCGCGCAGCCAAGGATCATCGACGAGCTGATGAAGGTGAAGGACAGCTACAACTGCGATGCCATCGCCATCTGCGCGGCGACGGCCGCCCTGGAAGACCAGGCCTATGCGCAACAGACCTGGGCACATGTGCGCAGCGAACGCGATCGCCTGACGGCGGAACTGGCCGCGCTGGGCTTCTCGGTGATCCCGAGCCAGGCAAACTTCGTGCTGGCAACGTGCCCGGATGGCAACGGCAAGGCGATTTACATGGGCCTCAAGAGCCAGGGCATCCTGGTTCGATACTTCGACAAGCCGGGCCTGAAGGATAAGGTGCGGATCACGATCGGCACGAGCCAGGAGAACAACGCGGTGCTGGGCGGGGTTAAGAACCTGCTTGGCTTGGCCGAAAAAGCGGCGTGAATCGGGCGCTCATCACGGAACGCGCGTAGAGGTCAACGCATGGATCGCACGGCAAATATCTCGCGACAGACCAAAGAGACCCGGGTGGAGGTACAGCTCAACCTCGACGGCGCGGGCCAAGGCTCGTGCGAGACGGGCGTGGGCTTCTTCGACCACATGCTCGACCTGCTGTCGCGGCACAGCCTGATTGACCTGCACATCCACGCCGAGGGCGACCTGGATGTCGATGCCCACCACACCGTCGAGGATGTCGGCATCGTCATCGGCCAGGCGCTCGAGAAGGCCGTGGGCGACAAGAAGGGCATCTATCGCTACGGCTGGGCTGCCGTCCCGATGGATGAGAGCCTGGCGCAGGTGGCGATCGACCTGTCCGGCCGGCCGGCCTTTGTGTTCAACGCCGCGTTCAAGGGCGGCAAGATCGGCGCTTTCGACGTCGAGCTGGTCAGCGAGTTCTTCCGGGCCCTGTCGGTTAACGCGCGGATGAACCTGCACATCGCCGTCCCCTACGGCGACAACAACCACCACATCGCCGAAGCAATCTTCAAAGCCACCGCCAAGGCCCTCCGCCAGGCCGTCAGCCTCGACCCCCGCAACACCGGCGTGCCGAGTACGAAGGGAACGCTCAGCCAGTGATGCCGCGCATCCCAGGAGCAACGGAGCCATGTCCCGTCAACCCATCCCCACCAACGAACTCGCCTGTCGCCCCTTTGGCCTTTGGGATGTCAACTGGGCGCTCCTCGCCTGCGGCGATTTTCCCTCGCGACGCTTCAACTGCATGACGGTCTCCTGGGGCAGCCTGGGCGTCATGTGGGGCAAGCCCTTCGCCATGGTCGTCGTCCGGCCGCAACGCTACACGTTCCAGTTCATGGAACGCCACGACAACTTCACGCTTTCGGTGTTCGAGGCGAAGTACCGGCCGATGCTGGATGCGCTGGGAACCCATTCCGGCCGGCAGATGGATAAGATCAACCAGTCCGGCTTCACGCCCACCGCCTCAACGCAGGTGGCCAGCCCGTCCTTCGAAGAGGCCGAGCTTGTCCTGGAATGCCGCAAGATCTACTTCGATGACTGCGAGCCAACGCATTTCCTGGCCGATTACATCCACGCGGCCTATCGCAACGACTATCACCGCATGTACTTCGGCGAGATCGTGGCAGCGCTGGGCACGGATGGCTATCGCGCTGCGCCCGCGGAACAATGAATGACTGCGGCGTCACTCCACCGCGCGAGCCGAACGGCCGTCACCGGCCTCGGCCTCGGGCATGCGGTCGATGTACAGCGTGCGCGTCGGGTAGGCGAAGCTGATGCCCTGCTCCTCGAACCGGCGAAACAGCTCCAGGTTGACTTCATTCTCGATGGCGGCGTAGAGGTTGTACTCGGCCGAGAGGATGTAGTAGACCACCTCGAAATCCAGCGATGAATCGCCGAACTTCTGAAAATGGGCGCGGTCGAAGCGCGTCTTCTCGATCGCCCCGATGATCTGCCTGACGATGTCCGGAATCTGCCGAAGCTTCTCCAGCGGCGTCTGGTAGGTGACGCCGAACCGGAACGTAACCCGGCGCTCGGCCATGCGCTTGTAGTTGCGCACGCGGCTCTGCAGCAGGTCGGTGTTCGAGAAGATGATCTGCTCGCCCGAGAGGCTCTTCACGCGCGTCGTCTTCAGCCCAATTTTCTCAACCGTGCCCATCTCGCCGCCGACGATGATGAAATCGCCAAGCACAAACGGCTTGTCCAGCACGATTGACAGCGAGGCGAACAAATCGCCCAGGATGTTCTGCACCGCCAGGGCCACCGCAATGCCGCCGACACCCAGGCCGGCAACCAGGGCGGTCACGTTGATGCCCAGGTTATCAAGAATCAGCAGGAAGACGATGACGAAAAGCACCATTCTCCCGGCCAGGCGCACCGCCGACATGCTCGTCCGCAGCGAAGCTTCCATTTCCGGCGAAGCGCCGGCCGAGCGGCGGCGGATCGAGCGGGAGATGAGGAATTCAATGAATCGCGAGCCCCAGAACATCGCCTGGAGCAACAGGATGACCACAAGAATCCGGTAGAGCACCAGGTCGGCCAGCGGCGACAACCGGAGCACAAACCCGCCGAGAATCAGCGAGATGACAATGATGAACAGAGGTTTGATGTCGGCCAGCAGCTCGACCATGAAATCATCGATGTCGGTGCTGGTCTTCTTCGCCCACGCGCCAATGCGGTTGACTACCACCCACTTGAGCAGCGTCAGGCCGATCCACGCCAAGGCAAACACGCCGACGGCCGTGAGCCACAGCAGGATGGAATTGTTCCAGTAAACTCGGTCAAGCAGTTCCATGCCTCGACTATATGACTTCTGTCGGGGCGAGCCAAGGCATTTCTGCCCCCGTTTGCCCAGGTTGCGCGCCGACGCCGAGTCAGCGCAGTCGCAGGGGCCCCGCGGCACGCCGCGGGGCCCCTGTCTTTGTCGACGAAACGCTCAGGCGTTCGGCTACTTCAGTTCGTCGAATGTCCCGACCGCCGGCAGCGTGCCAACGATGTCCCTGGCGTAATCTACGTAGGCCTGCGTGATGTTGTTGCCGTTCTGAATCCACTCGGGCGGCAGATCCTTGGTCTCGCGGGCAACGTTCTTCAGCTCCGTCAGGTGCGTCTCGATCCTGTACGGATCGTTGGAAACCCGCTTCATCGCCACGCTGCCATCCACATCGGCTTCGGCCGTGTACCGCACGGCCATCTGGCCCACCAGCCGGGCCTCGCGGGCATCCACCTCGCTCACATAGCCCGGGAACGACCGCTGAAGATACCCGAACGTGTCAGCGCGCACCCGCAGCTTCTTCCCGCCGGGCTTCTGGAGGTTCTTCGTGATCAGCCCGGCCATGTAGTCGCCCAGGGCGCCCGTGCCCGAAAGCTGCACGTTGCCGTGCGAGTCCCGCTCGATGTTCTTGGCCATCTTCTCGGCCCAGGCGATGTGATGGCCCTTCTCGTTCTTCTCCGGAACGCTCACGCCCTCCGAGGCGGCAATCAGGCACCGCCCTAGCTTCGAGTACACCGCATCCACATCCGCGAGGAACTTCTCCTCCGTCAGCGGCGCCTCGGGCACGTAGATCAGGTGCGGGCCGTCCGTCTCATACTTGCGCGCCAGCGCTGAAGCCGCCGTCAGCCAGCCGGCGTGCCGGCCCATCACCACGTTCACCTTGATCCCCGGCAGGCTCTTGTTGTCGTAATTGTCGCCGATGAACGCCGACGCCACGAACTTCGCCGCGCTGCCGTAGCCCGGCGTGTGGTCGTGCACCCGCAGGTCGTTGTCGATCGTCTTGGGAATGTGGATCGTCCGCAGCTCGTACCCGGCCTGCTTGGCCATCTCGTTGACGATGCGCGCGGTGTCGCAGGAATCGTTCCCGCCGATATAGAAAAAGTACCGCACGTTGTTCTGCTTGAAGCTCTCGAAGATCTTGTGGCAATAGGCCTCATCCGGCTTGTCGCGCGTCGATCCGAGCGCCGCCGCCGGGGTCAGCGCCACGCGCTCCAGCAGCTCGTCCGGGGCCGATTTCAGCTTGATGAAGTCGTTGTTGATGATCCCG
>CAZMXI010000190.1:0-8772 GCA_964570205.1 uncultured Tepidisphaeraceae bacterium
GCGCTTAATCAGCGTGGACCGGAACACGAAAGTCATGAACTGGAAGCGGCACTAGCCGCCCGGTTGGGCGACCGAAGCGGGCGTGCCTGCCTGCGCGAGCGCGGGGGGCGCGGCGACGGTCTTGCGCTCGTCGCGAACGATGCCGCCATCGTGCAACTGGATCACCCGCTGGCACCGCGCCGCGACCGACGGGTCGTGGGTGACGATGATGATGGTGCGGCCGGTCTTCACGAGATCATCGAAGAGCGACAGGATCGCCTGGCCGGTCTTGCTGTCCAGGGCGCCCGTGGGCTCGTCGGCCAGGAGAATCAGTGGGTCGTTGATGAGCGCTCTGGCGATGCAGACGCGCTGCTGCTGGCCGCCCGAGAGTTGCATGGGTCGGTGGTCCAGGCGTTCTTCGAGGCCGACGCGCTCGGCCAGTTCCGTGGCGCGGCGGCGGCGCTCGGCGGGCGGCACGCCCATGTAGAACATGGGCACTTCCAGGTTCTCCAGCACCGTGAGCTGTTGAATGAGGTTGAAGTTCTGGAAGACGAACCCGATACAGCGGCTTCGGATTTCGGACAGGACATCATCGTCCATGGCGCTGACGTCGCTGCCCCCGAGGATGTAGTGCCCCGTTGTCGGCTTGTCGAGGCAGCCGAGGATGTTCATGAGCGTGCTCTTGCCCGAGCCGCTGGCGCCGATGATGGCGGTGTACTCGCCCTGAACCAGGTCGAGATCCACCGCGCGCAGCGCGGCGACTTCGATATTGGTTCCGGGCTTGCGGTAGATCTTGCTGAGGTTGCGCACCGAGGCCACATGCTGCATGCCGCGATTGTAGAGCCCCGCCGGCCGGGCCACAAACCGCCAGAGGCCCCTACGCGCGGGCCCGCAAGATGCCTCGCGAAAGGCGATCGGCCCGCCCCGCGCCTCGATTTACGGACGGCGCGACGGTATTTTCTTGGTCGTGTTCCTGCCGATCCTGCTGCTCTCGTTGGCGACGCTGGCCTCGGCGGTGCTCGCCTACGGCACGCATCCTCAGTGGGCGCAGTGTCGCCACGGGCTGGAAGTGGTCATGCTGTCGAGGCAACTGCAATGGCCGCTGGCGGCGCTGGCGATCCTGGCGTGCCTGGTCGTGGTGGCGCTGGTCGTATCGGGCAAGCGGCGGGCGTGGTGGCTGATCGGGCTGGCGCCGGTGCTCGCACTGCTTGCGCACCGTTTTTATCGCGATCCGCTGCGGGGGCTGCTGGTGCTGGACAGCCCGCCGTTTGTGACGGCCGACAAGGCCGGTTTCCTTCGCGACGATGAGTACGTGGTTGGGCTGGTGTTCAACGGCACCGCCTACGCGTATCCCTATTGCCACCTTTATCCTGCGCCGGTCATCGTCCAGGCTGATCACGACAAGCGGATGGTCTTGATCTGGTCGGCATTCGCCAACCGCGCCGTCGCGGCCACGATCACCCGCGAACTTCGGCAGCGCGATCTGGAAGTGGTCTCGATGCCGGCCAATGCGCTCCTGGTCTACAACGCCAAGCTGGGCGAGTTCATCAACGGCGTGACCGGCCTGACGCACAAGGGCGCCAAGCCCACAGGCTTCGGCGCTGCGATTCCCGTGGAAAAGTCAACCTGGGCGAAATGGAGGGGCAGGCACCCCGGCACGATGGTCCTTGCGCCCGTGCCGGGCATCTCGCCCAGCCGCATGCCCGACGGCCCGCGCAGGCCGTGGTTCCCCATGCCGCCGCATGCCGATCCCGTTCCTGCCGAGACCCGCGTCCTTATGATTCCTACGACGCAGCCGGCGGCGCTGGTCGCCAGGAGCGCCGATCGGCCGCTGAGCCTGGTGGTTGGTCATACCCCGGTCTTGATTGTGCCGGAGCGCCAGATGGACGGTGTGCGTGTCTTTGACCGCCGCATCGATGACCTCGTGCTGGCGTTTCACCTCAACGTCGATCGGCGGCGGCCCAAGGCGTACCTGGTCGATGTGCAGACCAACTCCGGCTGGTCTGCCGATGGCCGGGCTGTGGATGGCCCGCTCGCGGCCGAGCACAAGCGGCTGGCGCCGATTCCGGCCGACCAGGGGCTATGGTGGGGGGTGACCAAGTTCTGGTTCCCTTCAATGAACCTGATTTCGCCGTCCGGCGACGCCGAAGTCCGCCCGCCGCCCCGCGTCGTGCGGCCCGGGGCGGCCGGTCGGGGCTAGCCGATTGCGATTCTGCCAGTCGCCTCATCCCTTTGCCCTTTTGACGTGTTGTGCGTATGCTACGCGATTCTTATTCCGGCGTGCGGCCGGGCAATCAAGGGAAAGTGAGCATGGACCGAATCAGTCTTTATTGGAAGAATGCAACCGCCGGCGCGGTCGGCACAAAGCACGGCGTCACCCCGCAGGAAATCAAGCAGGTTGCGCCGCGGATTAAGAAGATCACCAGGGAGATGGCCGACGAGCGCAAGGCCGGTCGTCTGCGTTATCGCGATCTGCCGTATGACCAGGGCATGCTGGACAGCGTCAACCGCGAAGTGGAGCACTTTCGCGACCGCTGCGACACGCTGATCGTGCTGGGCATCGGCGGCAGCGCCCTGGGCAACATCGCGCTGCAGACGGCGCTGAATCCGGCCACCTACAACCTGCAGAGCGACCGTACCCGCTCCGGCCCGCAGCTTTTCGTGCTTGACAACGTCGATCCGGACTACATCCGCTCTGTGGTAGAGCTGGTCACGCCGAAGTTGAAGAAGACGATCGTCAACGTCATCAGCAAGTCCGGCGAGACGGCCGAGACGGCGTCGCAGTTCATCCTGTTTCGCGATCTGCTGAAGAGGAAGCTCGGGAATCGCTACAAGGAGAACATCCTGGCGACGACCGATCCCAAGGAGGGCACGCTGCGCGACATATGCAACGTCGAAGGCTACCGCACGCTGGAGGTGCCCGCAGGGGTCGGAGGCCGGTTTTCGGTGCTGTCGGCGGTGGGACTGTTCAGCGCCGCCATGTGCGGCATCGACATCGAGGCCCTGATGGCCGGCGCGCAGGACATGGACAAGCGGGTGAAGGATGGCGATGTGAACAGGAATCCCGCGGCCATGATCGCGGCCATTCACTACATCCTGAACCGCAAGGGCAAGTCGATGAGCGTCATGATGCCCTACAGCAACTCACTGTACCTCCTGGCGGACTGGTATCGCCAGCTCTGGGCGGAGAGCATCGGCAAGCAGCACGGGCTGAAGAAGAAAAACGTCTTCGCCGGGCAGACGCCCATCAAGGCGCTGGGCGCGACCGATCAGCACTCTCAGGTGCAACTCTACCGCGAGGGCCCCAACGACAAGGTCGTCACGTTCCTTCAGGTCGAGCGGTTCGAGCAGAAACTGGCGATCCCGGAGACCATGAAGGATGTCGAGGCGCTCCGATACCTCGCCGGCGCCAACTTCCAGACGCTGATCAACAGCGAGAAGCTCGGGACGGAATACGCTCTGCTGGCCAGCCGGCGGCCGACCGCGACGTTACTCTTCCCGCGGATATCGGCTGAAACCGTGGGCCAGTTCATCTATCTTTACGAGGTGGCGACGAGCTACATGGGCGGACTGCTGGACATCAACACGTATGACCAGCCGGCCGTTCAGCTCGGCAAGGATGCGACCTATGCACTCATGGGCAAACAAGGGCACGCCGAACTGAAGAAAACGATCGCTCCCGTGGCCCAGCGGGACCGGAAATTCGTGATATAATCACGACGGTCAGGGATCTCGATATGCAATATGCAATGATCATGGCGGGCGGCCTGGGGACGCGGCTCTGGCCGCTGTCCCGCAAGGGGCAGCCCAAGCAGTTGCTGCGCATTGTCAACGGCCGAAGCCTCCTGCAGCTCAGCTATGAGCGGCTCAGGGCGTTGCTGCCGCCGGACCGGATTTATGTCTGCGCCAAGGCCGAGTACGCCGAGAGCGTCTTCGCCGACCTGCCCGACCTTCCCCGGGAGAACCTGTTGGGCGAGCCCGAGGGACGCGATACCGCCAACGCCGTCGGTTTCGGCGCCGCCGTGCTCCATAAGAAGGACCCCGACGCGGTGATGGCGGTGGTGACCGCCGATCATGTCATCGAGCCCATCGAGCGTTTTCGCGACTCGGTGAAACTGGGCTTCGACCTTTTGGCCGAGCACCCCGCGTCGCTGGTCACCTTCGGCATCGTGCCGACCGACGGTCACACGGGCCTGGGCTATATTCACCGCGGCGAGGCGTTGCGGCTGGCCGACGGCCGCGGCGGAGCTTACCGCGTGCTGGGGTTCAAGGAGAAGCCGGACAAACCCACCGCCGACCGTTATGTGGAGTCCGGGCGCTATTACTGGAACAGCGGGATGTTTGTCTGGCGGTGCGACACGGTCCTGCGCGAGCTGTCGATACTGCTGCCGGAGGGCTATAAGGGGCTGATGCGCATCGCAGAGGCATGGGGCACGCCGCGTCAGGATGCGATCGTCCGCGAGGTCTATCCGACGCTGCCGCGAATCAGCATTGACTATGCCGTCATGGAGCCCGTCTCCCAGGGCAAGGGCAAGGCGCAGGTGGTTACCGTCGAAATGCCCGTCCAATGGCTCGACATCGGATCCTGGCCGGCGCTGGCCGACACCCTGCACCTCGATGAGCACGAAAACGCGACCGACTGCGCGGTGTGCCTGCTGATGGATTCGGACAACAACATTATCGTCAGCCACGATCCCAGTCACCTCGTGGCGACCGTGGGCCTCTCGGACATGATCATCGTCCACACCCAGGATGTGACGATGGTCTGCCCCAAGCGCGAAGCCCAACGAGTCAAGGACCTGGTCGGGCGTGCCAAGGAGATGTTCGACGACCGCTTCCAGTAAGCGCCGCTCTCGACGCGGCCGATATAGGCAGGCGCCTATGGATTGCGGCCGGCTGGCAGCGCCGTTACCCTCTGGGCATGAGCTGGACGTGCCCCTCTCGTCGTGATTTCCTGAGAACCATGACTGCCGCCTGTGCGGCCTCGCTGGTGACATGGCCAAAGTTGCATGCGGCGGCAGTTCCGCGCAAGCCGAATATCATCGTGTTGCTGTGCGACGACCTCGGCTATGGCGACCTCGCCTGCTTTGGCCACCCGACCATCAAGACGCCTAACCTGGACAAGCTGGCCGCCGACGGTATGCGGTTGACCGACTGTTACGCATCCGCGCCGGTCTGCTCGCCTTCCCGCTGCGGCATGATCACCGGCCGAACGCCCACCCGCGAGCGCATTGATGACTGGATCCCCGATCGCTCGGGTATCAGCCTTCGCCGATCGGCGCCGAGCATCGCCAGGTCGCTCAAATCCGCCGGCTATGCCACATTGCATGCCGGCAAATGGCACCTGAACTCGAGAATGGACGGCGCTGACCCCACTCCCGGCGATTTGGGCTTTGACCGGTGGCTCGCCACGCAGAACAACGCCGCCCCCAGCCATCTGAACCCAAGGAACTTCATCCGCGACGGCAAGCCCGTCGGTCAGATGCAGGGGCACTCCTGTTCCATCATCATTGAAGAGGCCTTCGCCTTCCTTCGCGACACTCAGAGCGCCCCCGGCGGCCGACCGTTCTTCATGAACCTCTGGTTCCACACCAGCCACGAACCGGTCGCCACGTCGGACCCCTTTGTGAAGATGTATCCCGACGCCATCCCGCAACGAGCCATCTATCACGGCAATGTTACTCAGATGGACCACGAAGTGGGGCGGTTGATGCATGCTTTGCGCGAGCTCAGACTGCTG
Organism: uncultured Tepidisphaeraceae bacterium; assembly: GCA_964570205.1. Taxonomy (GTDB): domain Bacteria; phylum Planctomycetota; class Phycisphaerae; order Tepidisphaerales; family Tepidisphaeraceae; genus CAZMXI01. Next base: position 5,720 of record CAZMXI010000190.1, read on the forward strand.
GACGACACCCTGATCTTCTTCACCAGCGACAACGGGCCGGAAACGCTCAACCGTTACCAAGGCTCGGCGAGATCCTATGGGTCGGCGGGACCGCTGCGCGGGATGAAGCTTCAACTTTGGGAAGGCGGCATCCGCGTGCCCGGCATCCTCCACTGGCCGAGCCGCATTAAACCCGCCCAGATCGTCTCGCATCCTGTCAGCAATGTTGATGCGTTGCCTACATTCTGCGCGCTGGCCGGCGTGGAAGCCCCGGCCGATCGCCCCCTTGACGGCGCCAGCATCGTTCCGGTCTTCGACGGTGGGCCCATTCAGCGCAAATCGCCGCTGTACTGGCGATACGACAAGGCATTCAAGCAGTCTCCCTCGCTGGCAATGCGAGATGGCGAATGGAAGGTGTTGGCGGACAAGTCCATGACGAAGCTGGAGTTGTACAACCTGGCCCGAGATCCTGGGGAGAAGAGAGATCTCTCGGCTAAGGAGCCCGATGTCCTGAAATCGATGGTAGAGAAGCTCAAGACAATAGATGCTCAGGTTCGCCGGGACCGCGATTCGTTGCCTTGACCGTTACTTGCGCCTGCGCAGCGTCTCGATGGGGATGAAAATGCGCCTGTCCGGGTCATCTTTTCCGGTGCGACCGCGGCACCCCTTCGAACAGCACCGGCCCAGCAGTGACGATCTGGCCTGCCAGAGCACGAAAAGCGCGCACCCGGCCACAATCAACAGCACCACGACATGTTGCGACCACATCGGCATTGCTGCCTCCACCGGCTGAGTTCCCGACCACAGCATTATACCTCAAGGAACGGGCTCACGCCGCATGGAAAAGCCTGCCTGTCTGGTAAACGGCAAGGGACACGATGTAGGCCAGCCCGTTCATGTATAGCAGCATGAATATGGGCCAGCGCCACCCGCCCGTCTCGCGCTTGACCACCGCCAACGTACTGATGCATTGCATGGCCAGCACGAACCACACCAGCATGCTTGTCGCCACCAGCGGGGTCCAGACCGGCGCCGCCCGGCCATCCGGGCCGATGCGCGTGTCTGCCTTCATGGCCGCCGAAAGGTCGGTCGTCTGGTCGCCAGGGTCGCCCACGCTGTATACGATCCCCAAGGTGCTGACAAAAACCTCGCGGGCGGCGAACGCGCCCACCAGACCCACGCCCATCTTCCAGTCATAGCCCAGGGGCCTGATGACCGGCTCGATCGCATGACCAAACCGTCCGGCGATGCTGTTGTTAAGCCGCTCGGCGGCGATGACGTTCTCACTGACGCCGCTCGCCGCCAGTTGCTCAAGCCGCGCCGGCGACGCTCCGTAGTAAGTGATCGCCCAGAGCAGCACGCTCAGACAGAAAATGATCGTGCCGGCGCGAACGAGAAACTCGTTGGTGTTCACCAGCACGTGCCTTGCCACCTGTGCCGGCTGCGGCATCTTGTACGTGGGCATCTCGAGAATGAACGGCGTGCTGGCGCCTTTCAGCAACGACCGCCTGAATACCCACGCCGTGCCGGCCGCCGCCACAATCCCGATCCCGTATAGCGCGAGCATGATTCCCGCCTGGGTCAGCGCGCTGTACGACGCGAAGAAAGTGCCGATCAGAAGCAGGTACACCGGCAGCCTCGCGCTGCAGCTCATGAACGGCGCGATGAAGATCGTCGCCAGGCGGTCGCTCCGGTTCTCGATCGTGCGGGTGGCCATGATGCCCGGAATGGCGCACGCGAAGGAACTGAGCAGGGGAATGAAGCTCTTGCCGTGCAGCCCCACCTTCGCCAGCACGCGATCCATCAGAAACGCGGCCCGTGCGAGGTAGCCGCTGTCCTCCAGAATCGCCAGGAACAGAAACAGCAGCGCAATCTGCGGCACGAAAACCACCACCGCGCCCACCCCGGCGAAGATGCCATCCGTCACCAGCGTCTTGATGGGCCCCTCCGGCAGACGCGAGGCCGACCACGCACCCATGGTCTGGATCAACTGCTCCAGCGCGCCCATGATCGGGTCGGCCAGCCAGAATATCGTGACGAACAGCGATGCCATGATCGCGGCGAACACCACGAAACCCCATATGCGATGCACGAACACCCGGTCGATCCGCTCGGTCCAGGTCCGTTCGTGAGCGGTCCGCTCCACCTGGCTCGGCGCCGGGCTTCCCATGGCGGCCAACTCATCCAGCGTGGCGATGCACTGATCCGACACCCGCTCAATCCAGCGGTAGTGCGCCTCGATGTCCGCCTCCATCGGATCGACCCCCATTTCGCCCAGTCGCTGTCCCGCCGCATCCAGCAGCGAGGCCACCGGCTCGTGTTTGGCGATATCCGCGATGTCTGCCGCGCGATCTCCGATCAGCAGCCGCTCGGCGATGGCTTGGTAACGGTCCAGGCGACGACGCAGCTCTTCAGGAATGCGGGGTGCGGTCGGCTCGCTGGCGGGAAGACGGCAGGCCAACGGCTCGTTGCCGAGGCCGGCCAGCGGTGTGCCCGCTTCCGACCCCATGATCGCCAGCCCGCCGCCGACGACCACCAGTTCATCTCTCATGGCCTGCGGAAGGGGCCAGTCGGGAAGGGGAGCAATACGTGCCTTGGATATGGCGGCCTTCAACTCCGCAATCCCCTCCCGCCGATGCCCAACGACTGGAACCACCGGTGCTCCCAGTTCGCGGCTCAATGCATCCGGCGATACATGGATGCCGCGTCGTCCGGCAATGTCCATCATGTTCAGTGCGACCACCAGCGGCCGGCCCAGTTCTATCAACTGGCTGACCAGATAGAGGTTGCGCTGCAGATTGCTGGCATCGACCACGACTACCACCACATCTGGTGGAGGCGTTTCCGGACGAAGCCCGCGCAAGACCTCCATCGCTACCAACTCGTCCGGAGACCGGCTGATCAGGCTATAGGTGCCTGGCAGGTCGATCACGTCAACCCAGCGGCCATCGGGCAATTTGCATCGTCCGGTTTTCTTCTCGACAGTCACGCCAGGGTAATTGGCTACCCGTTGCCGTAACCCCGTGAGAGCATTGAAGATAGTGGTCTTTCCGCTGTTGGGATTGCCAGCGAGA
>CAZMXI010000191.1:0-8751 GCA_964570205.1 uncultured Tepidisphaeraceae bacterium
ACCGCGTTCCTTCGGGCCACACTGCAGGCGGTGCCAAAGTGGGGATAGATCAGCCCGTCAAGACCGCGGCGCTTGCCGTCGCGACCGACGAAAACACGGGCGGCCGAAGCCGCCCGTGCACAGTTGCGGACTCCGTTCCGCCAGCCGAGATCCTCTAATTCATGGCGCGGCTGAGTTCCTCCAGCCGCTGGATCAACTCGCTGGCTTCGGCCTCCCGCTGGCCAACACTGCTCAGCCAGGTCAACTTCAGATTCCGCTGCTCGGCCTTCTCCATGCGTCGGCAGGCGCTGATGACAGTGCTGTGGTTGCGTTTGCCCATGCGCATCCCGATCTCCGGAAAGCTCAGCTTCGCTGTCTTGCGGATCAGGTACATGGCGATGCTTCGAGCCAGGCTGATCGTCCGCTGGCGCCGACCCGACATCAGCTCCTTCATTTCCAGCCCGAAGTAGTTGCAGACAGCCTGGAGGACATTCTCCGGCCGCACCGGGGCGGTCATGTGCCGCTCCAGATCACCCAGCGCCTCCTGCACCAGCGCCAGGTCCGCCATCCGGCCGGTGAGCTTCACATGGGCGCCGATTCGCGTGATCGCGCCCTCGAGTTCCCGCACATTCTGCGTCACGCGACGGGCGATCCAGTCGACCACCTCGCCCGACAGCCGCAGGCCATGCCGCCCCGCCAGCTTCGACAGAATCTCGCCCCGCATGGCCAGGTTCGGGGGATCGATCGGCACAACCATGCCGCTGACAAAACGATTGATCAAGGATTCACCGAATTCCTCGATCATCTTGGGGTGACTGTCGCTGGCCATCACCACCTGCTTGCCCAGCGCCTCAATGGCGTTGAACGTGTGCAGGAACTCCTCCTGAGTGGCCCGCTTGCCGCTGAGGAAATGAACATCATCGATGATGAGCAAATCCAGGTCGCGGACGCGGCGGCGAAACGCATCCAGCTTGTTGTGGCGCATTGCCGTCAGGAAGTCGTTGGTGAACTCCTCGCCGGTCATGTACATCCAGCGGCGGGTCGGGTGGTGTTCGATGAACTTGCGGCACAGCCCCTGAAGCAGGTGGGTCTTGCCCAGGCCGCATGCCCCGTGAATGAACAGCGGGTTATACTGTGATCCGGGGAACTGCGCCACGTGCAAGGCTGCGTTGTAGGCAAGCCGATTGCTGGCCCCCACCACCAGGCTCGCCAGATCGTGCCGTAACCTGGAGGCCGAGCAGTGCCCGCCGGCTTGCGCGGCGTCGGCTGACCGCCGCGCCGCCAAGGGCGATGTTCGGGGCGGCGCGTCGAGCACGGCGGTCGCCGCCAGGCTCTGCCCGCAGTGCTGATCGCCCGGCACCAGAATGCACGGCTCCACGGCCCTCGCCTGCGATATGACACCCGCGTGACCACCCTCGCCCTCACGGCGGCGATCCGCCTGGAACAACTGTGGCACGACGCTGAACCGCACCGACAGGCTGCACCCCAGAACCTCGTGCGCCGCATCCTGAATCGGCTGCGAGAAATTCCGGCCGATCCACTCGCTGATGAAGTCGTTGGGGACGGCAATCTCCAGGCCGTCCTGCTTGAGGTCCAGGCGTGTGGAGTTGTCGAACCAAACATGAAACCGCTGCTGTCCCACCCGCTGGGCAATGGCATCCGCCAGCCGCGCCAGTTGCGGGTCTTGTGCTGCTATGCAACTCACGTCGATCTCCTCGAGAAGAGGTGCCTTCCTGTCAACCTCGGTCCGAAGCCCCCGACCGACCGTGTCCGCACCTCCAGCGCCTGGCCTCCCAAAGGCGGCCTTGCGCGGGCTGCGGCCCTGCCCGTATGTCGGAATGCGCACACTGGCCACCCGGCAGTTACAGGCGTGTCAGGCATCGTGCCGTCTACGAACCGTCCTTGTTCCCGAAGTCCGTTTCATGAGATGTTGGAAGAACGAGGCAGCGGATGCGCGGCCCCAGTACCGTCGCGCATCACTTCCCACTAAGTCCTCGCTTCCCTGTTGCCCATCCGTGGGTCCGCAAGCTTCGTTCAGCCTCAGTCGCCTTCCGTCTTGCCCGCCGGCTCATTCGGCTTCAACTCAGCTTGTGCGAAGAAAAATATACCGCCGAGCCTGCACTGACAAGCGCCGGTTTATTGGAATTTCCGCTCACACGAATGCAAGTGCCGCATTCACAGGATCGCACCGTCGCGAAGTTTTTTTTATACACACCGAATTCACAATGCGACAGGCCGTCGTGGACAGGCTGTGGAGAATCTCCGCCTTCACCGACCCAACCATTGAACCGCCTCAGGTTGCGTCGGCGCCTTCGGCCACCGCGCCTCGACCTTCGGCGCCCTTCAGCACCGGCCAGACTTCCACCATCACCTTCCTCAGGTCACGCAGCAGTGCCATCTTCCGGCCCGCCGCCTGCAATCCATGCCGCCAGTACAGCTTCAACGCCGGCACATTGGACGCGTCCACCGCCAGCGACAGCCGGGCATATCCGCTGGCGCTCGTCACCCACAAGGCCTGCCGCAACAACAGGTCGGCCATGCCCCGCCCGCGATGCTCGGGCGCAACACCCAGATAGATCAGCTCCACCATATTCGCCCGCGGTACCCGGCTCAGCAGCACCACCGCCGCACCTTCATGCCCGCGTCGAAGTGCGAACCACAGCGATGGGTCGAACTCCCCCGTGGCACGGTGCCCTGCAATGATGTCGCCGATGTCGCGCAGACCGTTCAACGCCGGACAATCCAGGCTCTGTTGATAGCTGGCGAGGATGGTCCGCGCGAACAGGTCATGCGATTCCGGTCCATAGGTCACCCAGCCGCAGCCATCCGGCAGAATCGGCGCCCGCACCTCCCTGTGGACGGACAGATGCATGTACAGCAATTCGGCCAGTTGCCGGAATCCGCATCCCAACAGGAGCGATCGGGTCCTTTCCCCATGCACATCCACCAGCACCTGCGCAAGCTGGACACCGCTCGACGCCGCCTTGCCGCAGACCATCTCAATCAGTTGTCTCGATGCGTGCTCCTCAAATGCGCCGTTGATGTGCAGGGGAACGAACAGCAACATGGTCCTTCCGGGGCTGACGACGGGCAGCACCACACCATGAAGCCGCCCGCCCCGCTCTGCCACGTGCATGCCCCCCAGGGCCTCCCGATGCAGGCGCGCAAGTCTGACAAGGTCGCGGGCATAAAGATCGTCCACCGCCCCGCTGCTGTCCGTCGCCAAAAGCCGCGCCCCGCCCGCCATTTCACTCTCGCGGGCGGGACGAACCGACAGCTCCGCCGAATTCCCGGCGTTTCTTGGCCGGCCGAGCCACGGGAAGTTTGACAGTGTCCCCACGATTCGTAAGAATAGCACAAGAACCAAGAAGGGCAACGTGATGAAGGATGCAGGATGAAAAGTTGCGGGAGAAAGTCCGTCCTTCCGCACTGATTGGCACGCCTCTTCCTTCCGCCTTGGTCTTCGCAGCGGGAGTTCCACACCCATGATTCGCACTCTGCACCGTGTTCTGATGGCCGCTGTCATCTTTAGCCTGGCTGCGATGCTGGCGGCTTTTCCCAAGCCCAACCCTTATCCCATCTCATGGGAAGTGGATTTTGAACACGGTGCCCCGAAGCGGCTCTCCATCACTCCCCGAGGCGCCAAGTTGCCCGAGGGCTACTGGTATATTACTTACACAGTGAGCAATCCCACCCGGGACGTCATCCAGTTCCGTCCGGTCTTCGAGCTGATGACCGAACAGGGACGGATCATCCGCAGCGATAGCAGCATTCCCGAAGAGGTCGTCAGCACCATCCGCATCCGCGAAAAGAACAAACACCTGCTCAGTGCGGGGGAAATCACCGGTTCCCTGCGCCCCGGGGCTGATCAGGCCAGAGAAGGCATCGCGATCTGGAAAGAGCCCGCCATTGAGATGGGGCAGTTCACCATCTTCGTTGGCGGCCTGAGCGGCGAAGCAGTCATCCTTAAGGACGATACGGGCAAGCCCCGACAGAAGGACGGCAAAGACCTCATCCTCTTCAAGACGCTCGAACTCCGCTATCGCATGCTTGGCGATGATCGGTATCCCGGCATCGATGTCGTGGAGCGAGAGGATGCCCGCTGGATCATGCGGTGACCTCAGTGTCCCCTACCGCTTCCTCGCCAGGAACGATCGCAAACCATTGTTGTCTAAGCAGTTGATGACGGCTTTCGCCGTCACCCACCCCCTGCGCGCCGTCGAAATACCGAGTTCATTTCGTCCCAGCTCGCGGGTGCTGTGGGCATCGGTGTTGATCGACAGCATCACCCCCGCTTCCACCGCCATGCGGGCGTGATGCTCATTCAGATCGAGCCGCGGATAGCCGGCGTTGATCTCCATGGCCGTGCCGTTGCCGGCTGCCGTCTTGAATAGCGCCGCCATATCCAGCGGGAGCCCTTCGCGACCTCCGATCAGCCGCCCGGTCGGATGCCCGATGATGTTCACATAACGGGCATCAATCGCCCTGAGCATCCGGTCGGTCGCTTTCCTGGCATCCTGTTTGAGTGCAAAGTGGGGGCTGGCAATCACAAGGTCAAGTTCGGAAAGGACTTCCGGCTCATAGTCCAGCCGACCGTCCGCTAGAATGTCCACTTCGCTACCGGCCAGGAGCGTGATGCCCTTCATCCGGCTTGCGACCTCTCTGACGGCTTTCACATGCTCCAGCAGGCGTTCGGCCGTCAATCCGTTGGCAATCACCTGGCTCTTGGAGTGATCCGTAATTGCTAAGTACTGGTATCCCAGTGCTTTAGCGGATTCTGCCATCTCTTCGATGCTGTTCTGGCCATCTGAAGCCGTTGTATGCGTGTGCAAATCACCGCAGATGTCCTCTCGTGCAATCAGCACCGGCAGGCGATTGTCCATCGCTGCCTCAACTTCACCCCGGTCTTCCCTCAGTTCGGGCTCAATGAACCGAAGACCCAACCTGTTGTATATGTCTGCTTCGCTGCGGCTGGCTATAGGCGTTGCCGCAGGAGCCTCGGCAGTTCTCTTGCCCGACTTCTCATAGTCTTCCACATCGTAAAGTCCCCATTCGTTCAATGTCCGGGCGCGTTTCTGCGCCAAGCCGCGAATCTTGACGTTGTGCTCCTTGGAACCGGTGAAATAAAGCATCGCCGCACCGAAATGCTCGACGGCAATGACACGCAGGTCCACCTGCAAACCGGTAGCGGTAACCACACTCACCTTGGTTGCGCCGTGGCCGAGGACCCGCTCAACCAGCGGAAACCGCACGAACGCATCGGCGACTGACTGCATGGCCGACGCCTCCGCCACGCAACACAGCAGGTCCACATCGCCGATCGTTTCCCTGCCCCGGCGCAAGCTGCCGGCAACTTCCGCCTGCTTAACTTGAGGAAGTTGTCGCAGCCTCTCCAGCAGATCCACCGCGATCGGCCAAACCTCAGCAATGCCTTTGCGCCCACCGGCCTTGGCCCGCAGTTCCAAGCCGCGCCGGATATTCTCGATCTTCTTTTCGCCAATACCCTTGATGCCCGCCAGATCGCCCTTCTCGATGGCCGCGAGCAGTTCATCAGCACCGGTGATATTCCGCTGCTTCCAAAGCAGTGCCACGGTCTTCGGCCCCAGCCCCTCAACCTGCAACAGCGGGATGAGCCCTGCCGGCACACTGCCGGCCAGTTCATCGTAGTCGCTGCTCTGGTTTGTCGTCACATATTCGGCAATGATCCGGGCACTGTGCTTGCCGATGCCCTCCATGTCGGCGACCGTGCCCTGTTCCACCGCCTGACGGATGTCGAATGTCAAATCCTTCAGGATTCGCCCCACCTTGCGGAAAGCCAGTGACTTAAACGCGTTCTCGCCCCTGAGGTCCATCAGATCCGCCATGGACGAGAAAAGGTCAGCCAGTTCACGGTTCAGAGACATGCGTTACAGATTACCGTCCCCGCGGAGCATCCAGAAGCGGCATTGTTCCGTCGTCCCCCAAGTTGTGCGCCCTCACACGATGGGAGCGGATGCGGCCGCAACAGGCGAGACCAGCCTGCTGTCGTCCAGCACCCAAGGCACCGGGCCCAGCACAATGAAACGGTCTTCCTGAAGCACCACCACCTGCACCGGCGTGTCAAGCTGCCGCCGGGCATATTCGTACGGCAGTGCCGGGCAGCATCGAAGCACCGTCTTGCCCGCCATGCGACCGGATCCCGCAATCAGACTCGCGAAGCAGACTTCCACCATCTTGCGCACCTCGCGGCACACGGTCGCCGGATTGAGGCCTTGCCAACCTGGATCGCAACCGACTTCGCAGACGCTTCAGCCCCTCATGGCAAAGCCTATGCCAGAGTGCGTTCGTGAGAACGGTGTCGAAGATGCCCGATAATGGCCCGTTGAGGAGCAATCCCCGCCCGGATCAGCGGGCCAGCGCCACGGGCAGTCGCAGAAGTGGGAATCACTTTGCGCCGGATGATGCATGAAATGCGCATTCGGTCCCCTTCTCGTCTTACACCCGCAACACAGGAAAGATATCGGACTTCATTCATCTGTCTCGGCGGACCGAATCTGTTGCGTGTTCGCCTCACGCGTTATACAACGCCGCTTGGAAGGGAATGAGGACTTATGGCTGTACCGCGCTTTACGCATCTGCACGTCCATACGCATTACTCACTGCTCGACGGGGCATGCAAGATTCCGGACATGGTCAAGCGTGCCAAGGCTTTGGGGATGGAGTCGCTCGCCATCACCGACCATGGCTGCCTCTTTGGCGTTATCGAGTTCTACAACGAGTGCAGGAAGGAGGGCATCAGACCCATCATCGGCACGGAGGCCTACATGGCCCCCGGCGACCGCCGCGACCGGTCCACGCCCTCCGGCAATTCAGGCGAAGCCGCATACCACCTGTTGTTGATGGCGCAAGACCTGGTGGGCTATAAGAACCTGATCAAGCTGGGCAGCATCGCGTACCGCGAGGGGTTCTACTACAAGCCTCGAATCGACAAGGAAGTTCTGCGGCAATACAGCAAGGGGCTGATCTGCACCACGGCGTGCCTGGGGGGCGAGGTGCCGTCAGCACTCCTGAAGCGTGACGCCAAGGCGGCCAGGAGAGTCGCGGAAACCTACCTCGACATCTTCGGCCCGGAACGGTTCTTCATTGAGATTCAGAAACAGGGGATCCAGGAGCAGGATCAGATCAACCCGGAACTCGTCGAACTGGCTCGGAAGATCGGCGTCGGCATCGTCGGCACCAACGACGTGCACTTTTTGTGCAAGGAGGATCACTACGCGCACGATGTGCTCTGCTGCATCAGCATGGGCCGGCTGAACGCGGATGAGAACCGCCTGAAGTACCCCACCGACCTGTACCTTAAGAGCCCTCAGGAGATGACCGACGCGCTCGCCCAGTGCCGCCGGGCGGGGCTCCTCGGAAGCAACATCCTCCGCATCGCCGATATGTGCAAGCTGGAGCTGGAGTTCGGGAAGAAGTACGCGCCGGTCTACCGGGTGCCGCCGGACAAGCTGGTTGAAATGCCGCGGGTCGATTCCAGCCTCAAGGACGACGAGCGATACCTGCGTCAGCTCTGCGAAGAGGGGCTGGACTGGCGGTACGGCACGCGCGACGTGGGGCCGGATATCCGCGCCCGGCTGGATTACGAGCTGAAGATCATCGCGATGAAGAACTTCTGCTCGTACTTCCTGATCGTCTGGGATTTCTGCAACTACGCCCGCGCCAACGGCATACCGGTGGGCGCCAGGGGCTCGGGCGTGGGCACGATGGTGGGCTATCTGCTGGGCCTCTGCAACGTCGACCCGATCCGCTACAACCTGCTGTTTGAGCGGTTCATGGATCCCAGTCGAAGCGAGATGCCCGATATCGACATCGACATCTGCCAGGATGGGCGACAGAAGGTGATCGAGTACGTTCGCGAGAAGTATGGCCACGTCGCCCAGATCATCACCTTCGGCACCCTGGCGGCAAAGGCTGCTTGCAAGGATGTGGGACGGGTGCTCGGCGTCCCGCTCCCGGAGATCGACAAGCTTACGAAGCTGATTCCCGGCACGCCGGGCATGACGCTCAAGAAGGCCATGGACCAGGTGCCGGACCTGGCCGAGTTGTATCAGTCCAATCCCACCATCCAGAAGGTCATCGACACCGCCCGCAAGCTGGAGGGCATGTGTCGCAACGCGGGGTGTCACGCAGCGGGCGTGATCATCGCAGACCAGCCGCTGGACGAGCTGGTGCCGCTGTACCGCGACAGCGACGGGAACATCCTCACGCAGTTTGAAGGCCCCATCGCCGAGAAAGTCGGCCTGCTGAAGATGGACTTCCTTGGCCTGCGCACTCTCAGCACATTGGAGCGGGCGATCGACCTGGAATATCAGACGCGGCAGGCCCGCGGGGTGTCCGCCCAAGACCTGGCCCGTCACCGCGTGCCACTGACGCCGGCCGGCAGGATCGACATCGAGAAGATCGATTTCGCCGATCCGCAGGTCCTGGCGCTGTTCTGCCGCGGCGAGACCAAGGGCATCTTCCAGTTTGAGTCCGGCGGCATGCAGGACCTGCTGATGAAGATGCAGCCCGATCGCATCGAAGACCTGATCGCCGCCAACGCGCTCTATCGCCCGGGGCCGATGGAGCTGATCCCGCTTTACTGCAACCGCAAGCACGGCCGCGAGAAGGTGCCCGAGGTCCACCCGATCATGGACAACATCCTGGCCGAGACCTATGCCATCATGGTCTACCAGGAACAGGTGATGCAGATCTTCAACCAGCTCGGCGGGATCGAGCTGGCCAACGCGTACA
>CAZMXI010000192.1:0-8727 GCA_964570205.1 uncultured Tepidisphaeraceae bacterium
TTGCAGTTTGCCTGTCCGTTGTGCAGGGCCGCAGGGGATATTCTGAAGAGCCCGGCAAGCCGTCCGTAGAAGATCACAGCCCTTCGGGAAGTGCTTCATAAGACATGAAAGCCCCTGTGCCAGGAAGGTCCATATCGAGAAGAAAGCGATGAGTATGAAGGGTGGGATAAGGGTCAAGGCGACTCCTCACACGAGCAATTGATGGCGACCGCTGATTCAACCGCTTCTGACTTCTGCTACAGCGCGATGGGCGGGCAGTGCTCCGGGTTGCGGTCTAGAACCAACAGGATCGCATCATCGTCCGAAGACGCGGTATGTCGAGGCGCCGGTGCCATTGTCGCCCGTGCTGCCAGAGGTGGCCGGCAGCAGGCGAAGTTCAATGTGAACGCGCTACTCCCTGTCCGATGCGTGGACTGACGGGGAATATGAAGAGGAGTCTCTTCCGGATCCCTGTGGCCCGAACTGGAGGTCGTCATGCCGACTGCTGTCCTGAAGGTCAAGATGTCAAGAAGATGGGTGAATCTGCTGACCGGTTTGTGTGTCCTTCTGCTCGCAGCAGCCCAACTGCATTCTGCGGAGCAGCCCGCACCGCAACGCTATCCAGTGCCGCCGCAGGGCTTTGACCGAGTCCGCGAAGGAATCGAGAAGGGCAAGCTCGAACGGGTGGAGTACGATGCCCCGGCGGTCGCGCCAGGCCTGAAGCGCTGGATGGAGGTCTATACGCCGCCCGGCTATTCCAAAGACAAGAAGTACCCCGTGCTCTACCTGCTCCACGGCATTGGCGGCAACGAGAACCGGGAATGGACCAGGCAGGGAGTGGCCAACGTGGTCCTCGATAATCTCTTTGCCGACAAGAAGATCCAGCCCATGATCGTCGTCTTTCCCAACGGCAACGCGACGGCCGGCCCGGCCGGCGACGGAGCCCGAGGTGGCGGCGCGGGCCAGCCACCTTCCCCGGCCGAGCAGGCCAAGAGCGTCTTTGGTCAATTGGCCGTCGATGCCAAGGGTCAAGCGACCAGGACCCTCAGCAAAGAACAATGGCTCAAGGCCCGCGCCGATGCCTGGGCCGCGCTGGCCGAGGCAGCCGGCAAGAAGGACGCTGCGGAGTTGACCCTTGAAGATCTCCAGAGAGCCGCCGCGAAGGACGCTGCGCTGCTTAGAGGCGGCATGTTCGCAGGTCGGGGCGGGCCGGGAACCGCTGGTGGTGGCGCTCGTGGTGGCCCGGGCGGGCGCACCGGTTTTGGCGGCTGGGGAGAGAACTTCACGAACGATCTGCTCAAGGACATCATCCCCTACATCGAGTCGCACTATTCCGTGTACACCGACGCCCAGCACCGCGCTCTGGCGGGGCTGTCCATGGGCGGCATGCAAACTCGAACAATCACCCTGGCCAACATCGACAAGTTCTTCTACATCGGCATCTTCAGTGGCGGCAACATCATGCCGGAGAACATCACCGATATGGACGCGTTCAAGAAGAACGTCAAGCTCGTTTACATGAGCTTCGGCAGCCGGGAAAGCTCCGCCGGCCGCGGCGGCAGTGCTGCGCCCAGCGGCCCTGCGGGCATCCAGCTCGCCTCCGAAGCGTTGAACAAGGCCGGCATCAAGGCCGTCTGCTACGTCTCTCAGGACTCGGCCCACGATTTTGTGAGCTGGAAACGCAGCTTGTACTACTTCTCTCAGTTGATATTCCAAGATTAGGCATTGCTGGCCGCACATCCAAAGACGACACCAGCACAGAAGCGAGGAGGAATGATGGTGAAGACTGCAATCCTGGGCATCGCGCTCCTGTCCGCCCTTCCAGCCATGGCACAAACGCCCCAGCCGGTGGAGGATTTCAAGCCCTCGCCCCTGAACCAGCCCGGCCAGCAGTACCCGCAGGTCAACTCGCAACGCTACGCGCGATTCCGCGTCGTGGCGCCCCAGGCCCAAAGCGTCAGGGTGAGCCTGGGTCTGGGCGGACGCGGGGGCACCATCCTCACGAAAGCAGAGGACGGCTCCTGGATGGGCACCACGGCAGGGCCTCTGGATGAAGGCTTCCACTACTACCGCCTGACGGTCGATGGCGGGACTTTCAACGATCCCGGCACCTTGAACTTCTACGGCTCTGTCCGCTGGGAGAGCGGGATCGAAATCCCAGCTCATGACCAGGATTTCTACGCCCTGAAGGATGTTCCTCACGGCAGGGTGCAGCAGATTCTCTTCCCTTCCAAGAGCACCAACACCTCGCGCCGAGCCTTTGTCTACACGCCGCCCGACTACGACAAGGATCAGGTCAAACGCTATCCGGTGCTGTACCTCCAGCACGGTTGGGGCGAGGATGAGACCGCCTGGAGCAACCAGGGCCGCGCCAATCTGATCATGGACAACCTGATCGCCGAAGGCAAGACCAAGCCCTTCCTGATCGTGATGACCTACGGCATGACCAACGACACCCGGATCGGCGGCTTGGCGAGCTTCAATATCGGTCCATTCCAGACGGTTCTCGTTGACGAGTTGATTCCCTACATCGACGCCAACTTCCGCACGCTCTCCGATCAGCCCCATCGCGCCATGGCGGGGCTGTCCATGGGCGGAATGGAGACCAAGTCGATCACCCTGAAGAACCTCGATAAGTTCTCGCACATTGGCCTGTTCAGCGGTGGCACCATCTCCATGAATGACGTCAACAACACTCCCGGCTTCAATGAGAAGGTGAGACTCGTATTCGTCAGCTACGGCAGCCGCGAAATCGGCGGCAATCGCGGGGGCGGACGCGGCGGCATGGGCGGCGACCCCAAGGCGAACGCGGAAGCATTGAAACAGGCCGGCATCAACAGTGCCTTCTACGTCTCTCCCGATACCGCTCACGAGTTCCAGAGCTGGCGGCGAAGCCTGCGCGAAATCGCGCCGTTGCTGTTCCGGGATTGAGAGATGCGCGAGGTGATGGATGCAGAGGGGCACACTGATCTATGCGATGACGGCGATCGTGCTCATGAGCGGACTGGGATGCGCGGTCGGAGCGCAGCAGGTGGGCGCACCTGCTGCCGATCGCGTGGCATTGGGACGGCTTGACAATGGCGCGAATGTGGCGTTTGTCAGCGCCGGCGGAGGCGAATGGGGCATCGAGATCGCCGGCGGCGGGGTCCCGCGCATCGTGCAGCCGCAACCAGCCAGGATTGAAGCCTATCGCACGGATGCGGACATCCGCCAGCTTGCCGCCGGCTATAAGACTGTCCAGAAGTCAGACTCCGGGATCGATGCCCGGGCTGAGATTGCGTACAGCGAAGACGTTGTCTTTCGCATACAAGACCTTTGGAGCCTCAGCGGAGCGGTGCTATCGCTGCGCAGAACCGTGGAAGTGGCGGGCAGTGCGCCGGGTGGCTTCTGCTCATCCACCGTATTCAGCGTAGACCCTTCCGTAGGCTGGTCTGACGTCAACTGCCTTGCTCCGGGCGCGCTTTATGGCGACCCGACGCACGATGGCGAGCGTTCGCCCGGCGGCACGCTGAACTACGCGGCCCGGCGATTTCTCATGCGCGAGGACATCCTCTCCGCGCCACTGTTCGCGCTGTCTTTTAAGAACGGCGCGTCCGTGTCCGTTTTGAACCCTTCGCCGCAAGGCGACACGACTGTCGAGGAAACCCGGCTTGCCAAGCCCGTGATCATCGATGCCCGGTTGCAGTTCGGCGCGCTGGGAGCCTGGCAGGCCGACAAGAGTCCCATCGAATTCGGCTTTCGCTTCCCCGGCACAACCAACGAATTTGCGCGCGGTCCAAGGCCTGCAAGCCAGCCGGCAAACCGGCCGATGGCTTCCGGGGTGGTGTCGGCAACGCCGCGCTGGATTCGGCGTTATCACCCCATCGCCCAGGGCATATCCCATGCCTACCAGGTGAGCTTCCGCTTTGGGCAAGATGAGTCCTTCCGGGACCTGACGCGCAACTCCTGGCGGTGGGCATGGAACACTCTGAAGCCTCCTGTCATCCATCACGACATCCAGCAGGTGCGCCGCGTTTTGATCGACCATCTGGCCGCCCAGGCCGCCACCATCGACGGGCGGACCGCCATGCCTTTCGTCATCGACTTCATGACGGGCGAGAAGCGGTGGAACTACACGATGGTGGCCATGGGCTTCGTGGGCAAGAACATCGAGTGCGCCGATCAGTTGCTCCGCGAAGGCGATCGCGACAGCACCGAGCGCGGGCAGAAGATGCGCCGGATCGGCCTGGACATCATTTCATCCCTGATCCAGGCGCTGCCAACCGTGCCGCTTCAGGGCGCTGGCTACGACCTTGCCACCGGGAAACCATGGACTGGGCAGCGGCAGGAATGGGTGGCCCCCTGGCTGCGCAACGCCACCGAAGTCATGCGCGTGCTGATGCGGGCATATCGGCGCGAACGCGCACTGGGCCGCCAGCATCCGGAGTGGTTCGCCTGGGTCAAGACCTACGTGGACTGGCTCCTCCTTCAGCAAAGGGACGATGGTTCGTTCCCCAGGCGTTGGAAGCCCGGAAGCAGCGAGATCGAGGAGCCCTCGGGGACTGCCAGCTACAATCCGGTGCCGCTTCTGGTCATCATGTCCGAAGAGACGGGCGACCCCAGATACAAGCAGGCGGCCATTCGCGCAGCCGAGTACGTCTGGGCGAACTACGGAGCACGGGGGCTGTACATCGGCGGCGCCATTGACAATCCGAACATCACCGACAAGGAAGCCGGGATGCTCAGCATGGAGGCGTTTCTGAGTCTCTATGACGCGACGAAGGAACGTAAATGGCTGGATCGCGCCCAGGCGGCGGCGGACTTCACCGAAAGTTGGATCTGGATATGGAACGTGCCCATGCCGCTTGATGCGGATGATGCGCAGCTTCACTGGAAGAAGGGCGTGCCAGCGCTCGGGTTTCAGGGCATAACGGCGGCCGTTGCCGGCAGCGTCGATCAATACTTGGATTGGGCCGTGCCCTCTTACGCCAAGCTGTACAACCTCACGAAAGACCCGCATTACCTTGATGTGGCGCGGGTGCTGCTGCACAACACCAAGTCCATGGTCGCTCTTCCTGGACGCCAGTACGATTTGACAGGTGTGGGATGGCAGCAGGAGGGTTGGCGCATGGGTCCGGGCGGTTCCGGCCGCGGCGTCGGCGGCCACCGGTTCTGGCTGCCGTGGGTTTCCGCCAATCACCTGTATGGAATAACGGGACTGGAGGAATACGATCCGGCCCTGTTCAAGATGTTGTCCGCGAAACCCGAGCCGCCGCGAGCCCATTAGTGGGCCCGCATTCTGTCTCCAGCGGCCAGTACCGACGGGAGTGAACGCCATGCAAGAACAATCGCCTGTCCACTTCAGTGTTCCGGGAAGTGGAAGATGGCGCTGGCTCCGGGCTCTTGCTTGCCTGGCAGCGCTGCTCGCACTCCCAATCGCAGCGCTGGCGGCCGAGGCGATTCCCGCTCCAGGGACGAAACTGCCCCCGCCCGCCGGCGATCGCGAGATTACCGCCGCCGACGTCACGGCGGAGCGGGTCGGCTCCTCAATTCCGGCCTCCGCCATTGGCGAACCCGTTGGTGGGGTGACGCTGGCGCCGCCACGCTGGTTTGCGGCCACGGACAACTCCGTCGCGCACGCGGCGGTTGATGGTGCAATCGCACCCAAGGATCCCAAGGGAAAGCCAATCAACTTCCGCGTGCTGCTCCCGGCCAATTGGAGCCGGCGGGCGGTGCAGATGGGCGGAGGCGGCATGAACGGCATGGTGCCCATGCTCCGCGGTGAGCGGCCGGGCTCGCCCACAGCCGGCTTTGCGCGCTATGGCAGCGACTCGGGGCACCAAATGAGCTTCGGGCGCGGCGGGCCGGGAATGGGCTCGGGGGCCGGGAACGATTGGGCGCTCAATGAGGAGGCCATCCGCAATCTCGGCTACATGCAGATGAAGAAGACGCGGGATGCCGCGATGGTCATCATGGAGCGTGTGTATGGCGAGCGGCCGCGATTCAACTACTACATCGGCGGCTCGCAGGGCGGTCGCGAGGCGTTAATGGTGGCGCAGCGATACCCGGCCGACTATGACGGCATCGTCGCGGATGTGCCCATTGTGAGCTTCTCCACATTGATGCTCGCGCCTGAGCTGATCCGCATCCAGGAGAAGCCCCGTGTCAACTGGGTTACCCGCGCCAAGGCCAATGCCATCCGCGCTGAATTCATGCGCCAGGCGGACAAGCTGGATGGATTGTCTGATGGCGTGATCAACAATTACGTGGCTGCCCGCGCGCTGTTCGACCTGTCGCAGGGCGATCCCAAGCGTAATCCCTGGGCGGCCCTGCGCGGTCCGGATGGCAAGGACCCCAATCCGGCGGATACTTCCGCCAATGCCCGCCTGACCGACGGCCAGATCGAAACGCTAAAATTCATCTACAGCCGGTATCTGTTTGCGACGCCACTGGCCAACGGAGTGCGTTCGTTTGGCATGTGGGTTCCGAACAGCGATCCCACGGGCAGCGGGCTGATCGCCGACCGGCGATTTCGCGGACAAGAGGGCGCCGACGCCAATGCGCCGATGCACTCGCACCTGGGAGTGCTCGGCGTGACCGGCTTTCTCATGCAGAACCTGTCGGCAGACCCGCTCGACTACGTCGAAGGCGGGCCACTGAACCAGCGGCGCGAGCAGCTTTCCGAGTGGCTGGACGCGACCAATCCCGATCTCACGGCGTTCTATCGGCGCGGCGGGAAGATGATCGTGACCATCGGGACGGACGACACGCTGGCCTCGCCGGGGGCGCAGCTCGACTATTTCCAGTCCGTCCTCGACAAGATGGGCCGGGAGCAGGTGGATGCGTTTGCCCGGTTCTACGTGATCCCGCAGGCGGGCCACGGCCTGAGCGGCCGGAGCTGTGGGACAAACGGAGAAGGAAAGCCCGTTCCGGCGTTCGCGATTCCAAACCGGTTCGACCGCACTGCCCTGATCACTGCCTGGGTTGAGCGTAATGAAGCCCCTGGCAAGACGTTGGTCGTCAGCGCGGGCGGCCGCAGCTTGCCGTTGTGTTCGTATCCCAACTACCCCCGCTATGTGAGCGGACCGCCTGAATCCGCCGAATCATACGTGAGCACTGCGCCTTGACCGGTGAGTGATGAGAGTATTGCAATGCCTGCCATGTGCTCATCTTGACCTCATAAGGTCCATGCATTGCAGTCGGTTCGGGATTTGCGAGCCTTCGCTGTCCGTCGGGTCGTCTGAGAGGGAATGTTCCTCATGGTGGTATATGCTGCCGTCCGGGCAGTTGTCGCCTCTGTGCTCAGCCGCGGATTGAATCGGTGTAAAGTGAGCGATTTCGCTTTGTGTCAACGCCGTGACCGCACTGGCCGGTCGCCTCGAAGATACCGCAGTTGCTGTACCCGGGCATGACCTGGCAATCCGGGCGAGCTATGGCCTGCTGCCATACCGGCGTGAGGTCGCTGAAGCTGAATCGGAGCACGAATTGCCGATGGATTAGCTGTCCGCTGCGAGGTGCCGCGGGGAATCTACAGAGAAGCCTGCTGCGTCAGAGTGCCCATGACCGAAGCCTGCCCTCCCAATCCCTCAGCACTGGCGTCGATTGACGCTGCGCTGCTGAATGCGGCTGTGGCATGCCTGCGGAAAGCGGATCGTTGCGTCTTGATGCCGCGGTACCTGGATGAGAAGTCCGTCGCGGAAGTGCGGCTGACCTCGGGGCTCTCCGATAGCGCGGCACAGAAGCGGCCTAACCGAACCATCGAGCGGCTGCGCAAGAAGCTGGGCGTATCGAAAAAGCATGTAGGAGCAATGGCCCTGGGTATGTTCGTCCGGAGGCAGAAGCAGATCGACGTGTCGGCCCATTTTACGGAGAACATGTCGCAGGCGATAACCACGGCGGGGACGTCGGCCGCTTCCCCGACGGTCGTGGCCATCACCCAAGGGGTACTCAACGCCATGTTCTGGGCGAGCGTGCACGTCCCTGGGCGGCTGGCAGGCGATGCCCATCGCGCTGAACCACGTCCACCCTTCACCTACATCGGCGGCTTCAGTCTGGGTCTGCCACCGGAAATCGGCCGAACCACCAGCAACCCGGAGGGTCTCAGCCAGCAGGTGAAGATGCTGTTTCTGGGCACGGGCACCGTAGGAAGGGAGAGCAATCCCAACATCAAGAACCCGCACGCGTCTCTGGAGAGAGGCGGCGCAAAACATGTCGATTACGAGTCGCCCTGCACCGGGCACGAATGGGGCACGTGGCGGCGCGAGCTCTATCAGTATACGCCGCCATGGTCTCAAGATTGATGAGGAGGTATCGCCGTGAGAACCACAAATATCGGTCTTGTTCTGCTGCCCTTGCTGGCCGCTCTTTCGGCCATGGCCCAGACAAACCAGCCAGTGGAGGATTTCAAGCCGTCGTCGCTGAATCAGCCCGGCAAACAGTATCCGCAGGTCAACTCGGAAAGGTGCGTCCGCGTCCGCGTCGTTGCGCCGCAGGCACAGAGCGTTATGCTGGATATTGGTGCCGTTAAGTATCCCCTAACCAAGGGCGACGACGGCGCCTGGACCGGCGAGTCGCGGCCGCAGGATGAAGGCTTCCACTACTACCAGATCATCGTTGATGGTGCCCAGGTTCCGGATCCCAGCAGCCTCTACTTCTACGGCGCTAGCCGCTGGGGCAGCGGCGTTGAGGTCCCCGCCAAGGATCAGGACTTCTATGCCCGGAAGAATGTTCCCCATGGGCAACTGCGACAGGCACTGTATTTCTCGAAGA
>CAZMXI010000193.1:0-2411 GCA_964570205.1 uncultured Tepidisphaeraceae bacterium
TCTCAATGTGCCCGTAGAGCATCGTCGCATTGGAGTAGATGCCAAGGCGATGGGCGATGCGGTGCACTTGGAACCACTTGTCAGCACGAACCTTGCCCCTGAAGACCTCATCATGCACGCGGTCATCAAAGATCTCAGCGCCGCCGCCGGGCATGGACCCCAGGCCGGCCTCGCTCAGGGCCGTCAGCACCTCGCCAATATCCATCCTGGCGATGCGCGAGAAATGTACGATTTCGATCGCTGTGAATGCCTTGATGTGCAGGCCCGGGCAGGCCTGGCGAATGCCCCGCAGCATCTGAAGGTAATAGTCAAACTTCAGCCAAGGGTGCAGGCCGCCCACAATATGCACCTCGGTTGCGCCCGTCGCAGCGGCCTTGGCCGCCGTCTCGATCACCTGCTCCACCGGCATCTCGTAGGCGCCGGCCTCGCCGCGCTTGCGGTAGAATGAGCAGAATTTGCAGCTCAGCGCACAGACGTTGGTGTAGTTGATGTGCCGGTTGCGGTTGTAGAAGGCACGGTTGCCGTGCAGGCGGGTGCGCACAAGATGCGCCAGTCGCCCGATGCCGTGGATGTCGCGGCTGCGATACAACGAAGCCCCATCCTCGCGGCTGAGGGCTTCGCCGCTCGCGACCTTCGCCGCGATGGGCCGCAGATCCGGGTCAGACACCAGGCTGGGAATACCGTCCGACATCGGCAGGAGTATACGGATACCGCTCGCGGCCATCCACGTTTCGGCGGTTTTGAAACCGGGATCCGGCTATGCGCTGCGCAGAACAAACGTTGGCACTTCCGGCGGGCAGCGGAATCGCACCTGGCGGCGAAAACCAATCCCTCGGCAGACGTAGAGCTTTGAGTCGCCGATCTGGAACAGGCCGCCATCGAAATGTTTGTTGTGGATCGGTAGCATGACCGGGCCTGCGACTGGCACGCGAATCTGCCCGCCGTGGGTGTGGCCGGCCAGAATCCACTGGGGCCCGAACGGCGCCAATTCCAGGGCGGCATCCGGGTTGTGGGTGAGAGTGACGACTGGCTCGCCCTCAGGAATGGAAGCGAACGTCGCCGCCGGGTCGAACTTGCCGGACCAGAGGTCCTCCGTGCCGGCGATCCAGAGCCGTCCATCGGGCCGATCGACAGGAGTTGCGCTGTTGCGCAAGACGGTGACGCCGCGCGCCGACAGCCGCTCGTGGAGCGCATCGGCCACCTCGCTGGATGACCAGGTCCGCCATGTCCTGGCGTAGTCATGATTGCCGAAGATCACCACCGCCGGCGCATCCAGATGCGACAGCAGATCGCACGCCGGCTCGACCCATCGCATGCTGTGAGAGACCAGGTCGCCGGTGACGGCGATCAGGTCCGGCTTGGCGCGGTTCACATGCTCGATGACCTTCCGGAGAAACGAAACCGGCGTGGTGCGGCCGGTGTGCAGGTCTGTCACCTGTGCGATGCGAAACCCATCCAGCGATCGTGGAAGCCCGCGGATGGCCATATCCAGGTCATGGTACCGCACCTGAAACGGCGCCACCCAGCGCGCAAAGCCGCCGGTGGCCGCCGTGAATACGGCGCAGCCAATCAGGTTGGCCAGGGACCGAACCGGGCCCTTCCATCGCGCATGCTTTGCGGGAATGAAGCTCGCGGGATCGAGATTGCCCTCCGTCGCGGCGGTGGCATGGGGCTGCCGCGTTGTCTGGGATCGCGCCGCGCTCATGGGCCTGTTTTAAAAAACCACGCCAGCGTATCGTCGAGTGGGCGGGCCGCCTTCGATGGGCCCTGATTAACCCCACCCGCGGATCTGGCGTGTCGTTCGCCTCGTACGATCCACGAGGGACGAATTGTATGATTCCAGATTACGCCCCAACGCTGCGGCTGGCAACCCAAAAACTGGAAAACTCGCCGCTGAATGGACCGCGGGTACATGCCGAGCTCGTCCGCATGGTTGCTCGCCGAAACGGGTGCACAATCCACGCCGACCGTCTTGAACCCGGGACAACGACGTCTTCCCCGGTCTTGTCCGTCCGTTCAACGGGCACGACGAAAAGGGAAGAGCGAAGTCTGTGCCGATCCTACTCCCATTCAATCGTTGCGGGCGGCTTGGACGAGATGTCGTACACCACTCGGTTAACGCCCTTCACCTCGTTGATGATCCGGCTGGACATGGTGGCCAATACCTCGTACGGAATGCGAGCCCAGTCCGCTGTCATGAAATCCTGTGTCTCGACCGCCCGGATCGCAACGACGCTGTCGTAAGTGCGGGCATCGCCCATCACCCCAACCGTGCCGATCGGCAGCAGAACCGCAAAGACCTGCGATGTCGTGCGGTAGAGGTTGGCCGCCGTCAGCTCCTCCAGCACGACCTCATCGGCGTCTCGCAGGATGCGTAGCCGCTCGCGGGTGATGTCGCCGATGGCGGCCAG
>CAZMXI010000193.1:2421-8695 GCA_964570205.1 uncultured Tepidisphaeraceae bacterium
GATTACCCGCACCGCCAGCCCCGGCCCCGGGAATGGATGCCGCCAGACGATGGCATCCGGCAATCCCAGCACGGAGCCCACACGCCGGACCTCATCCTTGAACAACTCACGCAGCGGCTCGACAAGCTCGAAGCCCAACTGCTCCGGCAGCCCGCCGACGTTGTGGTGCAACTTGATGTTGGCGGCCATCCCGGCATAGCCATGCCCGGACTCGATCACATCGGGGTAAAGCGTTCCCTGCGCCAGGTATCGAGCGCCCGGAATGGATGTGGCCTCTCGCCTGAACGCCTCGATGAACTGCCGGCCGATGATCTTGCGTTTCTGCTGGGGGTCGATGACGCCCGTCAATTCGCTCAGAAACTGGTCTGCCGCGTCGTGCACGCGCAGGTCAATCTTGAAGTGGTCGCGAAACGTCGTCTCGACCAGGTTGCGCTCGTGATTCCGCAACAGTCCGTTGTCAACGAAAATGCATACAAGCTGATCGGCGATGGCCTTGTGCAGCAGGGCTGCGGTGACGGCCGAATCCACGCCCCCCGACAGGCCGCAGATGACCTTGCCCGATCCCACCTGTTCGCGGATGCGCCGGACCGTCTGGTCGATGAAATTCTCCATTGTCCATGTGCCCGAGCACTTGCAGATTTCGTAGAGGAAGTTCTGGAAGATGATCTCGCCGCGGGGCGTGTGAGTGACCTCCGGGTGAAACTGCACGCCATAGAATGGCCGCTTGCGGTGCCTCGCGGCGGCGAACGGGCACGTGGGCGTTGTCGCCAGGGGGACGAAGTCGCCCGGCAATTCGTGAACCTGGTCGCCGTGGCTCATCCATACCGTTGTCTCTTCGGGGACGCCGCGCACAAGCGGGTCGTCGGCCGCCACATGAAGTTTGGCTCGGCCGTACTCGCGGGCCTTGGCTGGCGTGACCTGCCCCCCCAGGAGCTGCGCGCCGAGCTGCATGCCGTAACAAATGCCCAGGATCGGCACGTCCAGATCGAACACGCGGGGGTCGCATCGCGGGGCATCGGGCTCATAGACGCTCGATGGCCCGCCCGAGAAAATCAGCCCCTTGGGGTTGAGCTTTCGAAGTTCTTCGATGCTGATGTCCGGCCGGACCAGCTCGCTGTAAACTCCCTTTTCTCGAACCCGTCGCGCGATGAGCTGCGCGTACTGCGATCCGAAATCCAGGATGGGGATGACTTCATCGTGACGCATCTGAGTTTGATAATCGAAGTCGTGGCGGAATGCAACGAAACGGCCTTCTTGCCTCAATGTTGCTCGTGTGCCTGTGCGCCGCGCCGTATAATCGACCGTATGTGGCGGCTCAGTCGCAGGCGCAAGATCGCGATTGCCATCGTCTTGTCTGCCTACCTGGGGTTCTTCATGGCTGGTGGCTGCGCTGATCGGTTTGTCCTGTATCCTTCAACTCATCGCATCAGTGCCCCCGGCGCCGAGCACATCGACCTGCCGTTTGCCGGCGGCAAGCTGGAAACGTGGGTTTCCCGTTCAGATGGGCTGAACGGTCGCCAGCCCGACGCTTTCATTCTGTGCTTCGGCGGCAACGCCGACCGGGCTGAATGGCACGTGCAGGATGTGCACGACTGGGACGCCGCGGCCGTCGAACAGTGGTTCGTCAACTACCCCGGCTATGGCGGCAGCACCGGTCCGGCCGAGTTGGACAGCATCGGCCCGGCGTCGCTCGCAGCCTATGATGCCCTGGCCGACCGCGCCAAGGGGCGTCCGGTCTTTGTCCAGGGCGTAAGCCTCGGTACGACAGCGGCCTTGTACGTCGCGGCGCACCGCAAGCCGGCTGGCATGGTGCTCCGGTCGCCGCCGCCGCTGCGGGATCTGGTCCTGGGCCGGCACGGCTGGTGGAACCTGTGGATTCTGGCGTTGCCCGTAGCGTCGGGAATTCCCGCAAGCCTGAATTCGATCGACAACGCCAGAAAATCCGCTGTTCCGGCTGTCTTCGTTCTCACAGAGATCGATGAAGTGGTGCCCATCCATTACCAGCAACGGGTGGCCGACGCCTATGCCGGGCCGAAGCGCATCGTCATGAGCCGCAGCATGCACAACGAACCACTCACGCCGGCCTGCGAGGGTGAATTGCGCAGTGCAAGGCAATGGCTTCAGTCAATCCGCGGCATCGAAAGCACCGCTCGAAACGCTCGGCCGGGTGCTTGGTGAGCGGCGGGGAGGGCGATTAAAATCCGCCGCATGGCTCAGTCTCCCAAACAGCGCATCGAACAGCTCCGCACCGAGCTCAACCGGCACAACTACCTCTATTACACCGCGGACAGGCCGGCCATCTCGGATCGCGAGTACGACCGGCTGATGGAGGACCTGAAACAACTTGAGGATCGGCATCCCGAGCTGATCACGCCCGAGTCGCCCACCCAGCGCGTCGGCGGCGAGGCGCTGGCGGCCTTCGCGCAGGTCCGCCATGCCGTGCCGATGATGTCCATCGACAACACCTACTCCGAGGCCGAGGTGCGGGCGTTCGACGAGCGCGTACGCAAGGGCCTTGGCGGCGAGCAGCCCCGCTATGTGCTTGAGCCGAAGATCGACGGCACCGCGGTCAGCCTGCGCTACGAGGAGGGCCGGCTGGTGCTTGCCGCCACGCGCGGCCGCGGCAACGTCGGCGACGACATCACGCTCAACGCCCGCACGATCAAATCGATTCCGCTCATCCTTCAGCCTGACGGCGCGCCCATTCCGCGGATTCTCGAAGTCCGCGGCGAGATATTCATGGACAACGCCGAGTTCCAGCGCGTGAACAAGGAGATCCAGGCATCCGGCGAGGAGCCGTATGCCAACCCGCGCAATCTCACCTCGGGCACGCTCAAGCGGCTGGACCCGCGCATCGTCGCCCAGCGCCGGCTTCGGTTCCTGGCCCACGGGCTGGGCCAGGTTGAGCCGCTGGAGGCCGATTCCTACTGGGCGTGGATCGAGCTGATCAAGGCCTGGGGCATTCCCGTCCCATACCATACCCAGGTGGTTGACAGCATCGATGCCGCGCTGAAGGCCATCCACGAATTCGAGACCATCCGCCGCACGCTGCCCTACATGACCGACGGCATGGTCATGAAGGTCGATTCGCTCCCGCAGCGCCATCGCCTGGGTGCAACCAGCAAGTCGCCGCGCTGGGTGATCGCCTACAAGTACGAGACCGAGCAGCAGCCCACAATCCTGAAGGATGTCCGCTGGCAGGTCGGCAAGGGCGGCAACCTCACCCCCGTGGCCGACCTCGAACCGGTCTTCATCGGCGGCGTCACCGTCACCCACGCCACGCTGCACAACGCCGACCAGATCAAGAAGCTCGACCTGCACATGGGCGACACGGTCATCCTCGAACGCGCTGGCGAGGTGATTCCCTACGTCGTCCAGGCCGTTCCGGAGAAACGTCCCTGCGGTGCTAAGGCCGTCGAACCTCCCGCCCAATGCCCATCATGCGGCGCGCTGGTCGAACGAGAGGCCGACACGCCGTATATCCGGTGCGCCAACCCCGCCTGTCCCGCCCAGCTCAAGGAGCGCATCCGCTGGTTCTGCGCTCGGGGCCAGATGGATATTGAGAATCTCGGTGAGGCGTTGATCGATCAGCTTGTCGATCGCGGTTTGGTGAAGACCTTTGCTGACCTGTATCGACTCACTGGCGAACAGTTGCTCGAACTGGAACGCATGGGCGGGAAGAGCGCCCAGAATGTCATCAGCGCCATCCAAGAGAGCCGCAGCCGGGGGCTCGATCGCCTCCTGGCCGGCCTGGGCATCCGGCACGTCGGCAACCGTGTCGCGCTCGTGTTGGCCGAACACTTCGGATCGATCGCCGCCATCGCCGTCGCCAGCCACGATGAGCTGTCGGCGGCAAACGAGATCGGCCCGGTCATCGCCGACTCGGTCCACGACTTCTTCCACAACCCGGCCGGCCAGCAGGCCATCGCTGCCCTCAAGCAGGCAGGCATCGATCCGATCATGGAAAAACGCGCTGCCCGGGCGGGCGACCTGCCCCTGGCCGGCCAGACCATCGTCGTCACCGGCAGCCTCCAGCGCTTCGATCGCAAGCAGATCGAGGACCTGATCGTCGAACTGGGCGGCAAGGCGTCCGGCTCTGTCAGCAAGAAGACCAGCTTCGTCGTCGCGGGCGAGGCGGCCGGCTCCAAGCTCGATAAGGCCCGCCAGCTCAATATCCCCGTGCTGACCGAGGACGAGTTCCTGGCCCGGGTCGGCCGGAAATAGACCCTCCGAAATCCGGATCAGGTCGCCCCGGCCATGCCGGTTTCGATCGGCGCTGAGATAAACTCCCTCGGGTCGGTGATACGGCCTGTGAGCGCGCTGGCGGCGACGGTCAGCGGGCTGGCCAGGTACACCGCCGCCGATTTGCTGCCCATCCGGCCGGGGAAGTTGCGGTTGGTCGTGCTGATGCACACCTCGCTCTTATTGAGCCGGCCGAATGTGTCCTCCGGCCCGCCCAGGCATGCAGCGCACCCGCTGGGGCCGAGGTTGCACCCGGCATCCAACAGCACCTCTTCGATGCTCTTTTCATTCGGGCCTTTCTCGACGCCGCGCAGGTTCAGCCGCTTCATGTCGGCGTGAACCTCAGTCGAACCGGGCACCACGAACGTAGCCACCTTCACCTGGCGACCCTTAAGGATGTTGGCTGCGAAGATCATGTCGGTGATCTTTCCGCCGGTGCAGCTACCGACGTAAGCGCGGTCGATTTTCACCTCGCGGCAGTTGTGGGCGGTGTCCTTGTTGTCGGGCGAATGGGGCTTGGCGACCATTGGCTCCATCGTGCCAAGGTCCCACTCATATTCGGCGAAGTAGCTGGCGCTCGGGTCGTCCTTGAACACTTCCCAATTGGGGATATTGGACCGTTTGCGTACGTATTGCAGCGTCTTCTCATCCACGTCGCAGATGCCGTTCTTGCCGCCGGCCTCGATCGCCATGTTCGTCAGCGTCATCCGGTCTTCCAGCGTCAGGCTGCCGATGCCTTCGCCGGCGAAGTACATCGCGCGGTAGGTGGCGCCGTCCACGCCAATCTGGCCGATGACGGCGAGGATCAGGTCCTTTGCGGTCAGGTAGGGCGGGATCTGCCCGTGGAACGTGAACTTCATGGTCGTCGGCACCTTGAGCCAGAGCTTGCCGGTGCCCATGACGAAGCCAGCGTCGGTGTTGCCGATGCCGGTGGCGAACTGCCCGAACGCGCCCGCGGTGCAGGTGTGGCTGTCGGTGCCCAGCAGGACTTCGCCCGGTCGCACGTGACCTTCTTCGGGCAGAGCCTTGTGACAAACGCCCTTGTAACTGGTCTTGGTGGGATCCTTATAGGGGTTCGGCATGCCCGGCTCGTTCTTGACGAATTCTGGATCGTAGTAGTACCGAATACCCTGCTGTTTTACGAAATCGCGCAGAATCTGCACATTGCGATGGCACTTGAGGTCGGCCGTGAAGATGTAGTGATCCGGGATGATGACGATGCGAGACGGGTTCCAGACCCGGGCGGACTGCCCGAACTGCTCGTAGAACACCCCAATGGTCCCTGGACCGCAGACATCGTGTGTCATGAGGATGTCCACATTCACCCAGATATTCTCACCCGGCGCCACGGCGGTCTTGCCGCTGCGGCGAGCCAGTATCTTCTCCGTCATCGTCATGCCGGCCATCGCCAACTCCTGAAGAAAGCCTATTTACCGAAAGTCCATCGAGTATATCGGGGCGTGGAAGTGGAATCCATGCATTGCCGTCCCTGTGCGCCGTCGAGCTCACTCGCCTCTCTCATGCCCTGTCATCAATCACCGCTCCGGCGGAGCTTCCATCCCGTCGCCCGGTCCATATACTGTTGTGCTTCAAACGGAGTCAACCATGGCAACAGTATCCCCAAAGAAGATTGTCCTGGCCTACAGCGGCGGGCTCGACACCAGCGTCATTCTCCCCTGGCTTAAGGACCGCTACCCTGGCGTCAAGCTCGTTGCGTTCGCGGCCGAGCTGGGGCAGGGCGATGAACTCAAAGGCATCGAAGACAAAGCGTACAAATCCGGGGCGGATGAGGTCATCATCAAGGACCTGCGTCAGGAATTCGCCGAGCAGTTCTGCTTCCCGATGCTCCGAGCCCATGCGGTTTATGAACAGGATTACCTGCTGGGCACCAGCATTGCCCGGCCGCTGATCGCCAAACACCAGGTGGAGGTTGCCCACAGCACCAGCGCCGATGCCGTCGGCCACGGGGCGACCGGAAAGGGCAACGATCAGGTGCGGTTTGAACTGACCTACATGGCGTTGGATCCGAGCC
>CAZMXI010000194.1:0-8675 GCA_964570205.1 uncultured Tepidisphaeraceae bacterium
GCGGAGGTATTCCCGTCGGCACCGAGGTCCACAAAACTGATCTCACCGAGTATCGCCTTGCGGACGACGTTCACCGGCCCATCGAACGTGCGGCCGTTGACGCTTGTCTTCTGCGTCTCCTTGACGAACTCGAACTCCTGCACGCTGGCCCCGATGGAGGCCTGCCAGGGGAAGCCGTTCTTGCTGGAAACGACCACCTCCTTGGCCGCCGGCGTGTCGCGGGACACCAGGCCGGTGGCGACCAGTTGCCCGTTCTCGATGCGGATTGCATCGGTGTGGCCCACGCCCGTGCTGGCATCGTGCCCGAAGCGGATGGGCCGGTGTTGGCTGGGGATCGCTAGGCCGGCCAGATCCACGACCACCGGGTAGCGCCAGCCGGCGATGCGCATCGGGCCGCCGGTGTAGGCGATCATGCGGAAGCGCGGCAGCGCCACCTTGCCATCGCCACTGGCGGCTTCGGCCTCGATCTGGAACTGCGCCGCCAGTTCAAGCGGCGGCACGCTGGTCTTGAGCGTCTCGCTCATCTTCGTTCTCCTGGTCATCCGGGACCGGCGCAGCGGGGGCGGCGGGCGTCGCCTGCGCTGTGGCCAATCCGAGTTCGTTCATCAGCGCCACTTCCTTGCCCCGCTGGCGAAGCTCGGCTTCCCAGTCGCGGCCTTGGCGGGCGTACTCATAGGCGAGGGTGGTGGTGTGGCTCGTTAGGCGGGTGGCCTGGGCAGACGCTTCCTTGGCCGGGTCCACGTGCTCCATCCCGTCCCAGAACCACTGGTGTTCGGGCATCGCGCTGATGCGGCGCAGCGACTGGGGCAGCAGCCCCTCCACGAGCGTCGCCTCATCAAGCCAGGCCCGCAGCAGCGGGTCGAGGACCACGCGGCCCAGATGGGCTTGGTCCACGCGGATGGACTTGTAATAGGTCTGGTGGTCGAGGCGGCCGGAGGCGTAGTTGTAGCCCGAGGAATTCCCGGCCGCGACGTTGAAGGGCATGTTCAGGCAGCGAGCGATCTCGTTGAGGATCTGCGCCTTAAACTCGCCATAGGTGGTCGAAGGCTGCTCGGCGGCGACTTGCCCCAGCTTCCAGCCGCCCGGCAGGACCGTCGCCATGCGGCGTTCCAGTTCCACCAGATCCATCGGCTCGACCGGATCGGCCTCGCCGTTGGCGGGCGCATCGGTGTAGAGGACGGCAGCGAAGTCGGCGGCCGTCTCGGCGGCCGCGATCACCGCCAGCGTATAGCGCCGCAATTGGGCAAACAGCGGCAGGGCTGGCGTGATCTCCGGGATGCCCCGGCTCTGGCCGGGACGATCCACGCGGAAGTAGTGGATCATCGCGCTGGCCGGCACGCGATCGAAGCCCAGCAGCGAGGCGCCTATGGCTGAGGCCGCCCCCGGGTGGGCGCGAAGCAGGTGATATTCGACGGGGTTGCCGAAGGCGTCGAAAACGATGCCGTCGACGCTGCCGGCGAGGTTGAGCACGGGCGTGGCGATCTGGTCGGCCTCGATCAGCCGCAGGTCCAGCTTCACCAGGGAGTCCATGGCCGGGTTGGCCGTGAGCATCGCGAACACCTCGCCGCTCTCAGCGCGCGCCATGCGCAGGGTGCGCAGCTTCTCAGGCAGGCGCACGGCCTCGGACCATCGGACGAAGGCCTGCTCGACGGCGCGGTTGGCATCGTCGTCGTCGGTGAGCAGTTGCAGGCGCGGACCGGTGCCGACCACGTCGTTGGCCAGCGTCAACACGATCCCGCGGGCATAGGAATTGTTGGCCACCTCGTAGCGGGCCCGGCTGCGCAGAATGCGTCGGACCTGGGGGTTGTTGGCGGCGTTGGCAGACAGGTGGTCGGCGTTGGCCCAGTGCCGGCGGTTCTCCTCGGTGGTCGCGGCGGCGTCGTAGCGGCCGAGGACCACGCGCCGCGGCGCGGGCATCGCGCCGCCTACGCGGGCTACCCGCAGTGGATGGGGGCGCGAGAAGATGTTCTTCAGGAATCCGAGCATCAGTCCGTTCCGGGAGGCACGAGCTTCTTGAACACCGCGCCCAGGCCCTTCTTCTTCGTGGCGTTCTTGCTGGCCAGATACCGGTCAGCCGCGATCTGGTCGGGCAGTGAGTGCTGCTCCATCTCGGCGGAATCGCCCTTGGCCCGCTTGGGACCGGCGGCGTTCTCGCGGATGGTGTCTTGGAGGTCGTCGGCCACGGCATTGGCTCCGGCAAGGTGCCCTGACAATGGTTATCTATGCCGCGCCGACGCACGCGCACCGCGGACGCTATGGGAAATGGAAGGAAGGTGGCAGATTGCTTCGTATGTAGAACCTGCCGGCTATGCCATCTCGCCGGCGGGCGGTTCCTAGGTCGTCATCCGCCGCCCGCAATGCCGGCAGGTGCGGCGGCGCAGCAGGCGACCGCCCCAGGCCCGGCGCGTGTAGATGACCCGGAAATGCCGGCACCCGCACGCGCGGCAGGTCAGCCGCTTGGTGTTCTCCTCCGGCCCAGATCGCCGCGTGGAGTCCTTCATCTCCGCCTTCCTTGCAGCTCCGAAAGCCGCAGTCGGGGTCTGGCCGGTTCCCGCCGAACATCGGTGCCAAAGAGCACCGCCCCTTGCATGCTCGCGGCCACGGCGCAGCCGACCAGGCAGTCCAGCCAGTGGTTATCCGCGCCAGGCGTGCGGAGTTTCCATTCCTCCAGCTCGCGCCCACGCCCCTGCGTTCTTACCCGATACTCCGCCGTCAGGTGCTCGGCCAGCAAGCGGTGATCGTGGCCGCTTCCGGGGGCGAAGATCGACAGGCAACCCGGATCGCCCATGGGAACCGCCAGGCGGGCCTGGGTAAAACTCTTCCAGTAGTTGGTGTCGATCAGCGCATAGCGCACAGCGCGCTTGCCGGTGGTCCCCGGCACCCGCCAGTGCAGGCCCACCCGGTCGCCACGCTTGGGCTTGTACTCCGAGAACGGTGTGCTGGCCGCGCCCACGTAGCGCCCGTGGCTGGGCATGGCGATCGCGCTGTGGGGGCTCTGGCGGCAGAACTGGTAGACCACATCGGTCGAGTTGCCCCAGTTGGCGTCGATCAGGCAACGCTCGACGGTCATCTCCGCACCATCGTCGCGCCGATACTGGCGGATGAGCCGTTCCCGAGTCAGCGCTTCCAGCCCGGCGTAGATCGCCCCTTCCTGACCCGTGCCCTTATGCACGAGCATCAAGGTGCGCTTGGCATCCCGCAGCGTGTAATACGGCCGCTTCTGATCCGGGTAAGCCCCGTAATCCAGCACGTACCCGGTGAAATCCTCCTCCCAGCCGCAGAGCATCCAGAATAGCAGCGTGCCCTGCACGTCGATGAACATCGTCAGGTGGTTGACGCCCACCGGCAGCTCGGCACGCCGCATGCCGTTGGTCTTGGCGGCAATGATCTCGGCGGAGAGGGATTCGCCCTCGAGCTGGTCGGGCAATGGCTCGTTCTGGTACTCGGCCCAGAAGGCGGCCTCGCCCTGGTCGAGCTTGAGGTTCATCGCATGCTGGATGGCCGAGAGCTCATCGGGATTGTGCCGCTGCGGCCAGGCGACGAGCGCCCCGGCATCCATATCCAGCTGATTGGCCCGGTAGAACTCGGTTGCCTCGGCGGTGCCGCGATCAGTGCGCTGGCCCTCGGCACGCAGCTGGGCGTACTGCTGCCAGAGCTTCTCCTGGGCCGGGAAGGCATAGACCATCTTGGTCCGCTCGCCCTGCCACTGCGGATGCTTGTCCCGGTCGAGGATGCGGTCGGCCATGTCCTCGGGCCGCACGACCGTGAGCGTCATCAGCCCGGCGATCTTGCGCCCCGGCCCGGCCAGACCGAGGATCGCCCCGGCCAGGATCTGCTCCCGCGTAGTGCACTGGCTGGGGCTGCGTGCCGATTCGTCGGTCTGCGGGTCATCCAGCAGAACCAGCGATGGGCGGACGGTCTTGCCATCGGCACGCTTGTGCTTCATGCCACGGATGCGCCCGGTGATCCCAGCGACCTTCACGATGGCGCTGGAGGCGACAGAGCCCTCGATCGTCGGCAGCACGATCTCCTTATTCGTCCATCCCACGTGCGTCCGCGCCCCGCGATAAAGTTGGCCGGCGGCCCGCTGGTGGATGCCCTCCAAAGCGCGGATGGGCCCGCAGACCTCCGAGAAGTCCCCTTCCAGCAGGTCGTTGTTCTCCACCTCGCTCTTGATCGAGTCGAGCATGTCCGCGGCATGCTCTTCATCGCTGCCGATCAGGGCAATGAACTCCCGGTGGCCGTACAGCAGTGCCCAAAGGCAGGCCGTCTCGCACAGCGTCGTCTTGCCCGAGCCCCTGGGCATGGCCATAGCGAACAGGCCGCCTTCGATCACGGCGGCTTCGATCTTCCCGATGACCTTCAGGTGGTCGGGGCTCCAGGCCAGGTGAAAGGTCTGCGGGAAGTACACTTCGCAGAAGCGGCGGAAGGAGTGTCGGCACCCCTCTTTGCGCTCTGGGTTGCGCGGCTCATGCACCCAGCCCTCCGCGGCGATGTCGCGAGAGGATTCACTCTGTGCCCGGCTCCGCGCGTTGACCGCATCTTTGTGCGCTTCGTAGTTGCCCTCCGTCCATCCCGGCTCAAACGTCTCGCGCCGGGCATGGAAGAGCCAGGCGGCGTAGCGCACCAGGTCGATGCGCCGGCCATCGCCGATCTTGTAGGCCGCTCGGTTCAGGTGCCGGTAGACCAGGTGCGGCTGGACCACCTCGCCCAGTGGGGTGGCGTTTAATAGCCGCACGGCTTCGGCGACACGCAGTTGTCGAGGGTCGACTTTCACCGGGCCTGCACCTCCCGAATCAGCCACGCCGCGTAATGCACCAGGTTGATCCGACCGCCCGCGCCCACCGGCGCCCCGGCGTCGATGTCCGCCTGCACCTGTTCCGGTGTGACCTTCCGCCCCCCGGCGGCCGACAGAAGCCGGGCCACCTCCTCAAGGGTCAGGGACAGCGGATTCATGCTGGCCTGGAGCGGGGTTTGCATGATCGCATCGGCCATCCTTCACCATCCTAACACATTGAAAATGCTGGAATTACGAGCGGATTGGCCTTGATGCGTTCGCGGACGCATGGCTTAATGTGCATCAGAAAGGCATAGCTAACCAACAGGAGCACGCGATGAAGGCCAACGCCAACAAGACCACCAAGACCCTGGACCAGATCCTGAAAGAAACCGCCAAGTTCACCCGCCGCGACCTGGCCTTTTCCTTCGCCCGCCACGCGGTCAAGGCGATGTGGGTGATGCTCGGCGACGACGGGCGGTTCTGGGTCACCACGCCGGCCAACTGCGCCCGCCTGGAGAAGATGGGTTACGAGTGGGCCGACTAACCAGCGATGCCAAGGAGCACCAGCATGCGTACCACGCGAATCGAACTGGACGGAGATGCCGGGCACGTCGCCATCGAGCGGAAGACCGGCGAAACCGCCATCCGCATCGACTCGATCCTCCGCAATCCCAAGCGCGGCCAGCAGGCCTGGAAGAGCTGGGAGCTGCCCGCCGCCATCAGCGACGAGGAGCTGTTCAAGGTGGCCATCGAGGTGCAGTGCCGCACCGACGGCGGCACGGGCACCAACAGCATGATCCACGACTATTTCCGGGAGATGCAGCGATTCCAAGACTGAGCACCCCCGGAGCCCCGAAAGGGGCTTCGGTGGTTTATGGGGCAGGCAAAGCCTCCCCATGGGAAGGCGAAACCTCCCAAGGGCCTGGCCAGCCCAAAGACGGCCAAAGGAGAACGAACCATGAAGAAGGACCAGATCGAGCTTGGCGGAACGTACCTGGCGACGGTCACCGACAAGGTGGTGAGCGTGCGGCTTGAGGCAGCAAACCCCCACGGCGGGTGGGATGCGACGAACCTGGCGACCGGCAAGAAGGTCCGCATCAAGAGCGCTCAGCGCCTCCGCGGACCGGCTCCTCAGCGCAACATCGACGCCCGCGCTGCCGATCCCGATCGCGTCCCGCAGACCGAGGCGATGAACGAGGCCAAGGGAAAGAAGGCAGCGGAACCGAAGGCGAAGAAGCCCAGTGGCCTGGATGCCGCCTACCAGGTGCTCCAACACGCCGGCGAGCCGATGCGCTGCGGCGACATGGTCGAGAAGATGCTGGCCACGAGTCTGTGGAAGACCGACGGCAAGACACCAGCGGCCACGATCTACGCCGCCATCATCCGCGAGATCTCGACCAAGGGCACCGCGTCGCGGTTCAAGAAGACCGACCGGGGCCTGTTCACGGTCAACGCCCGTTGAGGACCGGCCATGAACCACGACACACATCGCCAACGTCCCCACGCCGGCACCGACGCGGCTCACTGCGACCGCTGCGGTGCCGGCGGCGTTCCGCTGATCATGAGCCGCTTCAACACGGAGATGATCTGCCTCGCATGCGAAGCCCGCGAGAAAGTCCATCCCGCCCATGCTGCCACGGCGCAGGCGGAACTCGACGCGGTGCGCCGCGGCGAGATGAACTTCCCCGGCGTGGGCAAGCCCGCCGATCTGTAGCGTCCCGTCCATCACGCTCAACCCTCCACCCCGGCCAGCGCGGCCGGGGTGTTTCGCTGGACGCCCGCTAGGAACGGAAACTTGACTAGCGTTTGCCACTAGGTACGATATCGTTCCTAGTCTCCAGCGCAAGGAAAGGATGTGTTCCCAGTGGCACGCGAAACCGGAACCTATCGGATCACCCGTGTTGGCGGGGAAGAGGTGCGTGCTTTCGTGCCTCATCCGCTGCCGCCGGCCAGTCCGCCGCTGGAGATCAGCCCCGCGCTCCAACGGCAACTCGACTGCGCCATGGCCGGCCTCGGCCGCCTTGTCGTGGCCGCCGACCTGGTCCCCAGCGCTGACTGGTTCCTCTATGGCTTTGTCCGCAAAGAGGCGCTGATCACCTCGCAGATCGAGGGAACCCAGGCAACGCTGCAGGACGTGCTCGCCTTCGAGGCAGGCCAGGAGCCCCAACGCCCCGACGACGTGCAAGAGGTCTGCAACTACATCGCCGCCCTGGACTACTGCCAGCGCGAGTTGGCCCGCCCCAAGGGCCTGCCTTTGGCCACGCGCCTGCTGTGCGAGGCCCATCGCCGCCTGATGAAAGGCGCGCGCGGCGGGGACAAGGGACCCGGCGACATCCGCCAGTCGCAGAACTGGATCGGCGGTTCGCGGCCGGGCAACGCCCGCTTCGTGCCGCCGCCGCCCGACGCCGTTGCCAACGCGCTGTCGGATCTGGAGAAGTGGATTCACCGCGACGATGAGCTGCCGCCGCTGATTTGCGTGGGCCTGGCCCATGTGCAGTTCGAGACCATCCACCCGTTCCTCGACGGCAACGGCCGTATCGGCCGACTGCTGATCACGCTTCTGGTCGAACACTGGAAGCTGCTCAAAGTCCCGCTGCTGTATCTGAGCGTGGCCTTCAAACGGCACCGGAGCGAGTATTACGAACGTCTGAGTGCCGTACGAACCGAAGGCGACTGGGAAGGTTGGACCAGCTTCTTCCTCGAGTGCGTCGCGGAAGCCGCCGATGATGCCGTTTCGGCGGCGCAGCAACTGTTCGCCGTAGTGTCCCGCGACCGCAAGGCGCTGACGCAGGATGAAGAGGCTTCGGTCCCGGCGATCCGGCTCTTTGACCTGTTGCCGGCGAATCCCGTGATCACGTTGCCGCGAGCCATCGAACTGATGGGCGTTAGCAAGCCCACCGCCATTCGGGCGTTGGCCGTGCTGCGCAAGTTGCGCGTCCTGGAGGAAACGACCGGCAAGCAGCGGGATCGCGTTTACACGTACCACAAGTACCTCCAGTTGCTGACGCAGGACACGTAACTCAAACCGCGGCTGTGCCGGCATGCGCGACCAGGTCCGGCGCTGCGCGCTCGGCGCTGATTCGCTGGGCCTTCTTGCCCGTGAACTTCTCCCACCGCTGCACGATCACATCGCAGTACAGCGTGTCGAGTTCCATGAGGAAGGCGTTGCGGCCGGTCTGCTCGGCGGCGACCAGCGTGCTACCCGAGCCACCGAACAGGTCCAGCACGTTCTCGCCGGCGAGGCTGGAGTACTGCATCGCCCGCACCGCCAGCTCCACTGGCTTCTCGGTCAGGTGGACCATCGACTGCGGGTTCACCTTCTTGATGCTCCAGACGTCGGGCACGTTGTTGGGGCCGTAGAACTTGTGCCCCGCGCCCTCGCGCCAGCCATAGAAGCACCATTCGTGGTTGCCCATGAAATCCTTGCGCGTGAGGACCGGGTGCTCTTTCACCCAGATGATCGCCTGCGAGAAATACAGCTCGCAGCGTTTGAGCACGGGCGGGTAGTTGGCGCAATTGGCATAGCCGCCCCAGATGTAGAAACCCCGTCCCGGCGCGAGCACGCGGGCGATGTTGCCGAACCAGTCGGAGAGCATCTGGTCGAAGGCCTCGTCGGAGACAAAGTCGTTGGCCAGGGGCCGGTCCTTGGCGCGGAGCTTCTTCTGCGTGGGTTTGGCCTTGCCGGGGTGGCGCTCGACGTCGAGCTTCTGGTGGTGCGTGGTCTCGAAGCTGGACAAGCCGGCCGCGATGGCGTTGTTGCTGCGCGGCTCGACCTTGACGTTGTACGGCGGGTCGGTGTTGACCAGGTGGATCGTCGCGCCATCGAGCAGGCGGTCCAGATCCTCGGGCTTGCTCGAGTCGCCGCACAACAATCGGTGGTTGCCGAGAATCCACA
>CAZMXI010000195.1:0-8632 GCA_964570205.1 uncultured Tepidisphaeraceae bacterium
GGTCTACCAGGGTGGGGGCCATGTGCGCTAAGAGCCAGAGGCTGGCCAGCAAGGTCGAGGCGACCGGCGGCTGGGAAGACTTCAAGACGATCAAGGTTGGCACGATCAGGATCGCCAGGGGCGGCTCGGTGAACATTGCCTTCAAGCCGACGAGCAAGCCGCAGGCGGCCGAGGGCGTGATCAACATCCGCTCGCTGACGCTCAAGCCGGCGAAGTGATCAGGCGGCGGTGATCGCCGCCGGGGACTCGGCTGTGCGATGTGACTGCCGCCGCATGGCGATGCGCTTGGCGAAGTAGAAGATGATGGGGTAGATCAGCAGTTCCAGGAGGAAGCTGGAAGCCAGCCCGCCGATCATGGGTGCGGCGAGCCTGCGCATCGTGTCAGCGCCAGCGCCCGATGCCCAGAGCAGGGGCATCAGGCCGATCAGGTCCGTCACGACGGTCATGGTCTTGGGTCGGATACGGCGGACCGCGCCATCGTGCACGGCGTGCCAGAGGTCGTCGGCGTTGCGCATGCGGCCTTCCCGCTGGAACCGGTCATAGCTGTTGTCGAGGTAGAGCAGCATAACCATGCCGGTCTCGGCATCCAGGCCCGCCAGGCCGATCAGCCCGACCCAGACCGCCAGGGAGAGGTTGTAGTCCAGCAGGTACAGCAGCCAGATGGCGCCGATCAGGCTGAAAGGCACCGCCAGCAGGATGATCGCCACGCGCAGCCAGCTTCCGGTCGCCAGGTAGAGCAACACGACGATGATCGCGCCGGCGAGGGGTATCGCCACCATCAGCTTCGCCCTGGCGGCCTGCATGTATTCATACTGCCCGGACCAGACGATGGTGTATCCCGGCGGCAGCTTGATTTGCCGCGTCACAGCGCGCTGAGCGTTTTTCACATAGGCGCCAACGTCAATCCCGGCGATGTCCACGAACACCCAGCTCGTCAGGCGGGCGTTCTCGCTCTTGACCATCGGCGGCCCCTTCTGAATCTCGATGGAAGCGAGCTGCCCGAGCGGGATCTGCGCGCCCGATGGTGAAGCCACCAGCGTCTGGCGAAGCGCATCGACGTTGTCGCGCAGCTCGTGGGGATACCGCACGTTCACGGGGTAGCGCTCCAGGCCCTCGACCGTGGCGGTGACGTTCATGCCACCGAGCGCGGTCATGATCACATCCTGCACGTCCGCCACGCTGATCTGATAGCGCGCGATCTCGTCGCGGTTGATGCGGATGTTGAGGTAGTTGCCGCCGACGCTCTTCTCGGGGAAGGCGCTGACCGTGTACGCTCCCGTTCCCTCGGCGGTCTTGACCACCTGGGCGACCTGGTCGGACAGACCCGCGAGCGTGGCCAGGTCCGGGCCCATGATCTTCACGCCCACCGGCGTCTTGATGCCCGTCGAGAGCATGTCGATGCGGGTCTTGATCGGCATCGTCCATGAGTTGGTCAGGCCCGGGATCTGGACCACCTCGTTGAGCCCGGGAACGTGGGTCCCATCGGGCCAGTCATAGCCGTAGACCAGCTCATCCACGGTGATGGCGCGCGTGCCGGGGAAGATTTTCGCAGGCACGGCCGCGAGCCAGCCGGGCCAGCCGTCGTAAAACCGCGCCACCGGCACTTGGCGCCACCGGCTCTTGTCGCGGTGGAGGGTGATGGTCGTCTCGACCATGCTGGGCGGGGCGGGGTCGGTTGCGGTCTCGGCCCGGCCGACCTTCCCGAAGACGCTCTGGACCTCGGGGAAGCGCTTGATCAGCGCATCGGTCTGCTGGAGCAGCTCGCGGGCCTTGCTCACGCTGATGCCGGGGTCGGTCGTGGGCATGTAGAGCAGGTCGCCCTCTTCCAGCGGCGGCATGAATTCGTTGCCCAACTGGCTGAGCGGCCACCAGGTGGTGGCCAGCAGGAGCACCGCCATGACGATCATGGCGCCCTTGAACCGCATCGCCAGCACGAAGAACGGATGGTAGATCCATTGCAGCAGGCGGGAGAGCGGGTTGGCGTTCTCGTGGATGATCTTTTGCGGCACGAGCGCCATGCCCGCGAAGACCGCCCAGCCGATGGCGATCCAGAGCCGATGATCTTCGAACCGCCCGAGCGGCGCGAACATGATCAGCGCGGCGGGGACGATCATCGCCGCCAGCGTCAGCGCCAGGTTGGTCCGCCAGCCCCACTGCCTGGGCAGGACCCGGCCGGTGATGAAGTAGACCATCAGCACGGGCACGACGGTGACGGCCAGGATGGAGGATGCCGCGACGGCGAAGGTCTTGGTGAACGCCAGCGGCTTGAACATGCGGCCGCTCTGCTCGCCGAGTACGAAGATCGGCAGGAACGAGACGGTGATGATCAGCAGGGAGAAGAAGAGGCTTGGGCCGACTTC
Organism: uncultured Tepidisphaeraceae bacterium; assembly: GCA_964570205.1. GTDB lineage: Bacteria > Planctomycetota > Phycisphaerae > Tepidisphaerales > Tepidisphaeraceae > CAZMXI01. The sequence goes on from CAZMXI010000195.1 coordinate 2,361, forward strand.
CTTGGCGGCCTCCAGGATGATTTCGCTGTGCGGGCGGGGGATGGCGGGTCGGCCGGCGGCGGCCGCCTCCCGCAGCCGGTCGTTTTCGCGGTCGAGGTGGATGTGTGCGTTCTCGACCATGACCACGGAGCTGTCCACCATGATGCCGATGGCGATGGCGATGCCGCCCAGGCTCATGATGTTGGCGTTGATTCCCAGCAGGTGCATGATGATGAGGCTCACCAGCACGCCCGTGGGAACGACGAACACCGCCACCAGCTCGCTTCGCGCGTGCAGCAGGAAGACGATGCAGATCAAACCGACGACGAGCATCTCTTCCAGCAGGGCGCGGTTGAGCGTGCCGACGGCCCGGTCGATCAGGTCGCTGCGGTCATAGGCCACTTCGATCGCCACGCCGGGCGGCAGGCCTTTTTCCAGCTCGGCGAGCCTGTCTCGCACGCGGTCGATCGTCGTGCGGGCGTTCTCGCCGAAGCGCATGACCACGATCCCGCCGACGGTCTCGCCTTCGCCGTTCCAATCGGCCACGCCGCGGCGGATTTCCGGGCCCTCGCGAACCTCGGCCACATCGGAAAGATAGATGGGCGTGCCATCGTCGGTTGCGCCCAGGCCGACCTTGCGCAGCTCCGCCAGGACTCTCTCCGTTCGAACATTCTCGATGAGCCTGCCGTGCGCCTTGGCTTCGGCGATTTCCTGGTCGGTCAGTGTGCCCAGGTAGCCTATGCCGCGGACCATGTACTCGGTCTCGCTCATCTCGATGAGCCGACCGCCGACATCGTTGTTGGCCCGCTGCACCGCTTCTCTGACCTTCGCCAGCGAGAACCTGTGCGCCTGGAGCTTCACCGGATCGACGACGACCTGGTACTGCTTGACGAACCCTCCGATGGCGGCCACCTCGCTGACGCCATCCACCGCCGTCAGCTCGTAGCGCAGGTACCAGTCCTGGAGGCTGCGCAGGTCCGCCAGGTCCAGGTCGCCGTTCTGGAGCGGCTTGCCGTCCAGGGGGCAGGCATCCCGCCCCGTGAAAATGCGATGGCGGACGAGGCGCTGGGCTGAGTCCTTGCCGGGCGCATCCGCGGGGTCGGCATGCCACTGGCCCGTCTCCGGATCGTGCCAGAGCCCGTTGGGGTGGTCCGGGCAGTATTTGCCGGTTGTCAGCACGTACTCATAGACCCAGCCAACGCCGGTGGCGTCGGGCCCGAGCTGGGGGCTGATTCCCGGGGGCAGCTTGCCGGCCACGAAGTTGAGCTGCTCCAGCACGCGCGACCGCGCCCAGTACATGTCCGTCCCATCCTCGAAGATGATGTAGACGAAGCTGGTGCCGAACATGCTGTAGCCGCGGACGACCTTCGCATAAGGGACGGCCAGCAGGGAGGTGGTCAGCGGATACGTGACCTGATCCTCGACGATCTGCGGCGCCTGCCCGGGATACTCGGTGCGGACGATCACCTGCACATCCGACAGGTCGGGGATGGCATCCACCGTGATGTTGGACATCGACCACAGCCCCGCCACGACGACAAAAAGCGTCAGCAACAGGACGATGGCGCGGTTATGGATGCACCAATGAATGAGTCTGGCGATCATGGATACCTTCCCCCCTCGCTTCACTTGAGCCGGGCTTTGATCGTGCCGCACCGCAGCATGTAAGGCGCATAGGGGTTGCTGATCTGTTCGGACGCCTGCAGCCAGCCTTTCTTCACCATCGGGCAATAGGCGTGATAGAGGGCCGGCGCCGCGGCATCGCCCGGCGGGATCAGCCTGGCCAGCTCCAGCAGTGCATCGGATATCGCCTCGAACCGCCCGCGAATCGCCGCCAGATCCGCGGCTTGGCCCTTGGCGGCCTCCTCGATCTTCGCGGCCAGCGCGGCGGCGGCCGGGTTGGCCTGCTTCAGAGCGGCGGCGGCCTGACGGATCTCGGCAAGCCGATCGGCAGCGCCTTCGGTCTTGTCCTGCGTGAGCAACCGCTGGAGGCCCAGGTAAGCCCGCACCATCTGATCGACGTGCTGGAGGCCAGGCGCATCGGCCTTCTGCGTTGTCGGGCGGGTGGCCGGCGCGGCCGGCGAAGCGGCAGCACCGGTCACGGGCAGGGCGTATCGCTTGTCGAAGCACTCGAGCATGGCCGATCCCATATACGGGTTGCGCACATCGCCCGCCGGCTGAAGCCAGACGCTGCCGCCCTGGCCCTCCCGGAACATCGGACAGTGCAGCTCCTGCACTTCCTTCCCGTAGGCTGGCGGAATGCCGGTCGCCTTCAGCAGCTTGGCCAGGGCGATGCTCAGGTCGGCGAACTTCTGCCTCGCCTGGGGCAGATCGGAGACTCCAATCAACTCCAGCGCCCTGCCCCGTGCCGCCGCGGCCTCGGTGTGCCTGTGCCAGAAGTGTTCGTCTTCGGCGATCGGCTCCTTGAGCATGGCATCGATGCCGCTCGCCAGCTTCCGCGCGAGGTCGGTGATCCCGTCGGTCGAGTCGGCCGCCAGCCTGTCGCTGATGGCGAAGTAGCTGTTGAGCGTCACGCCGATCGCCCGCGCAACGCCCTCGGGCACCTGCTGAAGCTCGCTCTGGCCCGATGTGGCCACGACCGGTTTCTGATCGGCCGCCAGGTCGCCCTTGATCATCCTGGACAGCGATTCGCGGATTTTGGCCTCGCTGTCCAGCAGGAATTGCCCGCTGACGACCACCATTTCCCCGGGTTTCAGCCCATCGCGGATCTCGACCATGCCATCCCGCGCCTCGATGCCCATCTGCACGGTTCGGGGCTCGAATCGCCCCTCGCCGAGGCTGACGAACGCCACCTGGCGCGTTCCGGTGTCGATGATGGCCGAGCGTGGCGCCATCACCCGCTCATCCGCAAGCTGATTCTTCAATTCGATGTTGGCGAACATGCCCGGCTTGAGCACGCCGTTGGGATTGTCGAACTCCAGGCGCACCTTGACCTCGCGGGTCTTCTCGTTCAGGTAGGGATAGACATAGATGACCTTGCCCTCGAACGTCTGCCCGGGGATATAGGGCAGCGTCATCGCGGCGGCCTGCCCGGCCTGCACATAGGGAAGCTGGTACTCGTAGATCGTCACCATCACCCAGACCTTTGACAGATCGGCGATGCGGAACACCTGCATGCCCGCATCGACCTTCATTCCCTCGTTGGCGCGCTTTTCGATCACCACGCCGTCGATCCGGCTGCGGATGGCCATCGTCTTCGAGGGCTTGGCATCTTTCTGCAACTGCTCGATCTGCTCCGGATCGATGTCGAAGTACAGTAACCTTGTCCGCGAAGACTCCAGCAGGTCGCTGGCTCCTTTGGCGGCGTCCGGCACGAACGCCGCGCCCACCTTGTCGCGGTTGCGCCAGGCCAGCAGGTATTCCTCCTGCGCGGCGAACAGCTCGGGCGAATACAGCTCGAACAGCGTCTGGCCTTTCTTCACCGGCGCACCCAGGGAATCGACGTGCAGCTTCTCGATCCAGCCGCCGATCTTCGTGTTCACATCGCGCACGCGGGTCTCGTCGTAGTCCACCGTGCCCACGGTGCGAATCGTCCTCACCAGCGGCCCAGTGGTCACCTGCCGGATGCGCACGCCGATGTTCTGCGCCACCACGGGGTTGATGCTCACATCGCCGCTGAACTTGGCCGGGTCGATCGGGGTGAGCTCCATCTCACAGATGGGGCAGAGACCGGGTTTCGGCATGATGACCCACGGATGCATCCCGCAGGAGTAGAACTGGCGCTTGCCGGATGCCTCCGCGTGCTGATGGCCGGCAACGCTCGCCCATATCCTTCCCCAGCCGCTGGCGATGCGGTCGCCCATGCCCATCCCCAGCCACAGGGCCAGGGCGAAGGTCGCCAGAACGGCCAGGATAACGGCCGTACTCGGGCCCCGCGGCGGCTTCGGGCTGGGCGGCGGGGCCTCGGAATGTGCGGACCGTGCTTCGGACGGCCGCAACTCTTCCGGCCGGTTGTCGATCGGGATGCCCTGTCGATTGGCGTCTTCCTTATGCATGGTCAATCCCATTTCTCTTCCTGGGTGGATTGCCGGCGCGGCTGGGCCGCGTCGGCAGCCGGCCCGGTCAGTTCAGGCATATCCTCGCCCACCACCTGCTGCAGCTCCGCCGACGCCTTCTCCAGATCCGCGAGGCTCTGGTGGTACATCAACTCGAAGTCCAGCAGTCGGCGCCAGTTATCCACCAGAGTCAGGAAATCCACCCTGCCGGAGCGGTAACTCGCTTCTGATGCCTCCACGGTCTGCCGCGCCTGCGGCACGATCACGTCATGAAATAACGTCACCAGCCGCTGCTGCGTCTGCACTCGCGCCAGCGCATCCTGCGTCCGGAACGCGATGCGATTGCGAACGGCTGTCAGGTCGGCCAGCGCCGCCTGAATACCGCTGAGAGCCTCGCGCTCGGCCGCCCGAAGCTTGCCGGACCAGATCGGAAGGTTGATCCCGAAGCCAAGCCACCACTGGTCCTCGCCGTTGGCGGCCATCGAGAGCCCCCCATCCTCGACGACGTTGTAAGTCAGCGCGACATTCACATCCGGCCATCGCTGGAGCTTCGCGAGCTTCAACCGCTGACGCTCGGCTTCGATCCGCTCGACACTCCTGCGAATCCGCGGGCTGTGCCGGGCAGCGGCCGCAAGCAATCCGTCCAATTCGAGATCCACCGTCTTCAGTGTCACCGGCCGCGGGGCCGGCAAGGGTGCGGTCACCGGCCGGTCCAGCAGGCTGTTGAGCATGGCCTGCGCGGTCGTCAGCCGCTGTTGCAGGGTGATCAACTCGTTATCGACGTTGCTCAACTCGACCGATGCCCGCAGGACATCCTGCTGGGTGGCCGTGCCTGTGCGGAAGCGGGTGTCGGCGATCTGGCGAAGCTGGAAAAGCAGCTCGCGGCTCTGCCGCGTTACCTCGATGGCCCGCTGTGCGAGGTAGTAGCTCCAATACGCTTGTCGCACCTCCGCCGCCACATCCAGTCGTGTTTGAGCCAGTTCTGCGGCGGCCATCGCCACCTCCTGTTCGGCGAGGCGTCCGCGAGTTGCCAGCTTGCCGGGAAACGGCAGCTTCTGGCTGAGTGTCGTCATGAGTCCGACCTCGCCGGCCGCCGTCTGCGCCATTTCACCGACGGGCGCCACCTGGAGCATCGGGTCATCCCATGCCGTTGCCTGGTCGGTTCGCTGCATAAGCCTATCGACCTCGTGGCGGGCGGAAATAACGGCCGGGTTGCGTTCCAGGGCAAGGCGGACGTAATCCGCCGCACCCGCGTCGTCGGGCAGGTCGGCAACCGATCGGGCGGGCATGGTCGTGGCTATGGTATGCCCCCGGTGCACGGCCGCATCCGGCGTGAGTTGCCACGAGGCCTGGTCACGATGGGGCCATTGCGCAAATGACCGGTCGGCCTCCAGTTGGCCACAACCGGGGAGCAGTGCCGCGATTGCCATGGTCCAAACGCAATGGACGACCCTCGTGCGCATCGGCGTGTCTCCTTCAGCTATGTAAACGTGCGGCAACGCCGTCCGGGTTCACACCAAACCGACCCAGCTCCACAACTCTATGGCTGATCCGCGGTTACCGCCACGCTGAAACCGGGCCGCCGGGCAATGAACGGGCCTGGAAAGCGGATCGGGCCGTCTTGCCAGCCGGCCGGGCCCGGTGAATACTGGGATTGCCGATGAGCTCCTTGCTGGACGAGACCGATCCTGATCGGGCGACCGAAGCGCCGTCGCTTGCCGTCGCCTGTCGGTCTCCATTGCTCAGGCCGTTGGCCCGACGAGTTCTGCGCAAGTGGCCGGAGTATCGCCGCCAGATTGGCGTGAGTCACACGACTCGCCTGGCGGACTTTGTGATCGCCACCGGCCAGCATCCCCGCACCCCTGCTGATGCGTTCGCGGCGCTGCGGTGGGGGGGCTTGATTGCGTTCGCCAGCGAGCGGTCCCGCGAAGTTGCCGAGGTGCTTCGCCAGTTCACCGCCAGCGGCTTCCAGGTCGAACAGGGTCCGACGCACATTCTCCATGGGCCGGGTGGCCTGCCGATTCCGCTGTTGTCCAGCAAGCTGCACTACTTTCTGGCGCGGAAGACGCTGCTGGTCATGCCGGGCGACACGAGCGATCGCTTCACGTACAGCGTGCAGCTTGCCCACCAAGGCGATCCGGGCGAGCCGCTGGTCGTGCAGAAACAGGTGCCGACGCTGGAGACGATGTTCTGGCGGCTTCAACGGAAATTTCCGCACATTCCCCAGGATGTCATCGAGCGCCGGGCGCGCAAGTTCACCGAGAAGGTTCTGCCGAC
>CAZMXI010000196.1:0-7793 GCA_964570205.1 uncultured Tepidisphaeraceae bacterium
AATCGGCCGCGGCTTTGGCGGCAGCCATTGAGACAGCCAGGATGGCGTTGGCGCCCAGCTTGGCCTTGTTCGGCGTGCCGTCCAGGTCGATCATGAGCTGGTCGATCGCTTCCTGGTCGCTGGCTTCAAGTCCGATCAACTCGGGGGCGATTTTTGAGTTGACGTTCTCGACCGCTTTCAGGACGCCCTTGCCCAGGTACTTCTTCTTGTCGTTGTCGCGAAGCTCGACGGCCTCGTGCTCGCCGGTGCTGGCGCCGGAAGGCACGGCGGCGCGGCCGACCACGCCGTTCTCAAGCCCGACATCCACTTCGACGGTGGGGTTGCCGCGGGAGTCGAGAATCTGACGCGCCTGGATGAACTCGATGCTGATGCTCATGTTGGTGCAATCCTTAAGTGGTTATCAGACGAACGGATCGGTAAACTCGATCCACGAAAGGCGTAAAGTCTATTCGCCCGTGATGACCTGTAAAGGGGCGTTGCGAACCAGCCCGCCACCTCAGTCCGATTCATTCGGGATCGGCCAAGTGCGGTATTGATGATTCGCTGGGTGGACGTTCTTAGGCGAGATCTGGCCAGTGCTCATGGCATGCATGCCATAAATGCTGCCAAAACAGTAGGATAGGCCGCCTTCACCCCGTTGCGAGCGGCAGTCTCAATACGAACGCTGCGCCATCACCGTCGCCTTGCTGAAGCGTCAGGTCGCCGTGCATCTCCCTCGCCAGCCGACGGCTCAGCGCCAGCCCGAGTCCCACTCCCAGCGCTGAATTGGCTGCATCTTTAGCACTCTTGCAGAACGGACGAAAGAGTCTGCGCGATTCCTGCTGCGAAATCCCGGGTCCGTGGTCGCGCAGGCGAATCGTGGCGAATCGGCCGTTGCCCTCCGCCTCCAGGTGCAGATCGCGGTCGGCCGCGCTGGCGGCGTACTTGGCGGCATTGTCCACCAGGTTAAACAGGATCTGCTCCACCGCCGAGGCATCGGCCCGCACCGTCACCTCGCTGGCGTCCCCAGGCAGCGTCACACACAGCCGCATGCCTGCCTGCTCGGCCCGCTGCACCAGCCTGCCCTTCACGCCCTCGATCAACTGCGGCAACGGCAACGGCTCGATCCTCGCCCGGGCCCGGCCACGCTCGATGCGCGAATAGGCCAGCACGTTCTCCACCAGATGCCCTAGCCGATGGGCCTCGCCGCGCAGGGTGGCCAGGTATTGCTTTCGAGTTGGTTCATCGCGAACCATCCCCTCTTCGAGCATCTCGGCGTACATGTTCACCGTCGTCAGCGGCGTACGCAGTTCGTGTGTCACCGCCGACACGAACGCGCCACGCCGCTCGCTCAGGCGGATCGCTCCCAACAGCAGCGCGCCGACCGCAACCGACCCGACCATGACGCACGCCCAGGCGGCCAGCAGCGTCAGCTCGATCGGCGAGAACGTCCAGCTTGCACGCGCAGACAGCCCTCCCGCCATCAGCATGACCGGCAACGATGCAAGCCTCCGTGATTGCCTGTCCTGCGAATCCGTCGTCCCTGGAAGCAGCCGTGCCTCCGGCAGCAGGTCGCGCGTGCTTTCCAGGAGCAACCCGCGAATTGCGTCCCAGTTGAGCCACACGCCCTGAAAGTAATCTGCCTCGTCGATCGTCACTCGCCTACCCAGCACCAGACGATCACCCATCCACAGCGGCCGCATCACGCCCTCGCGCACGCTGCGGTTCTCAGCCAGCACCGCTGATTGCCGGCCGGGGTTGTACATCTGCGCCTGAACGTTGCTCATGCTCCGGGCCTGCCATTCCTTGACGCTGCGCTGTTCCTGCACGGCCTGCGAGAGCTGGTTTGCGCTGTTCTCCACCAAGGCATCGTTGGCGGGGGCCGCGTAATTCAGCGTGTTGCCAAGGGCCAGCGGCGGCCCGTCCGGCTCATTGGGCGGCAGCGCGGCCGCCAATACCTCTGGTTTCAACGACGCAGAAAACTGTCCCAGAAGCCGGTCCGCCCCCCGGATTGCCTCCCTCGCTTGAACGCTCTTGCTGGCCAGGTCGCGCAGATTGCCCGTCGGAACCTGCGGACTGGAGACCACCCCATTGGGCTCAATCTGAAAATGCAGCAGAATCAGCGGCGATTCGTTCACCAGCAGCGGCGACGGCACCAGAACCTCGCCATACTGCACCTCATTGAACATCCGTGTGTAGGCGCGCTCGGCCGGCCGGAATGAGCTATAGGCGAAGTACGGCCGGGCGGTTTCCTGCGCGATCAGCGGCGACATCGCCGAATCCATCCGCCACAGTGCCAGGCGCACGTTCTCCTCCGCCTGCGCCTGGCGCTCCAGGCGCAGGACTGTCAGGCTGATCCACGCCATCGCGGCGAACGCCATGGCAATGCACAGCCCGAACACCATCCATAACAGCCAACCTCGCCGCATAGTTACGCCGTGTCCTTTTCTGACCCGCCAACGGGTGATCCTCACGCGAACATATAGCCTTTCCCCCTCACCGTCAGGATGATCCTGGGCTGCGCGGAGTCGTCCCGGAGTTTCTCCCGCAGCCGCGCGATGTGCATATCGATCGTGCGCGTGTCCATCCCGCGCGGCTCGATGCGCCAGACGCGGGCCAGGATCTCATCCCGCGAGATGGCCCGGCCCCGGTTCCGCACCAGATACCCCAGCAGTTCCACTTCCTTCTCCGAAAGCTCGCTTCGCACCCCGTCCGCGAATCGCACTTCACACCGCGACAGATCCACCACGCCCTTCGGAATGCTCACCCTGCGGATGTCCAGCGGGCGCTCCGGCGAGCGCCGCAGCACCGCCTCGATCCGCGCCAGCAGTTCCTTGATGCTGAACGGCTTGACCACATAATCATCCGCGCCCAGCCTCAGCCCCCGAATTCGGTCGTTCTCCTCCCCTTTGGCCGTCATGATGATGACCGGAAGCGTCGGCCGGGCCGCGCGAACTTCCCGCAGGATTTCCAGCCCCAGCATGCCGGGCAGGATCAGGTCCAGCAGCACCAGGTCGCAATCCGCGCTCATTGCCTGTGACAGACCCTCATCCCCCGTGGCGGCCTCAAGGGCCTCGCAGCCGTGAAAACGCAGCGCGTCGGCCACCCCCCGGCGGATTGCCGCATCATCCTCGATCACCAGAACTTGCCGGCTGGACATAGGCTTTCCGTTGTTAAGTCCAACAACAGTCTACCTTGAACGCTGCCGTGACGACGTAAACGGATTGTAACATTCTCCCCGCTCTGGCCGGCGATGATCACCTGCCCGCCGCCTCTTTTTCAGCCTGCCTCTCCCGTTCCCAGCGTCGCACCATCCACAATCCCAGGATCGCGCCTGCTGGGCCGGCGCTGGCGTAATCCAGCGGCAGCGGGCGGGCCATCGCCGCAAAACCGCCTCGGATAGTGCCGATCTCGATCCCGCTCGCCCCTGCGTTCAACAGGTACCCCGCAATGCCCACCACCAGAGGCGGTAGCCAGTGCCAGCCCGCGGGGCTGGCGGGATAAAGGAACTGCGCCAGGACCGGTCCGAAAAACGAAGCGATGAACACCGCGGCCCAAACCTGCTGCTTCTCCTCGGTGCGCGCAATCAGCCCCATCAACAGCGCCGTCGCCAGGGCCTGCACGGCCAGCGAACCCAGGGCTGGTCCGTCCGGATACAGCCTCTCCCTGTTGAGCCCTGCAACGGATTCGCGGTCGCGGATCAGCCCGCGCAGATACATCGTTCGCAACACGAACCAGCAGGCGCCGATCAGCATCGCCAAGATTGCCGCCTCAACCGCCAGCTTCACAAATAACGCTCCCGGCGAGCCGTGCGATAGCCCCCACAAGATCGTGTCGCGAATATCGCCCACACGCGCTGACCAAGCTCCGAGCCCCAGACAGCCCGCCGCCAGCCCGGCGTTGAAGCGCACCATCCCTGCAATCGTCGTGCCCACGAGAACCGCTGCGGCCATGGTCAGCAGCAGAACCAGCAGCGCCAGTACCGGCGAAGGTTGCTGCAGCACGCCGCCCTCAAAACCTGGCCGGCCAGGAAATCCAAAAAAGCTCCCGGACACCCAGAAGATGGCGAACGCCAGCACGGCGGCTCCCACCAGTAATATCCGGGCTCGCTGATATGCGTTTAGAATTTCCATGAACGGTTCCCTAACAATCGTGCGAGCGGTTATACTCTCGATGGCCGGGTGCAACATTAGCACAAATGCTCTCATGGATACAGACCTCACCCTCTTTCCCGACGCCGACCCGGTTCCCAGGTGCTCGCCCGCCGGCCCCTTCGCCGCCGTCGCCATCGAACGCAGTCTTGATCGCGTGCTCGACTACGCCATTCCTCCCGCCTTTGTGCACTGCCTGCGGGTCGGCCAGCGCGTCAAGGTCCCCCTCGGCCGGGGCAACAAGCCGGTCCACGGCTACGTCGTGTCCATCCACACGGCCGCCACGACCAGCGCGAAGATCAAACCCCTGCGCACCATTGAGGATGACCGCGTGTTGCTCACCGAGTCGCTGCTCCAGCTCATCCGCTGGATGAGTCGTTACTACTGCTGCCCGTTGGGCATGGTTATCGAAAGCGTCATTCCCGCGTCAGTGAAGAAGAAGACCGGCCTCACCTACACCCGCATGGTGCGCCTCACCCAGCCGCACGAAAACATCCAGGCCATGCTCGATAAAACCCGAGCGCCCAAGCGGCGGGCCATTCTCGCCAGGCTGCTCGAGATCCCTGCCGACGCCGCCATCGAGCTGACTCGTCTGGCCTCCCAGGCGGGCGCCACCGTGCCCACTGTCCGCAAACTCGTCAAGGCTGGCCTCATCGCCATCACCCAGAAGCCCGATTATGGCCCCGACTCGCCCGCCGGCACCGTATCCGTCGCCGAAACGCACCCGGTCTTGACGCTCAATGAGGATCAGCGGAGGGCATGCGATGATCTGGCCGCGCGCATTCCCGCCGGTTTCTCGGTGAACCTGCTGCATGGCGTCACCGGCTCGGGCAAGACCGAGGTGTACCTGCGCTGCATCGAGCAGGTGGTGCGATCCGGGCGACAGGCCATCGTTCTGGTTCCCGAGATCGCCCTGACCCCCCAGACCGTCGCCCGTTTCGCCGCGTGGTTCCCTCGCGTCGCCGTGCTGCATTCTGGCGAAACGGCCTCCAGACGGCATCGCTTCTGGCAGCAGGCGCTTCAGGGGCAGGCCGATGTCGTCGTTGGCACACGCTCGGCCATTTTCGCCCCGTTTCCCAACCTCGGGATCATCATTGTCGATGAGGAGCACGAAAGCACCTACAAGTCCTGGGACAAGTCCCCCTACTACCATGCCCGCGACATCGCCGTGAAACGTGCCCAGATCGAGGGCATCCCCGTCATTCTCGGCTCCGCCACCCCCTCCCTAGAATCCTACTACCGCGCCACTCAGACCTCTCCCGCCGCTTACCACCTGCTGTCGCTGCCTCGCCGCGTGCGCAACCTGGAACTACCCAAGGTCGAACTGGTGGACATGAAATACGAGGCGAAGATGCACCGCCCGGCCGTCCACCTGATCTCGCAGCGGCTTTCGCACCTGCTTCGAACCACCGTCAATGACCGTCAGCAGGCCATTCTCCTGCTCAACCGCCGCGGCTATTCCAGTTTCGTCCACTGCTCATCCTGCGGCCATGTCGTCCAGTGCAAGTACTGCGACTGCACGATGACTTATCACCGCTCGGCCGATGTCCACGCCACGGGCGCCAAGTTCGATGAAGCCCGCAAGACCGGCCAGCTCCATTGCCACTACTGCCTGGCCGTCAACACTCTGCCCGTCGCCTGCCCCGAATGCGGCAAGAAGCTGTCGCTGATCGGCATGGGCACCCAGCGCGTCGAGGAGGAACTGGCCCGCAGGTTTCCCGATATCGCCTTCGCCCGCGTGGATACCGACACGATGCGGTCGGCTGAGGATTATCGAGATGTATTCGACCGGTTTCGCCGCGGCGAGGTCCAGGTGCTCCTGGGCACGCAGATGATCGCCAAGGGACTGGATTATCCCAATGTGACGCTGGTGGGCGTGATCAGCGCTGATACCGCACTGGGCCTGCCCGATTTCCGCGCGGCCGAGCGCACATTCCAACTCATCACCCAGGTCGCCGGCCGCGCCGGCCGAGGCGACATCTCCGGGCGGGTGGTCCTCCAGACATTCATGCCCGACGACCCCACCATTCAGTCGGCCATTAAACAGGATTATGAGGGTTTCGCCGCCCGCGAGATCCAGGCTCGCCGCGAAGTCGGCCTGCCCCCGGCCACCCGCATGGTCCGGATCCATCTCCGCGACCAGGACATCGAGAAGCTACAGGACCGCGCCCAGAAGCTGCACGATCTGCTCAATGCCGCCATCGCCTCGGATTCGCAGCTTTCGGCCGGCAAACCACCGATCGTCATTAAGGGCCCCATGCCCTGCGCGGTCAACCGCATCGCAGGCTATCACCGGTTCCAGATCCTTCTGCTCTGCCCCAGCGCTGCCGCCCTTCAGCGCATCCTGTATGCCGCGCGCCAGCGGAAAGCGTTCGCCGACAGCGAAAAGACCGCGGTGGACGTGGATCCGATCTCCCTGCTCTGAGCGGTCAGTTCCCCAGGAGCTTCTGAATCACGCTGTGGGTCAGCATGTAGGTCACCGCAGCCATGAATGCCGCGCAGGGGATCGTCAGAATCCACGCCATGACGATCCGCTCGCCCCATATCCACCGCACCGACCGCACGCCCTTGGTCGTTCCGACGCCCAGGATGGCGCCCGTGATCGCGTGCGTCGTCGAGACCGGTATGCCCCAGTGCGTTGCCACGATGATTGAAGTGGCCGCCGCCGTCTCAGCGCAGCATCCGCCCACCGGCGCCAGTCGCGTGATCCCCGAGCCCATGGTCTTGACGATGCGCCAGCCCCCGAACATCGTCCCAAGTGCAATCGCGCCGTTGCAGGAGAGGATGATCCACCACGCCACGTTGTGGTTGTGGCCGAAGAGGTTGAACGCGTTGGCCCACGACTCGGGATCCGGGTGGGTATACGTGCCCATGCCGGTCGCCACCAGCAGCATCACGATGATGCCCATGGTCTTCTGCGCGTCATTGCCGCCGTGCCCCAGCGAGTAGATGGCCGCAGAGAGGAGCTGAAGCCGCCTGAACAGCTTGTCCACCTTGTGCGGTGTCGCTCGGCGGAACAGCCAGGAGACCAGCACCATGTTGAACACCCCAAGCAGCATTCCCCCAAGGGGCGCCAGCACAATGAACACGAGAAGGCCCGCCCACCCCGAATGCCAGTTCTCCGGACGGGTCAGCACGCCGAAACCGGCCTTGGCTATGGCCGCCCCGGCGAGCCCGCCGAACAGCGCATGGGATGAACTGGTGGGCAGCGCCAGCAGCCAGGTGATGATGTTCCAGATGATGGCTCCCATCAGCCCGGCGAACACCACGGCAATATCGATGGTCATCTTGTCGATGAGCCCTTTGCCCACCGTGTCGGCCACCTTTGTGCCGAAGATGAACGCCGCGACGAAGTTGAAGAACGCCGCCCACACCACCGCCTGCGTCGGCGTGAGCACCCGCGTGCTCACAATGGTCGCGATCGAGTTTGCCGCATCGTGAAAACCGTTGAGGAAATCGAATACCAGGGCCACGAAGATGATGAAGATGACCAATGCCAGCAGCGATGTCATGGCGGTGTTCTCTCTTGAGCAGCTTCCTTGGGACTGGAATCGACGCCCACGAATCCGGGCCGGTCATCCGTTCTTCAGCACAATTCGCTCAAGTGTGTTGCCCACATCCTCACAGCCGTCAATGGCATTCTCGATGTAGTCGTGCAGTTCC
>CAZMXI010000196.1:7803-8511 GCA_964570205.1 uncultured Tepidisphaeraceae bacterium
GCGCGTCGGCCCCGTTGTGAAACAGGCGAGACATCGCCGCGTGATGGTTGTCGTCGCCGGTGCTCTCGTGCGCGTGGATCTCGATGAGCTTGGGGCTCAGATCGGAGAGTTTTCGGCTCTTTCGGAGCATCCCGACGGCGTCCCGCACCGCCTGGGTGCCCGCCACCAGCACATCGGTCTGTTTCAGGAACTCCGGCTCGGCCTGGTTTACGTGGAACAGGGGGAATCGCTTGGCGAGGGCATCGATCGCGTCGATGATGTCATCCATGCCGCCCACGAGTTCGTGGATGTCCTCCCGGTCGAAGGGCGTGATAAACGTGCGGTCCAGCCGTTCCAGGGCCGCGTGGGCCAGGTCATCGGCATCGTGCTCATCCCGTCGGATCGCCTGGATGTGCTGATCGAGCTTCGGGAAATCCCTGGCCAGCCTGTGCAGGTGCTGCGCGGCGCTAACGATCTTCTGCGCCATGTTCTCAAAGAGGTCGAAAAACACCGTGTCCTTCGGGAGGAGATTGAACATAGGGCCTTCGTTGGTTGTCGAGTCAGATGGCGTTAAGGCTGCGCTTGGATTCTGCTAAGAATCCGCTAAGGCGTAGATTGTAAACGACGCCGGCGATTGTTCAACCCGCAGGGCGGCGATACCGCACCGGCCGAATCCCTGATCTATCCCCACTTTGGCACCGCCTGCAGTGTGGCCCGAAGGAACGCGGT
>CAZMXI010000197.1:0-8457 GCA_964570205.1 uncultured Tepidisphaeraceae bacterium
GTCGGGCGTCACCTTGCGCTCGGTGAAGCGCAGGCCGTTGGCGGCGGAGAAGCAGGCGCCGCTGGGGCAGACGTATTTGCACCAGAATCGCGGCGACAGGAGTCCGAGCAGGAATATCGCCGCGAACAGGGCCACGGAGAAGTAGACTGCGGCATCAGGGCGAGCCACCATGCTCCAGTGCTTCATCCACCCGAGTTGAAGCTGGGCGGCCGTGAATTGCAGGCCGCGGGTGAGCACGGGAATGGCCGAGACGTAACCCGAGAGCAGCACGCCCCAAAGGGTGGCCACCAGCACCGCCGCCAGGACATAATAGCGCAGATGTGCCCAGCGGCCGATCCTTGCGATTCGGAAGATGCGAAGGCGGCCGCTGATGAGCCAGTCGAAGCCGTCGATCAGCGTGCCCAGCGGACATATGTAGCCGCAGAACCCTCGCGGGATCGCGAGGCAGGCCAAAAAGATGCCGAGCATGCCCCACAGGGCGACGTTCCATTGCCGCGATGCCAGGGCGGTGCTTAGCCCGACCAGCGGATCGATCCACAGGAACAGCTCAGCGGGCACATGCTCCTTCTCGGAGAACAGCGATGCCGTGAACTGGCTGGAATACGGCCATGCCACGTAGAGGAACGAATAGAGGAAGATGCCCAGGCAGAGCGCCTGCACGCCCCGGCGCCAAGGCGCAGCCCGCCACGTCGGGCCGATGGAGCGCAGCGCCGTATCCACCAATCGCCGCCATCCGCTGGCCCCGGCGGCGGGGCGCGCGGGATAGAAGATGTTCAAGGAAAGGCGGCGCATCGCCGGTTACATCCCTGATGCCTCATTTCAGGCCGGCTTTCTTGAGCGCCTCGAAGGTTCCCTCGATGATCGCCTGGGTCGTGACCGTCGCCCCGGTGACGCCATCGACCTTCAGGCTCTGTTTCTCGATGATGCGTTGGGGGATGATCTTCGTCGCGCCCAGGTCGATCTTCTCAAAGTGTTTGAGCTGGATGTCGGCGATCCTGCCGTTGGTGATTGTGAGGGTGACGATCAGGTCCTTCTCGCCATAACCCAGCGAAGTGCCGCGGTATGTCCCATCGCGCAGGTTCGCGGTCGCCAGCGACTGGAACATCAGCAGATCCAGCTTCGCCTTCACCTTTGCAGCGTGCCGGTGCAGCAGGTGGCGGCCGTAGGGCTGATTCGAGGTGGGCAGAAGCCGCATCGCCTCGGCGTACGCCTGCTTGGCCTTGTCAATCTGCCCCATCTCAGCATAGATGTCGCCATACTGGTCGTGGATGTTCGCGATGTTCCTGATCCGCCAGGGTGCGGGGGGCAGGTCGTTCATCGCCTTATCCAGGACCGCCGTCGCCTGGGCATACTCCCCGAAATGCGCCAGCGAGGATGCATAACAGAGGTAGGCGTGCGTGGGGCCTTTGCCGTCAACGGTCGCCAGATACTTGGGGTATTCCACCGTCGCCCAAGCGTAGTTGCCGCTCATGAACAGGTACATCGGCCATTCATGGCCATCGTTGATGTCGCCCTTCTGCTTGTACAGCCAGGTGAGCTTGACGGCCTGTTGCACGCTGGCCTCATCTAGCGCCAGCAGGCGGCGGATTTCCAGCCGTCCTTCACTCCATGGCCGGCTCATGTCCCAATCCACCTTCGTCGTGGCAAACCAGCCGGGCGGAGTCTTCAGGTCCGCCAGTGCCTGTTTCAGCGATGGCTTGCCCTCGGCTGCTGACAGTGACAGCGGAATCGCGATGGTTGAGAGGCAGAACGTCAGGATTCTGAGCATAAGAGACCCTTCGTTGGAGTATCACGCTGCGGGGAAGTTGTCGGTCGTGACGACCCGACCCTCCTTTGACACCAGATATGCGGCAACGCCCTTCAAGTTCCGGATCAGGTTCAGTCCTCGCTCCCGTCCCATGACGCAAATCGCCGTCGCCAGCGCGTCGGCCTGCGCCGCGCGGGTCGCGATGACGGTGACCGATGCCAGCTCGCGCGGCGAGAAGCCTGTTGCCGGAGTGAAAATGTGGTGATAGGCCCGATCGGTGGTGAAGGTCGTGGCGTAATCTCCGGTGGTGGCCATGCACTGCCCGTCGAGCTTTGCCAGGGCGATATAGGCATCCTTCGCCCGTGGATGCTGGATGCCGATCGTCCAGAGCCGGCCGTCGGGCTTGCGGCCGATGGTCGCGATCTCGCCGGCGTTCACCATCGCATGCTCGATACCGTGGCGCCGCAACGCCAACACCGCCTGGTCGGCCGCGAATCCCTGAGCGATGGCGTTCAGGGTAATGGCCATTGCTTTGTCATCGAACCAGATGCGCGGCGGCTCGACGTGCAGTTTCTTCCAGCCCACGAGCCGCAGGGCCGTTTGGATGGCTTCTTCTGGCGGCAGGGCGTCGGACTTGCGGGCCTCGGCATACAGGCGCCACAGCGGCTGTACGGTCACATCGAAGGCGCCATCGGTCTGCTTGGCCAGGTCCTGGGCCTGACCCAGCACAGACACAAGGAAAGGGTGCGGATTGCGCAACTCGCCATCACGATTGAGGCGGCTGATTTCGCTGTCCGGGCGGTAGAGGCTCATTACCCGGTCGACCTGTCGCAGCGCCGAGAACGCCGCATCGATCGCCCTGACGGCGATGGACTCGTGGGGATGCAGGACGGTGATCGACACTTCCGCGCCGAGGGCCTTGTCGCTGCGGGCGACGGACGCGAGCTCGCGCGCGCTGGCCACGGCCCATTTGGGCAGCGCGACGCCCGCCGCGCCGGCGAGCAAGGCCCTGCGTGTGAGCGTGAACCGCCGGTCGAATTGTCGTCCAGAGCCGCCCGGCATGTCGTGGCCCATGCAGGTGATACCCATGCACCCGAAGCGGCGTTGCTTTTGATTCATTGCGAGGCTTTCGCCGGGTGTCGGCCCTGGGTACAATCATTCCGGCATGTCATGCAGTCAGATGACTGAAATGGTCGGGTAAGGAAGGTGGGTATGGCATTGCCCGCGGGCAGTTCGCGTCGGGCTAAGGCTAAGAGCTGGGTGCGAGGAATCTGGCGTTCGCGTCGGATGCGCACACATCTGATCGGGATGTATCTTGTCATTGTCGTCATCCCGCTGCTGATTGCACTGGCGGTCATCCGCAGCGGAGTGGACGCCCAGTTGCGGCAGGATGCGCTGGAGCGGCAGGCTCGCGATGCGCGGCTGCTTGCCTTCGAGGTGACGGAGAAGCTGTCGTGCTGCCAGCGGGCGCTCGGCGCGCTGGTGGCGTATCCCGGCCTGATGGACATGTCCCGTGATGAGCAGCTTCCGATCCTGCAGTCGCTGAACGTGGCCCATCCCGACCTGGCCGGCCTGGCGCTGCACGACCCGCAGGGCGGTGTGCTAAGCCATGTGGGCAACCTGCCCGTATTGCCTGCGGAGACGTTCCGCCAGGCATCGGCCGCCGGCCAGGATGGCATCGTTCAAGTTGTGCGCATGCCGGATTCGGGGCGTCCGGCCGTGGCCTTCGTACGCGCTGTCCGCGAGGCCGGCGGGAATGTCATCGCCCTGGCTTGCACCGCGATGGAGTCGGCGGTCATCCGCAACTGTCTCAAAGGGCATATTGCGCACGTATCCTGCGACATCTGCCTGGTTGACGACGGCGGAAACCTCATCGCCACAGGCCAAAGGGGAAGCAGTGCGTTGGACGACTCGCCGGCGATTGGCGCGGTGCTCCAGCGAGGGGATGACTCAGGGCATCTGGATGAGCCGGTGGGCGCGCGTCAGGACCTGGTGGGTTATGCGCGCGTTGCCCCGCTCGCGGCCACGATCATTCTCCGGCGTCCGCTGGATGACGTGCTGGCACCGATTCGGGCCATCCGCACGACTGGGTGGATCTACCTGGGCGCTGTTGGCGTGCTGCTTGTCGCGATGGGCGTCTACGCGGCGGGGCGTCTGGTTCGGCCGGTCAAGGGCCTGGTGCGCGCCGCCATCCGGCTGGCCAACGGCGGTCACCCCGAGCCGGTTCCGCCCACCGGCATCATCGAGCTGGACCAGTTGTCCCGATCCTTCGACCGGATGGCCGGCGCGCTGGTCGACAGGACAAGAGAACTCCAACGGTCGCGATCCGACCTTGAAAGAGAAGTGGCTCGCCGCACCGCCGAGCTGACTCAGACCAACGCGCGCCTGGAAACCGAGCTTGCCGAGCGCAATCGGATCAAGCTTGCCCTGCACGCCAGTGAGGAGCGGCTGCGACTGGCCGCCGCCGCCGCCGAGCAGGCAAGCCGGCAGAAGGACCATTTCGTTGCGCTGCTGAGCCACGAGTTGCGGACGCCCCTGACGCCCGTTATCGCGGCGGTTTCCGCGATCGACGGGGAGTCATCGCTTCCGCCCCGCCTGCGTGACGACATGGAACTGATCCGCCGCAACCTGGAGATGGAGGCGAGGCTTGTTGATGACCTGCTGGATCTGACGCGGATTCGCCGTGACAAGCTGGAACTGCACCGCGAAATCACCGATGTCCGCCTTGCGGTGGAGCATGCCGTGAACGTCTGCTGCACCGAGCAGATGGCCAGACGAGGCCAGCGCATCGTCACGGAATGGCATGCGGACCGAAGCGTGGCGAACGCCGATCCGTCGCGACTTCAGCAGGCGTTCTGGAATCTGATCAAGAACGCCCTCAAATTCAGCGATGATGGCGCTGCCGTGGTGGTTCGAGCAGAGAACGTGGGAGTCGATTCCCTGCGCATCGAGGTGATCGACACCGGCGTCGGGATCGACCCCGAGATGCTGCCGCGACTCTTTACGGCCTATGAACAGGGGGGCACCGACGTGACGCGCCAGTACGGCGGGCTGGGGCTGGGCCTGACGATCAGCAAGGGAATCGTCGAGGCCCACGGCGGGATGCTTGCCGTCCACAGCGAGGGCAAGGGCAGAGGCTCGACGTTCACGGTTGAACTGCCGCTGTGCCAACCCGCCGACCATTGGCCGGATGGCCGCGACGCCGACGCCACGCGCCCGGCGACATCCGGCAGCGGCGATATCGGCGTTGCCCACGCGCCTCTGCGCATTCTTCTGGTTGAGGATCACGCCGACACCGCGCGCATGCTGGCGCGATTGCTCGAGGCCAACGGGCACAAGGTGCACGTGGCCGGCACGATCGAATCCGCCGCGCAACTCGCCGGGCAGAATGCGGGCAGCATCGATATGGTTGTCAGCGACCTGGGTCTGCCGGACGGCAGCGGTCTGGATCTCATGCGGCTGTTGAAACGCCAGTATGGCTTGCGCGGCATCGCCCTGAGCGGGCACGGCATGGAGGATGACATCCGCCGCAGCATCGAGGCCGGTTTCTCCGAGCACATCACCAAGCCGGTCAATTCGGCGCACCTTGAAGAAGCCCTTTTTCGCGCCATTCGGCAAACCGCCCGGCGATAGGCGAGACTACCGCAGCCGCAGGTATCGCTCGACGTCCGACGTGGACAGCCCCGGTCCGCCCATGAACTCCGCATCGATCAGGACCCAGCCCGCCTCGCCCTTCGTCCACTCCAGCTTCCAGTTCGACAGCACGCTGCCATCCCTGAAGTCCCCCATGACCTGCAACGTCACGATGTAGTCGGGCGGAATCTCCTGGTCGCCCATGCTGATGACCTTGGCGCTTTGAAGGCTGGATGCCTCCACCGCCGTGCTGGCCACCTTGATGACCGCATCGCGCCCCCGCAGCATCATTACCTCTGCCTCAGGATGCAGCAGCGACTTCATCGCCTGCCAGTCGCGTCCCGCCACGGCCTTCACAAGCTGTCTGGTTCGGTTGCGCACCTGTTCGCGGTCGGATTCCAGCATCCAACTCACCGCGATCAGCACGATGGCGAGCCCGATCAGTCCCGAGCCGCCCCGCATCATCCCGCGCAGCCTGCGCGCGTTGGCCGTCCACGCCAGGACTCCGCCAGCCACGAGCAACGCCGACGGAATCCACCACGGTATCTCTGCGATGAAGTTCATGATCCGCCCGTTAAACCTTCGGTCGGCCAACGTCCGATAAACCCTTCAGCGCTTCCCGTGCGCCCAAGGATCATGAGCCCGGTGCCGACACAGCCATCATCATCCGCAGCCTTGCTCGACGCAAGCGATCGTTCCACGCGCTTTGTCCTTCCGGCGGAATCGCCGCTGCTGGCGAACATGGCGGCCCTCTGGTCAACCGACCCCGGCCTGGCCGCCGAAATCGAGCTGTGTCTCGACCAGCCTCCGTACGATGTCGAGTCCACCCGCGCCGGCGCGCCGACCCTTGCCCTGCCCGCCGGCGCCGATCGCCGGCTGTACCTGCACAGCCGCCACCAGCCGCTGGACGAGGCTCGCCGACTGATCGAGACGGCCGACGTGGAAGAGAAGGGCATGATCTGCGTCCTGGGTTTCGGCCTGGGCTACCATGTCGAACTGATCTTCGATCGCGTGGGCGACGACGGCCTGATGCTGATCCTCGAGCCGGACCTGCGCCTTCTCCGGACCGCCTTCTCGCACCGCGATTTCTCGCGGCTGATCCTCAGCGGGCGGATGATCTTCCTCACCCGGCCCGACCGCGCTTCCGTGCTGCTCAAGCTGACGCCTTTCCAGGCGATGATCACCGTGGGCGTGGCCTTCGTCACGCATGCGCCCAGCGTCCAGATCGCCGGCGGGTTCCACACGGCCATGCAGTCGGCCATCAGCGACTTTGTAGCCTACTGCCGAACGAGCCTGAACACCCTCATCATCAACGGCCGTCGCACCGCCGAGAACATCGCCCGCAATATCGCGTGGTACGTCGCTTCGCCGGGCATCGGCGATCTTCGCCAGCGCCATGCCGGCCAACCCGCGATCATCGTGTCGGCCGGGCCGTCTCTGCGTAAGAACAAGCATCTGCTTCGCGACGCGGCCGGCCGGGCCGTGATCATCGCCGTGCCCACGACCCTCCAACCGTTGCTGGATATGGGCGTCACGCCGGATTACGTCACCGCGCTCGATTACCACGAGATCTGTGCGATGTTCTTCGAGAAGCTGCCGGCCTTCCTGCCCACGCGGCTCGTCGCTGAACCGAAGGCGAACCGCGTCATCCTGTCCGGCTTTCCCGGGCCGGTCAGCGTGCTCGGCAATGAGTTCGCGGAGCGACTCATTCGCGAGCTTCACCCCGGCAAGCCCACGCTTCGCCCCGGCGCGACCGTCGCCCACCTGGCCTTCTATCTGGCTGAACACCTTGGTTGCGACCCCATCATATTCGTCGGACAGGACCTCGGCTTCGCCGACGGCCTGGCGTATGCGCCCGGCACCAGCCACGAGGACGTCTGGCGTCCGGAACTCGGCCGTTTCTGCACGCTCGAGATGAAGCACTGGGAATACATCGCGCGCGAGCGTCCGATTCTCCGCAGGATCGAGGATGGACAGGGTCGCCCCATGTACACGGAAGAGCGGCTGTACGCCTATCTTCAGCAGTTCGAGCGGGATTTCGCCACGACACGCGCCCGCATCATTGACGCCACCGAGGGCGGCGCGCGCAAGCGAGGCGCTGAGGCGATGGCCCTGAAGGATGCCCTGGCTCGGTTCTGTGACGACGAATTGCCCGCGGCGCCACACGGTTGTCCTCCTTGTCGCTGGGACCTGCTCGGCGGGTGCATTGACTCCCTCCGCGTCCGCCGCAAAGAGGCCGGCCAGATCCGAGCCATTGCCGGCGAGACGCTTCCATTGCTGGAGCAGGTCAGCCAATGCCTGGAAGATCCGCACAGGGCGAACCCGATCATTGCCCGCATCGATGCCCTTCGCTCCAGAATGGCCGGGCTGAATCAGTGTTACGACCTGGTCACCCAGCTTACCCAGCACACGGAGATGGTGCGGTTCCAGAGCGATCGACGCCTTGCTGCGTCCAAGGCCACCGGCGTCGAGCGGCAGAAGCGGCAGGTGGCCCGCGACATTCTGAATGTCCGCGCTATCGCGGACGCCGCTGCGCAATTCGAGAAACTCATGGATGAAGTCATTGAAACGGTCATCGCCCAGGCTGCCGGTCACAGCGCCCAATGAAACCGCCCCCGGTCATCCTCTCAATGCTCCACCAGCCGCCCGGCCGGCCAGGCAGCGCCGATCGCCTGTTTCGCGGCCGTCCGATCCTTGCATGGACCCTGGACCGCCTGGCGCGGGCCTCGCGCGTGGGCCCGGTACATGTTCTGTGCTGGGATGACCAGCGGTCCGCCGTTGCCTCCATCGCGACGCAGACGCGGCCACGCATCGTCTGCAGAGGCCCCCGAGTCAGCATCCCGTCGCTGGATGCCATCGCCGCCGCCCTGAGATGGTCCAATGGCTGGCGTGGCGCGCCCGTCGCCGCCACCTGCTTTGACCAGGGATTCCACGCAGAGTGGTGCCGGGACATCGCCAGCGAGTCCTCAGCCGAAGCGGTTGTCCTGGCGAGCCCGGACGGGAGTTTTGTCGATCCGGCCATCGTTGACGCCGTTATAGACCAGTCCACGGACCATCCTGCGTGCAGCTTCACCTTT
>CAZMXI010000198.1:0-8366 GCA_964570205.1 uncultured Tepidisphaeraceae bacterium
GTATAGGTGTAACGCCGATGGCCCGCTTCTCCAATTCCGACTGAGGCAACACAGGGCCAGCTTCGGGGTATGGAAAGCGAAAGCCGACCATCGTTTCTACGTCCGACCGGGGTACCCATGGCGAAATGTGTAGGCGGCATCGGATAGGTCAACGTAGGGTGCCGCGGCTGGGCGTCCGGCAATGGGGATTATGTGAAGTGATACCCCGAGTGATTCCGCCAATGTTGCAGATACTGGCGTCGTTCTCTGGGTGTAATCTACTTCGCCACGACGCGGGTGCGGTCTTCTTTGGGGAACAGGTCACGAAGCCGTGCTATGGATGCCGCATCACCTTTCGTGCCGTCCACAAGTGGCGACGATAGAACTCTGCAAGCATCGCGGCGATGGGAAACCAAGACGGGGTTATCCCACGCAAAATCCTTGCGCTGCGCCTTGGCCAAGACTCGCAGCAGACGGATGCACTCGTCAAAGACCCTGAACCAGTTCACAAGAGTGATGCGCCCACCCCGAAGGTGTAGCAGTGAGCGCCAAGGGCCGGTTTCCGACAAGTAGCAGTATCCGTGCTCTATGACTGCGACTTGCGCGGCCTGCCATCGCGTAGCTGCCTCAGAGATGCCGCGGTAGGTGTATCCTGACCATTCCTGCACGTTGCGGAGCTTGCCGCCGCTTGGGTTTGCCAGCAGGTATATGAGGAGGAAGTGCCGGACATCGCTTCCCAGGAGATCCCTGGCGCGGAGCAGCACCGTGGATGGCCCCGCGATTCTCTCTCCAATGCGGAAGTCTGATGGTGAGGATCGTTGAGCATGCCGAGCGGTTCGTTCGAGAAAGGCGGCGATGCCTTCCGAAGGTTCCGGTTCGTGGATCACGGCTGCCGGTTCTTCCAGAACCGGGCGATGTTTCGTGTCCAGCGCCCGCCAGATGCGAGTGCGCGGATCGTCGCTGGTGGCTCGCTTCTTTAGCCGCTGTCGGATCAGTTGGTCTCCGTATGCGTGCAGCCATTCCACGACGGTTTCGGCCAGACGTGGCTCGCTCGGCAGGAACTCGAAGGAACACCAGAGCAAGGCCTCGGGGTCAATCACTTCGGTCGAATCAGACGTAACGGTTGAGAATGGCGCGCCGAGCTGGTGCCACTGTCCGTAGACCAGGTCGAGGAGCCGCTCCCGAAAAGCAGGTTCAAACGTAGCAAGCGAGGTCGGCATGGTCGAGCCTCTCAAGCACATTCTTGATTTCCGTTCGTATCTTCTCGAAGTCTGGCAGGGTACGCATCCAGTCCACGGCCCGGTCCAGTTCATCAAAGCTCGGCGTCAACGACTTGACGTCTTGAAGGTGGACCTCCTGACGGCGACAGAACTCGTCCGATGCTGCGTATAGTTTCAGCGGCAAGAGATCAGCCCTATCCAGCAGATGAAGCGCCAGCCGCTTACCGAACTTCCGTGTCGTCAGCCGTTGCTCAAAGCCCCTGGGCAGTCCGAACTCCACGAGCTTTCGAGGCCCGAGATGGACCCAGTTCTCCTTGAGCCCTTGAAGCTCAGAGTGATTCTGCGCTACTTTGCGGATGCACGCTTTGACTTCGTCCGGGAAGTCCTCAATGCGCGAGATCTCCAGCAAACCGGCATTCCATTGGCCCAGGACGTCAACGTCGCGGGTGGTACGCAGGTTCAGATTCTGCAATGCCATGGCTGCTCCACCACAGACAACCCATTCAATGGGTTCACAGTCCTCGAACTCCAGCCATTGCGAGAGTTCCTCAAGAAGCTCCACGACCTTGTGGCCTGACATCTCCGTCATACGAGCCATTATACCTGAGCAGATCGGCGATTTGAAGATTTAACTTCCGAAAACATGAAATTTAATCTCCAGATTGTCGATGTTAAATTTCCGAATCATGGCAGTTCAGTTACCACCCACGTCAACGAGCACCAGCAAGGCACTGGCGAAGTCATGTGACCTGCCATGTGACCGGCTTCTCTGCATTGCGTACACATACGTCGGGCCGACTCCCGAATGGGCTTCCTGCCGTGTCGTGCGAATCAAGGTGTATGCCCCTCAACGATCAGAGATCACAAACTTCGCCTCCACCGGCCCTGACCAGGGGGTTGATATCGGCGGCCCGCCGGTTTGGCGCCGCTTGGCATCATGCCCCCGGGCGATGATCCGCATGCTGTCGGCAAGGCGGATCGGGCCGCGGTACGCGACTGCCTTGGGTGAGATGGCCCCCTGGGACAATCGAGGATCGGAGCCATCCGTGGTGTAATAGACCATGGCGTCGGCCGGCGCGGAGAGCGTCAGCGTTGTTCCGGGCAGCACTTTGCCCCCCTTGTGACTGAGGGTAGGCGGTTGGCACAGTTGGCCGTCGATGAACTCCACGCGGGCGGCCAGCCATCGCTTCATCAGATCGACCTCGCTCTGATAGGAGCCGCCGCGTGGTTGGAGGTTCCATCGCCTAACCTGGCGCGGCTGTGCTTCGCGCACCTCATCCGCGAGACGGTCGATCAAGCCGTTCATGTTGCCCAGCGAGAAATGCGTCAGGCGGAGCTCCTGCCAGCGGTCCACCCATCGCTGCCAGAAGTCCGGGTCCGTGAACAACCGGTTCCACCACGGAGTGTCGAAGTACGGGCCGGTGTTCCACTGGCGTGGGTCGTGGTCGCGCCCGTCGGTCGAGCCCAAAGCGCGATCGAAATCCCAGTGGGGCCCGAAGACGATCTTCCCGTTACGATGGACTTGGAGGTGGGTGCTCAGAGCCAGGGCATCCACGTTGCCGCTGAGCACCTCCAGGACATGGTAGTCAATCCATGAACTCACATCGATGCAAGCCAGGTAGCCCGCATCGGGCTCCTTCCATTTGGGGCCATTGAGCGCACGGTCAAAGCCCTTGAAGTACTCATCGAGGTACTTCCGCTGCGGCGCACGCTGGGGAAGCTTGAGTACCGACTCGTCCGGATCAACATGGACCATCGCGACGCCGGCGGCAGAGAGACCGCTCTCGCCCGGCCCCAGGCGGTCGATCTTGAGCAGGTACCCCCCTCTTACCTGGGGTGCTGTCAAATCCTCGGCGCGGAGCGGGTCTATGTTCACCCGGTGCTTGCCGACCTTGATCTTCTCTTCAAGCACGTATACGCCATGGTAGTGGGCCGACTGGACCGGTCCGGAATTGTTGACCAGGAAAACCTCCACGAACCGTGTACGAGGGGAGTAACGGCCCATGTCACGGCTTAGTTGATGAATGAATGGATTGTGGATCATCACGGGCTCGAAGGCGTTGGGCGCATAGAGCACCCAGTCCGAGTCCGCGGGAAGCCCCAGGGGCGAGCGATCCTGCTCATCGTTGAACTCGTCGAGGAAATGCACCGCGAAGCCCTGTTGCGGCATGCCGGCCGAGGTCGAGCCCCGAGTGCGGAACTCGCCCCGGGTGGTCAATGAGGCAGGGCTTGTGAGCGTGGTCCTGCCGTTGGCCGGTTCGAAGAACGACAGGTGGACGAACGAATAACGACGGGACACCGTCGCGCCATCGCCGAGGGTATCCATGATCAACACTGGCAGCCTGGACGTGAACTCCTGCACGTCCTTGTGAAGAAGAAGGAGGGTCTCGCTGCGGGGCAGACCCGGGAGCAGACCCTCCCTGTAAGCGCGCGCCCGCACCTGGCTGGTCTTGGCAATCACGAGCGGGTCGCGATAGACCGGCGAGCGAAGGGTCGGCAGTTGGCCGTCCAGCGTATAGTGAATGCTGGCGGCAGGATCGGGCGCTGACAGCCGGAGCGTGACCGGCTTCGTGAACGTGCCGCTGGACTGTGAGAATTCCACTTCCGGAGCGAAGCCCGGCCCCTGGGACATGTTGGGTTTGCCGGGTGTGGGTCGCGCCAGGTAGCCACGGGTGGATGGTTCTCCACGCACGCTTCCGTACGATGCATCGGCGGACTGCCTGGGATAGGCTGCAAATTCAGAGACGACCTTCCTGGCCGGGTCAACCAGCGCCAGGTAGCCGCCTTTCTTGTCGAGAACAAAGTTGCTGTGCAGGTGGGCCAGGTCATGGGTTCGATCCTTGCCGGAAGCGAAGACCACAAGGTGCATATCTGCCAGCAACGACACCCCGGGAAGCCGCCATTTGGTCAAACTGCCGGCGTTGTCGGTCAGGAACCAGCCGTTGAGATTGACCGTTTCTGTTCCGCCGTTGTATAGCTCAATCCAGCCGGTGACTTCTCCTTGCTCGTCTGCCAGTCCGCGCTGTGCATCTGCCATGAATTCGGAGATATAGACCGAGGAGAAGGTGTCCGCCGCTCTCAGCGAGGCGGAAAGTCCAGGAATGAGCAGCGTCAACGCCAGGACGAGGCGGTGGCCGCTGGTCGTTCCGGGTGAACCCGTACGGGAGCTCGGCTCACTGGCTGGATGCCGCCAACGATCTGCCCATCGCGAGGAATGCCTGCGCGGCCGTTGTGCGTGGTCCTCACCGGGCCAGACAGTCGGCCGGAGAGAGATGCCATGCCATACGCGCGAGTTCAGGGGCATTGGACAGGCCACGATTTCTGTGCCTTTCTCGTTGGAGTCTGACATCCCTACAGTCAGTGGAGCGGCTCGGTGACAAGTCCGGAAACGCCAACTCAAGACCGCGAACAATCCTGACAGATGAATACCGGATTGAGTACCCGCGTGTTGATGGCGCCTGGTCCCAGCACTGCACGGGCAGGGAATGCGTTCATCCTTCGCAGATGATGGAAGGCAACACTCCTGCCGCCCGGCGCCAATCCGCCAGGCAACCGGCTTCTTGGGAAACGAGATTGCCGAGTCACGCCGCCCACGCCCCTACCGCAATCGGCTCGACCGGCCTCGGCGGCTCCGCAGCCGCCTTCGTCAGCGGCCTTCCTTGCTCAGCAACTGCTGAAACTTCGCGTTGGCAATCGCTCGGGTCGGCAGCACGATCGGCCGCGGCGTATGCCCTGGGTCGTCCTGGAGCAGCGGCATGAGCTGGCTGACGCACGCCTCGGCCAGCATCGGCACATCCTGGATGCTGCACACAATCGGAATCGGCAGCAGGTGCATCATCGGGATTTCATCAAAGCAGCCCACCACGGGCATCTGCTCGACCTCGGCGATGCCCTCGATAATGCCCTGTCCCAGGAAGTTGTTGGTGCAGACAATCCCGTCCAGGTTCAGGCTGAGAAACTTGATGAACGCCTGCCGCCCGGTCTCGCGCTGGGCCGGCCCGTCGTGTCGGGCAACCACATTCAGCCGCTGCGAAACCATTTCGGCCCTGCGACGATGCGTAACGACGCTTTGCGGTCCGGCCACCAGCCCCACGGTTTTCACGCCCACACGTTCCAGCGTATCGCACAGGATATGCGACATCTGGTCCTGGTCGCTGGAGACACTGGTGGAAATGCCCTCGATCGGACGGTCAAGAATCACGAGAGGCAGGCCGGCGGGCAGCAGATCGGCCAGCGCCTGCCGCGTCTTGGCGGCCGGCACCAGAATCAGCCCGTCAATGCCCTTGGACGGCAGCAGGCGAAGGTACTCGGCCTCAACCTCCGGGTCCTCGGCGCTGTTGCACAGCATCAGTGAATAGCCGTGCCGGTGCAGACTCTGCTCGACGAGGCTGGCAATGGCGCCGAACCAGGGGTTGGCAATATCCGAAACCATCAAGGCGACGGTTTGCGATCGGCGGGTTCGCAGCGACCGAGCCACCAGGTTGGGCCGATAGCCAAGGCGGTTGGCCGCCTCGATCACGCGCTGCCGCGTGGCGTCCGAAATTCGAGATGCGGCCGGACCGCCGGCCAGCACACGGCTGACGGTGCTGATGCTGGTTCGCGCTTCCCTCGCGATGTCGGTCAGAGTTGCGGCCACCTGGGCTCCAGAGGGTAAGGACGTTCGGCAGATTCTATCCACAAGCGACGGCAAACGTACAGGGACGAACAGAGTCGGCTTTTCGGCCAAGCCCCGATGCGGTACTGTGTCGTCGCACGGATGTCCATCGAGCTTTGTATTCTCGCCAGCGGATCGGCCGGAAACGCAACTGTCGTACGGTGCCCCGGAGGCGCCATGCTGATTGACGCGGGCATCGGGCCGCGCGCCGCCGCAAAGCGGCTGGAGGGTACGCGGCTGGGCATCGAGGCCATCACCGCGATCTGCCTGACGCATCTTGATCGCGACCACTTCACGCCCAACTGGTTTCGAACAATCATTAGGCGCCATATCCGCATCCACTGCCACGCGGCGCGGGTACGGGGGCTGATGAGCCTCTGCCCGTCGCAGCAGGCCAAGGCGGTGAATCCGCTGGTGCAGGCATTCGATGGCCGGGCCTTTCGCCCGCTGGCCGGCTTGGAACTGAGCCCCATCCGTTTCGATCACGACGAGGCGGGTTCGCATGGATTCCTGATCGAGGGTTTCGGGTGCCGGGTGGGTTTCGCCACGGACCTTGGCCGGGTACCGTCGGAGCTGTTCGAGCTGTTCCGCGATCTGGACCTCCTGGCCTTGGAGAGCAATTACGACCGGCAAATGCAGCTCGCCAGCGAGAGGCCAACGTTTCTCAAGCAGAGGATCATGAACGGCGCGGGGCATCTTTCCAATGAGCAGGCCTATGAAGCAGTGCGGGGGATCCTTGACCGCTGCGAGGCGGAAGGGGCGGCGCCGCCCGCCCATATCGTGCTGCTGCACCGCAGCCGCGAGTGCAATTGCCCGGCCCTGGTTCGGCGGTTGTTCTCGCGGGACCCTCGCATGGCCGCCCGGCTGGTGCTGGCCGAACAGAACGATCGGACGGATTGGCTTACGGCCCGGCGGAGGGGATTGGCCGTCGGGCAGCAATTGTTGCTTGCCTGGTAGCCGTCCATCTCGGGAAAACAGCCAATTACCGGACCGACCCGTGGTTGGCCGACCCAGACTCGCCGAGTGGGTTATAATTGAAGCAGACGGCCGAGGGCATCTTTCCCGGCCGCCGGAGACGCTATGTTCGGACGTTCCTGGTTGACCCTGTCCGCGCTGGCGGCGGCCTGCGCAGGGATAGCCTCCCTGCCGGCGTCGGCGGTGGTCCTTTATCAGAGCGAGACCCGCAACACGCTGGTTAGCGCTGGGGACATCGCCCACGATGCGTGGCAGTTGCAGGGACGTTTCAGCAGTTACCTGGGCACGCCCATTGCGCCGCAGTACTTCATCACGGCGCAGCACATCAGCAACAGCACGAGCACCCCGCCGCTGGTCTTCCAAGGCGTCAGCTACGGCATCGACGCCTCGTTCGGGAGCAACGGGCGGGTGCACATCGCCGACAGCGACCTGACGATCTGGAAGATCAGCGGCACGTTTCCCGCCTATGCGCCGCTGTACAGCGGCAGCGATGAGCTGGACAAGCACGCGGTGATCATTGGCCGGGGCACCCAGCGCGGGTCCGAGGTGGTGGTTAAGAACCAGGTGCGGGGGTGGCTTTGGGGCACGGATGACCACGTTCAGAGCTGGGGCGAGAACGATGTGGCGAAGGTCACAAGCGATCTGCTTCAGTTCGATTTCAACGAACCAACGGCGCAGCAGCCGCGGCCGAACGAAGCGCACTTCACCGGGGGCGACTCGGGCGGCGGAATATTCATTCAGGAAGACGGCGTCTGGAAGCTGGCGGGCATCGTGTACGCGACGGACGGCACCTATAACTACGCGGCGACGGACGAGGGCAAGTTCACCGCCGCGGTTTTTAACGAGCGGGACCTTTACGAGCAGTTGAGCGACAGCTCGTGGCGGAAGGTGATAACGCGGTCGTCGGGTTCGAGCTATGCCTCGCGGATCTCGACGCGGACATCGTACATCTACTCGATCGTGCCGGGGGCGCCGATCATCCAGTCGCAGTATACAGTGGTGGGCACGGCCAACATGGGGAATATCGACGTTTCGGGGACGACCACCGTGGGAAACGGGACCACGCCGAGCCTGCTGCGGGCAAACTACATCCGGGGCGGGCGGCTGGTGATCACGGACAGCGCGCAGGCGATCATGAACCACAACGGGACGGCGACGGGGTACAGCCGGGTGGATGAGGTGGCGATTAATGGTTCGGGGCAGTTGGATTTGAACAACAACCTGCTGGCGGTGACCGGGACGAACCCGATGGCCACCCTCGAACAGGTGAGGGGATTGGTTCGATCCGGATTCGCCGAAGGGAGTTGGGCCGGTGCGGGGATCATAAGCACGGCGGCCTTGGGAGATGCGACCGGAGCGCATGGGATTGGGGTGGGATTCAACGACAACGGCCTGGATGGTTTGATTGTGGAGCAGGTGGGCGACGAGAGCCTGTCGGCCGATACGGTACTTGCGAGGTACACGTTCAACGGGGATGCCGGCCTGGATGGGATCGTCAGCACGGCGGATTTCGCGGCGTTGAGCAAGGGGTATGTGGC
>CAZMXI010000199.1:0-8334 GCA_964570205.1 uncultured Tepidisphaeraceae bacterium
TTCCCTATACCCTGTTATCGGCCAGAGCCGGCCTGCAACGACGGTCGTGGACCCGAGAGCTTCGCCTTTGTTGCAAATCGGGTGTCGTTTCCCCATAATATCGCGACTCAGGTTCGATATAAGACTCTTTTAGTCGGGTATTTAGACGGCTTGGGCGGATCGGGAGCAGGCGTTCCGCAACGCCCGGGCCATGGTTGATCGAGAAAGGTGTCGTACCCGCCGCTCTGCGCAGGAGCCCGTTGGGCCGAAGGGCGCGCCTCGGATTGCTCCCGGCAGAAGGGCGAAGTGGAAGGAATGAGATATGAATGGCACAGCACGTCGGAGTAGCTGGTTGACGATGGGACGATTGAGCAGTTGGGCTTTGTTGGGCCTGATGGCGGTGGCCGTGTTGGCGATGCCGGTGGCGGCGCTGGCGGCGGATGCGACGCCCGCGGTTCAGCCCGCGGGTGGCGAAACGCAGTCCTCGCATGGCTTTGGTGCGATCCCGGCGGTCTGGTGGATTGCCCCGGCCGGCTCGGTCCTGGCGCTGATCTTCGCCTGGGTCTTCTACAAGGGCATGCTCGCGTCCGACGAGGGCGACGAAGACATGA
The DNA here is from genome assembly GCA_964570205.1 of uncultured Tepidisphaeraceae bacterium. Lineage (GTDB taxonomy): Bacteria > Planctomycetota > Phycisphaerae > Tepidisphaerales > Tepidisphaeraceae > CAZMXI01. Next base: position 591 of record CAZMXI010000199.1, read on the forward strand.
AACGCGTGTCCGGCTACGTGCGGACCGGCGCGATGGCGTATCTGAGGCAGCAGTACAAGGTCGTCGGCATCTTCTTCATTGTGGTGTCGGCGATCCTGTTCTGGATGGGCTGGGGCCTGCACGTCCAGCACAAGATTGTGTTCGTCGCATTCCTGACCGGTGGCTTCTTCAGCGGTCTGTGCGGCTGGCTGGGCATGAACACCGCGACGCGCGCGAGCCATCGTACCGCCGCCGGCGCGCGCAAGAGTCTGAACGACGGCCTCGTGGTCGCGTTCCGCTCGGGCGCGGTCATGGGCCTGGTGGTGGTGGGCTTCGGGCTGATCGACATCTGCCTGTGGTTCCTGCTGCTGTACGGCAATGTGCTTCCGTTCGAGTTCACGCAGAACATGACCTTGAACGACATCACCGTCGTGATGCTTACGTTCGGCATGGGTGCCAGCTCGCAGGCGTTGTTCGCCCGCGTGGGCGGCGGCATCTACACCAAGGCCGCCGATGTCGGCGCTGACCTGGTCGGCAAAGTCGAGAAGGGCATCCCCGAGGATGACCCCCGCAACCCGGCTACCATCGCCGACAACGTCGGAGACAACGTCGGTGATGTGGCCGGCATGGGCGCTGACCTGTACGAGTCGTACTGCGGATCAATTCTGGCGACGGCCGCCCTGGGCGTGGCCGCTGCTGCCGCGATCTTCCCGGGCGGCGCCGATAGGGGAGAGGGCTTCACGGCGGCCATGCGGCTGCTGAGCGCCCCGATGGTCCTGGCGGGCATCGGCATCGTGCTGTCGATCATCGGCATCTACCTGGTGCGGACGAAGGACAATGCGACGATGGGACAGCTCCTGAATGCCCTTCGCACCGGCATCTATGGCAGCTCGATCCTGATCGCGATCGCCGCGCTGGGCGTGTGCTGGCTGCTGTTGGGCGGCATCGAGTCTGCCGCCACCGGAATCCGGGTGAGTTGGCTGGGCGTCTGGGGCGCCATCATGGCGGGCCTGGTGGCCGGCAACGTCATCGGATATGCCACCGAATATTACACCAGTTATGACTACAAGCCCACGCAGCGCGTCAGCGAGCAGGGTCTGACCGGCCCGGCGACCGTGATCATCGCTGGCATCGCCTTGGGCATGAAGAGTACGTGGGCGTCCATCGTGACGGTGATCGTGGCGATTATCTGCGCGTTCGTGTGGGCCGGCGGCGGCCAGGAATTCCTGCTGGGCCTCTACGGCATCGGCATCGCCGCGGTCGGCATGTTGGCGACGCTGGGCATCACCCTGGCGACGGATGCTTACGGTCCAATCGCCGACAACGCCGGCGGCAACGCCGAGATGACTGGCCAGAAGCCGGAAGTGCGGCATCGCACCGATGCGCTGGACTCGCTGGGCAACACGACCGCCGCGACCGGCAAGGGCTTCGCCATTGGCTCGGCGGCCCTCACGGCCCTGGCCCTGCTGGCGGCCTATGTTGAAGAGGTGCGCATCGGCCAGATCCGCGAATCCATGGCCTATGTGACGCAGACCGTCGAGAAGAGCGGCGCGGTTCAGCCCAATGAGGCCCTCGGTTACTACTACGGCAACGGCAAGATCGCCCAGCGGAAGGGCGACGGCAAGGCTGACGGCGACTTTGAGGCGTTCATGGTCCTGAGTCCCGAGAACTTCGACGCATTCCTGAAGCCGGGAGACCGCATCGCCAATATCCCGGCGACTCGAACCAAGGAAGGCGTCCGCGAGGTGTTGTACACTCCGGCCGGCGGCCAGCCGCAGGAATTGCGCATCGTGTCGGCCCGCAAGGCGTCGATGGCGCAATACATGGACTTCTACAACGTGACGCTGATGAACCCGAAGGTGCTCTGCGGCATGTTCGCGGGCGTGTTGCTGGTGATGATCTTCTGCGCGATGACCATGGAAGCGGTCGGCCGGGCGGCGTACCGGATGATGCTGGAATGCCGCATTCAGTTCGGCAAGATGCGCGATTTCCTGCGAGCCCAGGGCAAGGATGATGCGTACATCAGCAACCCGGACAACTGGCCGCGCACTCCGATCTCCCACCAGGGCGAGACCGTGCCGGATTACTCCAAGGCCGTCGCGATTTCGACCAAGGGCGCGCAGCGGGAAATGATCCTGCCGTCGCTGCTGGCGGTGATCGTGCCGGTCCTGGTCGGCCTGATCCTGGACGTGGCGGGTGTCATGGGTCTTCTGGCCGGTGGCCTGACGTCCGGATTCGCGGTGGCCGTATTCATGGCCAACGCCGGCGGCGCATGGGACAACGCCAAGAAGTACATCGAGAGCGGCAAGCATGGCGGCAAGCGGTCGGATCCCCACAAGGCGACTGTCGTCGGTGACACCGTCGGCGATCCGTTTAAGGACACGTCCGGTCCGAGCCTGAACATCCTCATCAAACTGATGAGCATGGTTAGCGTCGTGTTCGCCGGCCTCGTGGTGGCTTATGGCCCCGAGATCGGCCGCTGGCTTGGCCTGTAGTCTGTAAGCCGGAACCAGTTACATAGTTCATACCGGCCCGCCGTTTCGACGGCGGGCCGGCTTCGTCGCCGGGTGCAAGCCGCAGCGGTCTGTTGGGCCATATCCCGGACCGGATGCCGCCATGAAGAGAAGACCGGTGAAGTGGCCGGACTTGAAGAACGCCCGTTCCGTGGTGGCCGCAAAAGCAAGCCCCGGCGCATGGGCCGGGGCTTGTAACCGCAGGTGTTGTTGACGCAACCGCTACTTCCTGTAATACGCCGCGTTCTTTTCGATGAAGGCGACCCATTCGGCCGGCAGGTCTTCCTGGGGAAAGATGGCGTTCACGGGGCATTCATCGACGCACAGCCCGCAGTCAATGCAGGTGTCGGGGTCGATGTAGAGCATCTCCGCATCGGCAAAAGCCGCTTCGTCCTTGGTGGGGTGAATGCAGTCCACGGGGCAGACGGCGACGCAGGCGGTGTCCTTGGTCCCGATGCAGGGCTGGGCGATGATATGAGCCATGAAGTCTCTCCTTTAGTCCTCGATCGGAATTATAGGAGCGTCTCGAAGACGGACAACTGGAGAAAAGGCCGCGTGTTACGCGACGAGCCCATCGCGCAACACGCGGCGATACCGTTACGCCTGGATCAGGGATTCACCTGTCATTTCCTTGGGCTTAGCTAGTCCCATCAGATGAAGCAGCGTGGGAGCGACGTCGGCAAGGCGGCCATCCTTGCGAAGGGCGTTGGTCTTGAAGCGGTCATCCACCACAATCAAAGGCACGTCGAAGGTGGTGTGAGCGGTATGGGGCCCGCCGGTGGTGGGGTCGAACTCCTGTTCGGAATTGCCATGGTCGGCGGTGACGATAACTGCGCCGCCCTGATCGGCGGTGGCCTTGAGTATCCGCCCGACGCACTCATCAACGGCTTCAATGGCTTTGATGGCCGCCTGGAGATTCCCGGTATGGCCAACCATGTCGCCGTTGGCAAAATTCACCACAATCAGGTCGTACTGGCCGGAGTTGATTCGCTTAACGACCTCGTCGGCGACGGGATCGGCGCTCATCTCGGGCTTCTGGTCATACGTATCGATGCGGTTGCCCTTGTCGTCGGTCTTCGGCGAGGGAACCAGTGCGCGGTCTTCGCCGGGGAACGGGTCATCGCGATAGTCGTTGAAGAAAAAAGTCACGTGCGGGTATTTCTCGGTCTCAGCACAGCGGAACTGCTTCAGGCCGAGCTTTGAAACGTACTCGCCCAGGATATTAGTCATCTTCGGCGGCTTGGGATAAGCCACCTTCACTGGCAGACCGGTCTCATAGGCTGTGAGGGTGACGTAATACAGATCCAGCTTCTTCCCACGCTCGAATCCCTGGCTGACGACCTGCCCGGTCTTGTCCGTTTCGGTGTAGGGAAACCGATCGTAAACGAAGGCCTTGGTGATTTCCCGCGGTCGGTCGCCGCGGAAGTTGAAGAAGATGACCGAGTCGCCGTCTTTGACGGTCGCGCGAGGCCTCTGTCCGTCCTCGCAGATGATCGACGGGGCGATGAACTCGTCGCCCCGCATGTTCGGCTCGGTGGGATGGTCGTAATAGTGCTGGATGGCCTCGGTGGCCGAGCGGAACTTCGTTCCCTCGCCAAGAACCATAGCGCGGAAAGCGCGTTCGACGCGGCCCCAGCGGTTGTCGCGGTCCATGGCCCAGTAGCGGCCGATGACCGTCGCGACCTTGCCGGCGCCGATCTGGGCGAATTTCGCCTCGATCTCCTTCATGTATCCGAGGCCCGAGTTGGGCGGCGAGTCCCGGCCGTCCATGAAGGCGTGCAGATAGACGCGCAACAGCCCCTTTCGCTTGGCCAGATCGGCACAGGCATACAGATGCTCAAGCAGGCTGTGAACGCCGATGTCCGAGCACAGGCCCATCAGGTGCAGCGAGCCGTTGCCCTTCATCGCGTGATCGACGGCCGCGTTGAGCTCGGCATTCTGAAAAAACTCGCCGGCGCGGATGGACTTGGTGATCCGGACGGATTCCTGGTCGACGATTCGACCGGCGCCGATGTTCTGGTGTCCGACCTCGCTGTTGCCCATCGTGCCCTCAGGCAGGCCGACATCGAAGCCGCTGCAATGAATGAGCGTGCTGGGATACTCGGCCATGATGCGGTCTTCGGTAGGGTGTTTGGCGAGAAAAATAGCGTTGGATGAGTTGAGGGCAGGGTCGGGATTATGTCCCCATCCATCACGAACGATCAGGACGACGGGGCGCTTCTGAACGGTGGGCATGTGATCCTCTCTGTGTTTTCCGCCCGCGGCGGCGCCTGATGCGCTGGCCTTTCGCGGGTCGAGAAATCTTATGCGCCTCGCCGCGAGTCACAAGTTCGCCGATCCGGCGCGAGAAAAAAGATGTCGTGAACAGCAAAAAAACATTGACGCGAATGAAGACCTTACTTAAATTCTGTATCCGAAAGGAGGTGACAAGCGCCATGGCCAAGAAGGCAGCTAAGAAGTCGTCGAAGAAGACGACCAAGAAGACGACCAAGAAAGCCAAGAAGTAACGAGCTTCTGGGCTCGGGTCCGTGGCTTCAGGCCCGAGTGAGTCTTCAAGTCGGAACGCAACAGTCACCACATTCCGTTTTGGGCCTTGGCTCCAATGAGGCCCCGAAACAAAGAGAAAGCTTCCCAGCCACGGCGGAAGCTTTCTTTTTTTAGGGGAGGAAAGCGGCAGCCGGAGGCCGGGTGCTGAACGCGGTTGGCTTGTCTTCGCCGGGAGATTCGGGGAAAATCTCCGCCTGAAGGACGAAGCTGTAATCCATCGCTCCACACGGAGGTGGCCATGCGCGTGATCGCGTTGATGAACCAGAAGGGCGGCGTCGGCAAAACAACCACAACGGCGAATCTGGGAGCGGCGCTGGCCGAGATGGGGAACAAAGTCTGCCTCATTGACCTCGACCCGCAGGCGCACCTGACGATCAACTACGGCGTCGAGCCATCGCCGCATATAGTGAGCCTATACAACGTGCTCGTCGAGGAACGCAGCTTCCTCGAAGCGGTTCACAAGGTCGATGACAACATCGCGCTGGTGCCCAGCTCTATCGACCTGGCGGCGGCCGAGATCGAACTGGTCAGCGTCCTTGGCCGCGAGATGCTCCTGAGAAAGAGAATCGAAGCGGCGCAGCACGACTTCGACTTCATCCTGCTCGACTGCCCGCCAAGCCTCGGGCTGCTGACGATCAACTCGCTGGCCGTCGCCACCGAGGTCATCATCCCCATGCAGGCGCACTTCCTGGCGCTTCAGGGAGTGGGCAAGCTGCTGGAGACGGTGCAACTGGTCAGCCGGCGCATGAATCCGAAGCTCAAGGTCAGCGGCATCGTGCTGACCATGTTCGACGCACAGACCAAGCTCTCGGCCGAGGTGGTCAACGACCTCAACAGTTTCATCGCCCAAGCCAAGGGCAGGCCGTTGCCCTGGGCAGATGCGAGGATATTCAACGCGAGGATCCGCCGGAACATCAAACTGGCCGAGAGCCCGAGCTTCGGGCAGACGATCCTGCGTTACGAGCCCACCAGCAATGGAGCGGCCGACTATCGTGCCCTGGCCAAGGAGGTGCTGGACATGTCGCCGCAGCCGGCGCCCGCCGCGACGGGCGGCCTGTCGATGGACGCCGCGCCGAAGGATCTGGTGACCGCTCCTGCGGTGTGAAGACGCTTCCATGCGGTCACGCAAACGAACCATCCTGTGGAGCATGACCCTCGCCTATTGGGTGCTGCTGGCTGTGCTGACCCACCTGCCCAAGCCGCCGGGAGTGCCGGGACCCGGCGACAAAACCCAGCATTTCCTCGCCTATTTCGTCCTGTCGGGGCTGCTCTACGCGACGCTGTGGGCGGCTGGATCAGGCGCGTGGCGGGCGGCGGGCGTCGTCGTTCTGGCGTCGCTGGCGTTCGGTGCGACCGATGAGATCACGCAGCCATGGGTGGGGCGATTCTGCGAACTGGCCGACTGGCTGGCGGATGCCGCCGGCACGCTGGCTGCGGTGGCGATCATGGCGGCACTGCGGTGGGCGCGAACCCGTGGGAGCGAATCCGGGGCGGCATCGCCGGCCAGCGATGCGGCCGGATGATCAGCCACTGGCGTGCCTCCGGTCGGGGTGGACATCAGCCGAGACCGCTGGCGAACGAGAAGACCGAGGCCCAAACGGAAGGATTCAAGGGATTACTGGCCGAACGTGTCGAGGAAGCGTGGGGCGGCGGCTCTGAGGGCGAAAAAGAGGCCGGACGCGAGAGCGGCGATAAACAGGGCGAGAACGGCGTATTGTCTGAGCTTTCGAGGAAAGCGGATGGGGCCGATATGCCACCAGCGGGGCACATAAACAGGTCGGTCGGGCAGCAGGAGGCCCTTCTGCTCAACTGCCGCCAGGGTGGACATATCCTCGGCGGGGGCGGGCTCGGGTGGAGGAGCATACAGGTCAACGAGGGCGCGGCAGTTTCGGCACCGGATCGGCTCGACCGAGACGGTGTTCGGGAGAATGATGGGCTTGCCGCAGTTAGGGCAACGGACCGTGGCCATTGCGGACCTTTCCAATACCATATCCCTCCAGAACCGTCGCATCGTAACGACTTGTCTACATGATTCTACGCAGAGTCCCCTGTGCAGGTCTGCCGCGGTGGCAAGATGGGGGTGCGGGCCCTACAATGCCCGACTTTCCAAGATGTCCATAGCATCCCTGGCCAACATCGAGAAGACGTTCGGTAAGCGCATCCTGTTCAATGGATTGAGCCTCACGATCTACGAAGGCGAGCGCATCGGGTTCATCGGAGCCAACGGCGCCGGCAAGACCACACTTTTCAAGGTCCTGGTGGGGCAGGTGACGCCGGACCACGGCGCCGTGGCCATCAGCAAGGCCGTGAAGGTGGGATATCTGACGCAGGATCCGGTCTTCGACCCGGCCAATACGGTAATGGATGAGGCCGAGCTCGCTTTTGCACAGCTTCACGAGCTGTCGCACCGCCTTCGGGAACTTGAGCATGAGATGGCCGGAAAAGGAGGGGAGACTCTGGAGAAGGTGTTGCGTCAGTATCAGATGACGCAGCATGAGTTCGACCTGGCCGGCGGGTATGCCTGGCGGCACCGTCTCGAGGCGACCCTGCAAGGGGTCGGGCTGGAGCCGGCAAGCTGGGGGCAGAACGTGGAGACGCTGTCGGGCGGGCAGCGGTCGCGGCTGGCGCTGGCGCGCCTGCTCATCAGCGAGCCCGACCTGCTTCTGCTGGATGAGCCGACCAACCACCTCGACCTGAACGCCATC
>CAZMXI010000200.1:0-8301 GCA_964570205.1 uncultured Tepidisphaeraceae bacterium
GCGGGTTCTGGGTCGCCATGACGAAGAAGGGCTCTTCGAGCTTGCGGATCTGGCCGCCCGCCGTCACCTGCTTCTCCTGCATGGCCTCAAGCAGGGCCGACTGCGTCTTGGGCGTGGCGCGGTTGATTTCGTCCGCCAGGACGATCTGGGCGAAAATCGGCCCGGACATGAACGTGAAATTCCGCCGCCCGTTGGCATCCTCCATGATGACGTTGGTGCCAATCACGTCGGCCGGCATCAGGTCGGGCGTGAACTGGATGCGGTTGAATTTCAGGTTCAACGCCTGCGACAGCGCGCGGATGAGCGCTGTCTTGCCCAGCCCCGGCACGCCTTCCAGCAGCGCATGGCCCCCAACGAACAGGCATATCAGCACGCCCTCCACGATCTCCTCGTGCCCCACGATCGCCTTGCCGATCTCCTTCTGCACCGCTGCGTAGTCATGCCGGAAGGCATCGCACATCGCCTGCAACTGCGGGTCAACGCCGGGAACTGTCTGTTGCGCCATAACCTATCCTCTCAGAGTTCATTGGTCGCCCTGTTCCTTCTCTCGAATCTTCTGCTGCGCTCTCTTCTTTGCCTCAAGCAAGCTGCCAGTGTATCCGCCAGCCCCCACAGCGCCTCTGGGCTTGGGCTCCTCTGGAGCTGAGGGAATCGGCCTGTCCGTCGCGCCGCCGACGACCTTTGACAGATCGCCCTCCACGGCCGCCTTCGCCTCAAACTTCACCTTTGGATCGCTCGCCGGCAGCGCAACCGTCTCCCGCAGCGTTTCCTGCGGCTTGAGTTTCGTCTCGGCCACTTCCTCCCGCACCTTCTTCAGAGCATCCAGCGTCGGCTTGCTCTCGACCTTGTGGCTGAGCGTCCACGAGCGGATGTAGTTCGCGGTGGCAGCCGCCAGCTTCTTCGTTGATTCCCAGTCCCACGCGATGCGCCGGGCGGCCACATCCACCAGCACAAGCCCCAGCAGGATCGGAATCAGAATATCCCAGACTGGCAGCGGCGAGCCGCTTCGAGGGACGTTCTCCCGGCTGAACAGGTTAGCCGCCTGCGCATCCCACGGTTGGATCACCCGTCCGCCCGTCCGCCGGGCGATCTGCTCCAGCAGCAGGTCATTGCTTTTGAGCTCGCGCATCTCCGGTGAATCGTTCACCGACACGCCCGAGACGACCATCCCCTGCGCATTGTTCGGGCCGCTGTAGCGCAGCGCTATCACGTAGCTGCCCTCGCGGTTCGTCGGGAACTCGGCAGTGTACGTGCCTGGGCCCACCTGCACCAGGCGAATCTCCTGCTGGCCACCCTGGGGGTCCACCACGGTGCCGGTGATGTTCAGGAAGTTGGCAAAGCTGGCGTTCGGGTCCGTCGCCTCAACCCGCACCACCGCCCGGTCGCCGCGCCGCTCGGTTGTTACCGATACATCCTGGCTCATCGGCGGCCGCGACATCGCCCGAACCAGTTGCCCCCAGAACTTGCCGTAATTCGCGGACCATCGCGCAGATGCCCACCCAGGCGACCATTTGCCCCCGGCATCGCTGGCAAACACCGCCGCCCTGCCCAACCCCGCCTGCCAATGAGCGAACAGCGGGTCTCGCTTGCCGTTGAATACGACTTCAAGCGGCATCTGAATCGTCGGGTTGTTCTTCCTGTGGCTCAGCACCACCCCAAACACATCGGGCGGCTCGGCAACGCCTTTCATCACGTCGCTCAGCGTTGGATTCGCCGCCACGACGAGCGGCGGCTCCCGGCTCTCCTGGATCAGCGAGCGCCGGATGGTCGTTGCTTCTTTGATGAATATCTGCGGAAGCTGGTCCGGATTGCTGTCAATCGGCCCGTATGCCTTGCCCCCCGTGGCATCCGCGATATCCCTCATCGTCGAGTCGATCTGCCCTCCGTGCGGATAGACGGTCACGGTCGAGACCGTCACCTTATTCGCCCTCAGTTCCTCCACGATGGTCCAGTCGGTGACGCGCGGGTCGCCATCGCTGATGATGATGATGTGCTTCTGCCTCGCATCCGACTTCTTCAGGGTGTGCTGATTCCCCACGCCGCGCCAGGCCAGTTTCAGGCAGTCGTCAAAAGCGGGCATGTCCTCCGGCTTCATCTTCTTGATGGCCGCCGTGGCACGCCGCCCGTCGCCTTTGAGGCTCAGGGGCAGATCCCATCCCACGCCATTGATGTCGTCCTTCCCGCCGCCGTAGCTGACGATTCCCACCTCATCATGCCGGGACAGCGTCTCCATCGCCTTGATGGCGCATTGTTCGCCCCAGTAGTCCCCACGCGGCATTTCGCAGGCATGGATCAGAAGCACCAGCGCCCCCTTGCTGATCTGCCGCTCGGCGGGCACGTCGAAGCTCACCGGCATGATCTCTTCAACCTTCGAGCCCTGCCAACCGCCGGCCCCCATCGAGTCCTCGCCCCCGATCATAATGAGCCCCCCCCCGAAGTTGTGCACATAGCTGGCCAGCAGGGGGTCATGCGCCTCGCTCACGCCCGTTGCGCCGCCGGCCGACCGTACCCGCGGGACGTTGTTCAGGATGACGCAGTCAAAAGCCTGCAACGCCACCAGGTCATCCGGCGTCTGCTCAACTGCGCGCCGCTCGACATTGATGCCCTGCGCTTCCAGCGCCCGCATCAATGTCATGCCGGCTCCGTCTCTGGTGCCATCGACGTACAGCACCCGCCCCTGGCCTCGCACAAACGTGAAAGCCGAGCCGCTGTTGTTCGCCACCAGCGTATCGCCCGCCGCACCTTTCGCGTTGTCGTTGCCCGCAAGCACGTCCGGCTCAAAGACCGCCTTGAATCGCCTCACGCCCGAGCTGCGCAGCGGCGGCACACGAAAACGCTCGATGTGCTTGCGCGGCTCGATCTTGCCGTCGGCATTCAGCGTGGCCGGCGACACCACGATCTGCCTCGGTCGCGACTCCAGCGGCTGCCCCGCCTCCGTCAGGGTCAACTTGCCGCGTACGGGCTCGAGATGGGTCGAGAGCATGCTCACCGCCACCTCAAACGCGTCGATCTCCCTCCGCCAGGCCGGGGCGATCACGCGCTCGATCAGCACCTCGCTCTGGACGGCGAAGCTGAGCTTCATGACGTCGATAGGGACCTTCTGCGATGCGGCGGCCGCCAGCGCCGTCTCGATGTCGCCCGCCGTCTGAAGGCCGTCGCTGACCAGCAGCATCCGCCGCATAGCATCGCGCTGGAACGTCGCCAAGCCAAGTTGAATGGCCGACGCAATGTCCGTCGCTTCTCCCCGCTCGCGGATCGCCCGCGCATCCAGCATCAGCGTCGGATAGGGGATGGCGTCGATCAGCGGCATGGACGAGAAGCTGATCACGCCGATGCGGTCGTCCTTGCGCACCTTGTGTTGGGGTTTCGACGCCTGCGTCAGGAAATCGTCGACCGATTCCTGAAGGCTCCTGCCCGGATAGGTTCGATACAGCCGTGTCGAGTCGCTGATGTCGCGCAGCACCAGCACTTCGACCACCTTGTGTTGTCGCTGCCACCGCGCCCCGCCCAGGATCAGCACCAACAGCGCCACCACGCACAGCCGGATGCCGATCGTCACCCATTTCTTCGCCCGACCCAGCCCAGCCATCGATCGCACGCCCAGGATAACGATCGGCGCCGCCAGGATGGCGTAAATCAGCGCGGCCTTCAACCAGGACATGTACTCCAGGTCCATCCAGAAGGCCGCCAGCAGCGAGTTTGAGATGGGCGTCCATTCCATCAGATCACGATTCTATCTGTGGCGACTGGCGCCGGCAGTCACCGCGCCGCGCTCCAGCTTCATCACCACGAGAACACCTGGATCCGGTTGTTGCCCGAGTCCAACACCATAACCCTGCCTCGCTTATCGACCGCCAGACCCCAGGGGCAGGCCAACTGGCCCGGTTCTCGTCCAGGCACACCCCATGTCCGAAGTCCCTGCCCGGTCCGCGGGTCGATCATCTGCACGCGATTGTTGCCGTATTCCGAGACCAGCAGCCGACCCTGCCTGTCCATGTCCAGTCCATAGGGAAACCGGAACTGCCCCAGACCCGACCCAACCGTGCCGAGGTTCCTCACAAAAGTCCCATCCGTCCTGAATGTAACGATGCGATGGTTGCAGGCATCGGCCACATACAGCATGTCGCCACTCACCACGATCGACTGCGGCCGCGAGAACTGTCCGTCTCCGGTCCCGAACGAGCCAATCACCCTCAGCACGTTCTTTGCTTCCGGGTCAAACACCTGGATACGGTCGCTGTCGCGGTCGCCATATTCCGCCACGTAGATGTTGCCCTGCGCATCGAACGCCACATCGGTCGGGTAGACAAACTGTCCCGGCCCCTTCCCTCGCTCGCCCCACTGGTGAAGCAACCGGCCAGCGGGCGTGTAGACCATCACACGGAAATAATGTGTGTCCGGAACATACAGGTTCCCGTCGGGCCCCACCGTCAGCCCCACCGGCTTGCCATTCTGCCAGAGCGGCATCCGCCACTCGGCCGACGCCCGCCCGTCTGCCTCCAGTCGCTGAATGCGGGCCATCCGGTCCACGACGAAAAGGCAATCATCTCTTGGGCTGTATGCGACCCCCCGCGGGTAGATCAACTGCCCCGGCCCGGGGCCCGTCTCACACCAGATCGCCTCCGGTTCCACGCCATCTCCGCAGCCCGCGATCACCAGCAGCCCCAGCACACATCCAATCCGCCCCGTTGCCCGCGTTCCCAGCCACCGCCACCCCATCCACGCCAGCCCGATGGCCGCAACCCCCAGCACCAACGTCATCGCCATCAGCAGCAGCGTCCCTTCAAGCATCTCGTCGCTCCGCTGATAGTGCACCCAGTTCATCAACTCGTTGATGAGCGGCTGCGGTCGCAGCGGCGCCAGTAAGACCGTCATCGACACTTCCGTCATCGACATGGCCATCATCAGGACGGCGGAAGCCATCACCATCGGCCACGCGATCGGCCAGATGACGTCCCGCGCTGTCCGTACCGCGCCGGCTCCATCCACAGCGCTCATGCCGCGCAGCTCGCGAACCCCCCCCGACCAGGCGAGTTCCCCCGCCAGCAGCGCCAGCCAGCCGAACCGCCCGATGTAACCAATGATCATCACCGCCGCACTGTTATACACCCAGCCCAGAGGATACCGCCCAGCCACCCTCATCGGCGCATTGTAAACCCGGATATCCGCGATCGCGAGAAGAGCCCCGCCGAGCAGAAACGCCCCTACGCCCATGGCCAGCAACGCCCGACTTCGCCTCACGCAGGCCAGCATTCCGATCAACACGCCAACCAACCCCGTCAGGGCCCCATACAGCAGCGATCCGACCGCATAGGGCCCTGTCCATAATAGTACCCGCATCATGGGCCCCTGGCCCCGCGCATCAACTCCCAGCCGATCGGGCGATATGGAGGCCGCCATCGCCACCGTAGGCACAGCCACTGTCGCCAACAGCGCCAGCCATGCCAGCAACTGCCACCACCAGCGCGCATCCAGAATCCTCGGCCAATCCTGCTCGACTCCCTCCCCCGCCAATCGCCGCAATCCCAGAAACGCCGCGATCGACAGCCCGCCAACGACGATCAGCATCGGCATCCCCGTCGCCACGGCCTGGGCCGTCTTCTCCGCCTGGTCGCCATCGCCCTGCACAAACGCCGTTCGGATCTCAGTCGCGAACACGCTGATCCCGCTCCGCTCGTACGCCGAGAACTCCTGCACGGCCAGCAGCATCACCACCGCCCACGCCGCCAGGAACGGCCCGCTCAACTGCCGCGCCAACACCCGCCGCAACGCGCCATCCAGCAACGCCTGCTGTTGGACCTGAGCATCGCTGATACGAAGCGCCAGCCCCACGATCAGCGCCGCCGCGGGCCACAGCCAACTCGCCAGCACCCAGATCGACCTGAGCACATCCGGCCACGATTGCGGCGCAAACTCGATATCGAACAGTCTCAACACTTGAAGCCAGCCATAGTTATAGCTGACCGATGGCATGATCAATGACAGCGGCAGCGCCACCAGCATCGCTTTGCTCAGCCATCCCCTGCCGCGGCCAACGACCACCGCACCGGGAATCGCCACCAGCACGGCCAGCGTCGCCGAGATGCCGTTATACAGCAGCGTTCGCCCCAGCAGATCAGCCCGAAACCGATTCAGGGTCATCTGTCCCCACGTGTCGGGCCGACTACCCACCTGCCATGCCAACCATGCCAGCGGCAATAGACAGCATATCCCGAAAACCACCCACAGCGCCCCTGCCGCCAGGGCGCTGGTTGCCTGCGAGTTTGCGCTTCTCCATCGGCCGGTCAATCACCATCCGCCTTGCCGTTCTCACCGCCGCCACACACCCGATTCACTTCGATCACCCTTCATCTGCGCCCTTCCAGCACCCTCAGCGACATCTCCGTCGCCGCCTTCATGTTTCCGGCCACCTTGGCGTAGTCCACATGCATGGGTTTCGCCCCGCCCGACTCCGCCGGTGCAAAGACCGAGTAGCGGGCGAACTTCGCCTCCAGCAGCTTCTGCTCAACCTCTTTTGACAGCAGGTAATCCACCAACTTCTTTCCCGCATCCGCCCGCCTGGCACCCGCCACCAACCCCACCGTGCACGGAATCGTCAGCGTTCCGATCTGCTCGGCCTTCTGGTCCGGCAGCACCATATCCAGTCTCCCGCCCTTGCGCAGCGTCGCATCCACATCATCGTTGTCCGTCAGTCCAGCCCACATCGCTCCCCCGCCCACCGCCTCCGCCACCGGGCCGTTCCCGCCCAGCAGCTTCACATCGTTCGCTTTGAGTTGGTTCAAGAACTGCTCAAACCGCTCCGGACCCCACGCCGTGTACAGCGCTGCCACATGCCCCCGCGTCGTGCCCGCAACCGGACGAGCCATGCAGATCCTGCCTTTCAGCGCCGGATTCGCCAGGACCTGAATGGAGTTGACGCCGCGCGCCGCCTCCGCCTGCGTCGATCGCGCGATCACCCGCGCCCGCAGCGACGTCCCCGCCCATCTTCCCTGCGCATCCTTGTATTGCGCTGGAATGTCCTTCGCCGATGGCGACTCATATGCCGCCAGCACACCCTGCTCGGCCAGCCCGATCGTATGGAACACCTCGTTGCCCCAGTACACATCCGCCTGCGGATTGGCTTTCTCCGCCTCCAGGCGCTCCGCCAGCCCAACAGTCTTCGTCGCCTCCGAGTCCTTCTGCACCAGCACGCGTATCCCGCTCTGCCGCTCAAACGCCTCGATGATCGGCCGCGCCGCCACTTCATCGACGCTCGTGTACAGCACCACCTCCGGCCGGTTGTCGGCCCCCTTGCCGCAACCGCCGCTCAATCCCGTCACGAGCCCCAGTCCCACCAGCCACAATCCTGTTCGCACGCAAGCAACCACCCTTTCCGGTTCCGGGTCTTGCCCTATTTCTTCAATTCCTCGCCCATCACATTGAAGTACCGCTTGGCCACTTCCTGGGCACGCTTGTCAGCGCGCGAATCATCCACATCATCCTGTTCATCCGCACGACCGGCCTCAAGCACCTGCTGCAGCTTGATTTTCGACTCGCCTCGCACGTTCCGGTCCTTTACCAGCATGTTGGCCAGAATCCGTCCGTCGTCGATCGTCTTCGTCGGCGCCTTCTCCGGCTTCGTGTCGAACGGCGACTCCTCTTTGCCCATGCCTCCGCCACGTCCAAGCCCCGGACCGCCCTGGCCTCCTGGCGGCCTGTCGGGATCGACTTCGCCGGCCTCCCACCTGCCCATCCCGCGGCCCGGCCGCTTCGGTCCACCTGCCGCTTTCCCGGCATCCGCCATAGCGTCTTCAATCGCTCCCTTCAACGCATCCATCTGCTCGGCGTCCTGACGCATCGCATCCATCTGTCCCAGAAGATCCTCCATCTGCTGCGCCGCATCCGCGAGTTCCTGCATCTGTCCTGGATTGGCCCCTTGCCCACCCTGCATCGGCTGCGCCAGCTTTTCCATCGCCTGTGCCAGCCTCTGCGCTTTGCCCGACATCTGACCCGCCTGGTTATGCGCGTTCTCACATTCCATGCACTCCTGCATCATCTTCTGCAATGCCTGCCGCTGCGCGGCGGACAGCCCAAGCTTCTCTCCCAGTTCTTTCGGCATCTCCTTCAACTGCCGCCGCGCCTCCCTGTCACCGCCGGCGGCGCGTTTCGCCAGTTCCGTGACCTTCCTGATATCCTCCTCGCTCGCCTTGGCCTGCTTCAAGGCCGCCGCCAGTTTCTGCTGGTTGCGCGGGTCCTGCGCCATCGCAGCCAGATCCTGGGCCAGCTTCTTGACGTAGTTCTCGTCGGTGCGTAACGGCTCGA
>CAZMXI010000201.1:0-8294 GCA_964570205.1 uncultured Tepidisphaeraceae bacterium
GCTCCCGGTAGGCGACGACGAGGAAGTTGCCGCAGCCGCAGGCCGGGTCGAGGAAGCGCAGGGAGGCGATGCGGTCATGCAGCTTGCGGAGGGCGGGCTTGTCGCGGCGGGCTTTGTCGAATTCGGCCTGGAGATCGTCGAGAAAGAGGGAGCGGATGAGTTTTAATATGTCCCGCTCGGAGGTGTAATGAGCGCCGATCTGGCGGCGTTCGCGAGGGAGCATGATGGACTGGAAGAGCGCGCCGAAAATGTGGGGGGAGATGCGGTTCCACTTGAAGGCGCAGCAGGCGAGCAGGGCGTTGCGCATGGCCGAGTTGAACTCGGCGAAGCCGAGGTGCTCGGAGAAGAGGTCGCCGTTGACGTAGGGGAGTTCGGCGAGGTCTTCGTCGAGGTTCTTCTGGCGGCGGTCGCGGGGGGTGTCGAGGACGCCGAAGAAGCGGGCGAG
This sequence comes from uncultured Tepidisphaeraceae bacterium, assembly GCA_964570205.1. GTDB lineage: Bacteria > Planctomycetota > Phycisphaerae > Tepidisphaerales > Tepidisphaeraceae > CAZMXI01. The sequence continues at coordinate 446 of CAZMXI010000201.1, forward strand.
CTGGGGGCCGAGGTCGGAGCCGTCGGGGCGGGTGCAGCGCTCAACGTAGAAGCGGAAGACGTCTGGGTCGCCGAAGATGCCGGTGTCGTCGGCGAAGAGGCAGAAGAGGATGCGGACGAGGAAGCGCTCGAGGTCATGGCCGGCGTAGCCGCCGGATTCGAGCTGGTCGTGGAGGTTGCCGAGGAGTTCGACAGCGCGGAGGTTGGCGGGGTCTTCTGGGTCAACCCGGCGGGTTTCGTAGCCGGCGATGAAGCCGAAGGCGCGGATATGGGATGGGAGGTCGGCGAGGTCGAAGTCGAGGGTGGCGTCTTCGGGCGATTCCGGTTCGAGGTCATGGAGGGCGAAGCGAGCGAAGTCGGAGACGAGGATATAGCGGGGTGCTTCATCGCCGCGGCCGGCGTTGATGAGGTTCTGGACGTAGCCGATGGCCTGGGTGTGGGCCTTGGAGAGGTCTTTGCCGCGCGACTTGTGCTCGGCGATGAGGTTGTTTTTCCAGAAGAGGTCGATGAAGTCGGTGTCGCCGTGGAGGTTCTTGACGGGTTCTTCGAAGGCGGCGACTTTTCGGCGGCTGACGCCGAAGACGTTGAAGAATTCGTTCCAGAAGGTCTGGGCCTCAGCGCGTTCGCGGGAGGCGTCGGACCAGTCGCGCGCGAAGGCGATGGCCCGGGCGCGGATTTCGTTACGGGAGAGGGGCATGGGTGCATCATAAGTTGAGGCTGGCGGCAGGGAAAGCGGGTGGAGGAACGGGGTGAGGCGGGGCCTTGGCGGGCGGGGAGAGGCCGGCCCTACGGCGTGGGAGGCATGAGGGCGGGGAGAAGGCCATTACCGCGAGATTGGTCGTGAGAACCACGGATTTCTGTTGACAGGGGGAATTTGTCTGTTATAGTAGTTATATAACAGTTGGCAATATGCTCATTGCTGTCAACGAACATGACGCCCGGCCGATTTACCAGCAGATCGTTGCGCAGGTGAAGGAGCAGGTTTCCAATGGGATGCTTCGCGCTGGCGAGGAACTTCCGGGGGTGCGGGAACTGGCCGACAGCCTCGGAATCAACCTTCACACGGTGCACCGGGCGTATCGCGAGCTTCACCAGGCGGGGATCATTTATCTTCGGCTCGGCCGCCGCGCCAGGATAGCCGAGCCGCGCAAAGACCCCGCCACACGCAAGGAAATTGACGCCGTGCTGGTGAACCGGCTGAACGAGCTGATCACCGAGGCGTTTCACCTTCGAGTCGGCCCGGAGGAGTTCCGCCAACTGGTGAATGAGGTGCTGGAGAAGCGCAAAGGAGAACGGTCATGATGCACAGGTTACACCACCCCTTGTGGACCCATCTGCCAGCGCTGGCGTGTGTTGCGGCATTGGCCTGGGCGTTTGTGGCGTATCGGCCCTGGCCGGAGAGCATTGGGCTGCATTTCGGGGCGGATGGCCGGCCGGATCGCTATGGATCGCCATGGGAACTGCTGCTCTGGGCAATGCTTTTCCCCTGCTTCTTCATCATCGGCTCGGTCGTCCTTGATGAGATCTGGGCTCGCCAGGAACCGCGCAAGCGATTCAACTATCTGGCGTTGACGGATGAATTGATTGTCGGCCTGATGGCCGGGGTGATCGTTCGGCAACTGGAGTTGGCGTCGAAGGGCGACATCGACATTGTTCTGCCCTGGCGAGCGGGTCTGCTTGCGGCCCTGGCCGCCGCTGCGGCGGCGGTCATCATGGAGCTGCTGCGTCCGCATCGGCCAGCGCCAACGCCGGAAATCGAGCACGAGTCGCCCGAGCGACTTGCGGCGCTGATCGACCGCATCCGATCCGATCAGCAATGGGCGTACTGGGAGAGTCAGGCGCCGTTCTACGTCTACGCCCTGTTCGGGTCCATTTCGGCCCTGGCGGTGGTGATGGCCGGGTTGTTATCGATTTCGCTGCCGGTGCGAATCGTCATTTTCGCCGGCGGCATCGCCGTTCTGCTGGTGGGCGGCGGTTTTCGCGTCACGGTGACGGCGGACCGGCTCATGGTGCGCATGGGGCTGATCGCCCTGCCGGTGTTGCGGTTGAAGCTGGCGGACATCCGCGAGGCCGAGATTCACGATTTCGCCCCGCTGGTGAACTTCGGCGGCTGGGGCATTCGCTGGAACGGACGGATCTGGGCGTATTACTGGCGCGGGCGGACGGGGGTAAAGCTGTTGACTGCGCGGGGGCGGGAGTTTCTGATCGGGTCCGACCGCCCCGAGCGGCTGGCGGCCGTCGTGCGGGCGGCCATCGCCGCCCAGCCCGCCTGATCAGGGGCCGATCTCGCCGGAGACGGGCTGGGGGGCGATGTTCATGCGTTCCTCCAGGATTTTCTCGAGGTACCGGGGCTCATCCGGATCGGTGAAGCCGCTCAGTAGCTTGAGCTTTCGGCCGTCGCGCATGATGGCCGAAAGCTGATAGATCCACTGGCTGTTCTGCTCCATGCTGCTGCGGTTGCAGTAGAGCTGCTGGATTTCGCGCACCTTCAGCCGCCGGTTGCCCCACCAGGGGAGCGGGCCATGCCTGATGACCAGTTCGTCGCGGCTGACGTGCACGATGGTCCTGTTCAGAAAACTCGTGATGACGACATAGGTCAGCACCACGCCCACCATCACGTGCAGCAGGGGGAAGACCTTCATCATCAGCGGCCCGTCTTCTGTGAAGGCCAGGTAGTACCAGAAAATGAGGAATCCATCCCAGAAGGTGCAGAAGAACGCCAGGAAGACATGTACCGGCGACCACGACCGCCAGCGGATGGTCCATTGGCCGCCGGATCGCTCGATCTTAAACCGCCGCGACTGCGGCAGGAGCGGTTCGCTTTTAGGCTGCGGCTGCGCCGCGCGGGGAACCTCACGCCTCGGCGATTGCAGGCCGAACGCGAATTCATGCCCGCACTTACCGCACGTTGCACGCGAAGCACCGAGGTCCATCAACTCGGCCGGGATGATGTAACCGCATTGAGGACAATAGAGCCGCATTGCCGGATTCTACCCGCCGTTGATGCCGAGGCGAGCCGGGCGGCCGGACGCGAACGGGTTTACGCGAAGCTCGACCCGCCATACCCTTAGTGCAATGGTCGCGCGAAAGACATCCCTGTTCACGCAGCACAGCCGCTCCTGGCGGGACAACCACTTTGTTTATCCCGTCATCAGCCGCCGCAGCCGGGGTTTGTCCATCGGCATCAACCTAAACCCCGACACCGCCTGCAACTTCGACTGCATCTACTGCTGCGTTGACCGCACACAGCCGCCGAAGGTGACCAAGGTGGACCTGGACCGCCTGGCGGGCGAGCTCGAGGGCATGCTTGCCCTGGCGGGCTCGGGCGAGATCTTCCGCCAGCCGCCTTTTGACAAGACCCCGCCCAACCTGGCTCGCGTCAATGACATCGCCTTCAGCGGCGATGGCGAGCCGACCAGCTATGGACGGTTCGGCGATGCCTGCCGGCTGGCCGTCGAATTGCGCGACCGCCACGGGATGCCCGGCGCGAAGATCATCACGATCACCAACGCCACCCTGCTGCACCGCCCGGCGGTGGCGAGAGCGATGGCGTGGCTGGATGGCCACAACGGCGAAATCTGGGCGAAGCTCGACGCCGGCACAGAGGCTTACTATCGCGCGGTCGATCGCACCACCATACCACTCTCGCGAGTATTAGAGAACATCCTGGCAGCCGGGCGCATCCGGCCGATCCTGATTCAGTCGATGTTCATGCGTGTCGCCGGGCACGGCCCGGATGACGCCGAGATGGATGCTTACGTCGGCCGTCTTTGCGACCTGGTCCGTGACGGATGCCGGATCAAGCTCGTGCAGGTCTACACCATCGCCCGGCCGACGGCCACGACGGATGCGACGCCACTGGAGGACGCTGCGGTCGATCGGATCGCCGATCGGGTTCGCAGCGCCGGCCTGAACGTCGAAAGCTACTACAGTCCCGGCTGACGTGGCTGGAAAACAGCCGGCAGGTTTTTTACGATGCCGATCGCGGTCGCAGGCCAGAACCGGCACGGTCTGGGGCAGCAGGTCAACGCGGCATATGGCGATGCGTGAACCCAATCAGGCCGACCACCTCATCGCCCGCCAGCTTTTTGGCGGTGATTTCCACCCAAGACGGGAATCGACCGAGTCCAGGACGGCCGTGTACAACCGCTACTGGCATCTGGACCTGAACAACCGCCGTCATCTCGGCCGGCGCAAGTGGGAACAAGCCGCCCTCGAAGCCCTGGTTGACCTGGCGGGGCAACTCGATTGGCTCTATCCGCCCGATTTCTCGAATCGCCATGCCGTGCGGTTCCGCGCTGCCGGCCGGAGCGACGATTTTCTGGTCATCCGCACCAGTCGTCCCCGGTGCCTGATGCTGCAACTACACCCCGCGACCGATGTTTCCTCACGAACGATCCAACGGACGAAGGTGCCATTCGTGCGTGCGCCGCGACCGCAGTTTCAGATCACCTTGCTTGGACAGGTGGATTCCCCCGCGTTCCGCCGTTTCTTTAACGCCTACGCCCGCCGGATGCGCGCGGCATTCAAAGCGGCTGGCGTTCGGCCCTCGCCTCCGCGGCAGCGCCGCTCGCGATAATCAGCACCGCCGCGATGATGATCGCCCCGCCCAGCCCCGTCATCGGCACCCACTTCTCCATGCCGAGCAGAAGCGAGAAGGCCGTCGCGAAGACCGGTTCCAGGCAATAGACCACGCTGGCCATTGCCGGCGAGATCAGAGGCTGATAGGCGTTCATGAGGTGTATGGCCAGCGAGGAGCACACCAGCACCAGCACCATCATCGGCCAGAAGAACTCCGGGTCCAGGAACAGCGCCAGCAACACCCTGGGTGAGTACAGCGGCCATGCCATGGGCCCGACGGCAGCCAGGTTGACCGCGGCGGTGACCAGGAACATGCCCGCGGTCAGCCTGGGCGTCTGAACATCGCTGAAACGGTCGATTCCCAGAATGACGCCGGCGAAAAACATCGCGCTGGCGACGGTCAGCAACTCCCCCATCAGGGGAAACGGCGACGGTCGCGCCAGGGTGCCCTGGCTCGCTCCAGCGCCCGCGGCCTGCGTGAAGACCGCGATGCCGCCCACCGCGATGGCGATCGCCAGCATCGTTCTGCCGGTAAGCCGCCTGCGAAAGAGCAGACCCTGCCCCACCGGCGTGAAGATCGGCACCGCCGTCAGGAAGGCCGAGACAGACGGCAGCGTGTATTGCAGCCCCAGCAACTGCAGAAACATCCCACCGCCCATGAACGCGCCGACAATCAGGCCCGCGCGAACGTCCCGCGAGGTGTATCGCCCCTGCCGTCTGCGCGTCAGGAGAAGGTACGCCACAGTGGCCGCGGCATACCGCCATGCATTGCATGTCGCCGCCACCACGATCTCCTGGCGCTGCCCCAGATCAACGCCGCTGGCGAGGACGGCGCGTTTCATCGCCTCCGTCGTCTTCTGCATCAGAGGGAAAGACATGCCCCAGAACGCGCACAGAACGACGAGCAGGGCGACCGCCGTGCGCGCCCTGTCCGCCGAAACGGCATCCGGGGAACTCGCCTCATTCATTCCGCAACTCTTGCCCAGTTCCTCAACGCTCCTGTCCCCGCCGGCGCTAGTCGGCGAAACAGCCTGCACGTTTCCGCACGCCGGCCCAGTTTGACATGGCGATTTCAACAAACCGTTGGCCGGTGTCCCGACCGCGGGGTATGTATCAGAAGCCCGTTGTCAGCCATAACTCAAGGACCACGAGAGGTTTTTTCTCCACCCCGCCGGTGCCTTGTCCCCCCCTTCCAGCCGGCGGGGCTTTTTCTTGCGCCGACTCAGAGTTCCAACACCTTCACCAACCCCGCCAAGACCGCCGCAATCATCGCCATGGTCACAATGATGAAGACAAACAGCACGGCCGCCTGCCGCGGCACCTGCGACATGCTGTGGCAGCGAATTGACTTGTAGACAATCGCAATCCCCAGGCACAACGGCAGGAGCAGCAAATACCAATAATCCCAGACGGGCGCCGGCTTGTAGAACGGCACGTACCGATACACCACTTCCTGCGCAGCCAGCATTGCCAGCATCACGGCTGCCCTCCCCGATGTGCCGCCCGATGCGCTGCGTCGATGATCGCCAGGAGGTTCAGCATGCCGGCAACCGCCGTGTATAAGGTGCCAATGTCGTTCGATCGGGAATGCGACGGCTGAAACGAATTCTGGATCGACGACCGGTCGCCCTCTTCGCCGCCGCTTCCAATCCGCGCGGCGATCAGCGTAACCGGCCCCGCGAAAATCTGCCCAAGAAACCACGGACGCTCGAAGACAACCCGGCTGATCGGCCGATAAGCCGGGGGCGGATCCACCACCCGCACGCCGCCGATCCACATTCCCATGACGAACAGCGCCAGAACCGAAATCCCGATCGTCAGCCCCCGGGCAAGCTGTCCGAAAAGCGCATACCCCGCCCCGGGAATGACCCAGCACACCAGCGCAACCACTGGCCAGGGAGCGAAGAAGACGCCAGCCGACTTGGATGATTCGGACATCAGGGCGGATACTCTACTGCCCCAGGCCACATATGCAAAGCGCGACTACGCCAGGAACCGCACGCCCTCGCCCCAGCCGGTCGCCGGAACGCCAACCCATCGCCTCAACACCTGCGCGTAACACGCCCGGAAATCCACGGCGTGGACCATGTCGCCATCGACAAGGTCCGATAAGACTTGCTGATCGCCATAGATTCCGCCACGCACCGCCCCGCCCGCCGCGAACACCACCCCGGCCGTGCCGTGATCGGTCCCGCCACTGCTGTTCTCTCGCAAACGCCGGCCAAACTCGCTGAAGATCATCACCACCACATCCTGCTGCCGGCCGGCCGATCGCACATCATCAAGGAACCGGCTTACCCCGGCCGACAACCGCCCCAGCAGCGCGCCATGCGGCTGCGCCTGCCCGACATGCGTGTCAAAACCCGGCAGGATGACATGGTGAACCTGACGGGTTGACGACCCGGCAACGCGCCCGGCGACGGCGACCAGAGCTTCCTCGAAGGTCGCCGCGTCGATTCTCACCGGTGCGCCCGAGGCGCCTTCATAGGCCGGCGGCGCTTCCTCGCCGACATAACACAACTCCGCCGCCGGCGCGGCGGCGAGCCAGCCAGCGTTGGCCGACGGATCGAGATCCCCACGATGCCAGATTTCCATAGCGCGGTGATGGCTGCGGCTGAATCCCGGATATCCCACGCCCTGGATGATGGCCAGTTGCCCGCGCTGATACACCTCGTGCATGCCCGCCATCGCAGGGTGAAGCGCAACCATCCCATCCAGCGGCAACGCATCGTTCGCCCTGATCGCCAACGTCGGCCGTAATGTGTAATAACTCCGCTGCCGGATCGGGATCACCGTGTTCAACGCATCGTTGCCCCCCGCCAGTTCGATCATGACCAGGCATCGCCCGCCCGCCGGCATGCCGCCCGCGCGCACAAGCGAACCGCTCAACGCCACCGCTGCCGCGCCCGCCGTCCCGCAAAGGAATCCTCGCCGCGATATCGACATACGCTCCTCCTGCCGGTTCAGCTTATTGTGACCGAACCGCCTGTTCTTGTCGATCCGTTGGCGCGGGAAGGACCGCCCTGTTCTCGCCCTCACCGGCGCTTGCGATGCTCAACCATCATGCATCGGTTCTCGATGTAGTTGATGCCCGCTTCCGCCGCCAGCCGCCTTGCCTCAAGGCTGCTGATGCCCGATTGCAGCCAGATACCGCCCGCCCCGGCCGCGATCGCCGCGCTCGCCACCTCCGGGCAATGCTCCGCCCGGCGGAACACCAGCACCACATCGGGCGGCTGTGTCAACGCCGAAAGGTCCTTCATGCACGGCAA
>CAZMXI010000202.1:0-8224 GCA_964570205.1 uncultured Tepidisphaeraceae bacterium
CTTCATCGACGCCGAGCATGCCCTGGATCCCTCCTGGGCCAAGCGACTTGGCGTGCAACTTAATGACCTCATGGTCTCCCAGCCCGATACCGGCGAGCAGGCGCTGGAAATCTGCGAGTTGCTCGTGCGGTCCAACGCGGTGGATGTGATCGTCATCGACTCGGTCGCCGCCCTGATCCCTCGCGCGGAAATTGAGGGCGAGATGGGCGACAGCCACATGGGACTTCAAGCGCGGCTGATGAGCCAGGCGTTGCGGAAGCTCACCGGCGCCATCAGCAAGAGCCGCTGCACGGTCATTTTCATCAACCAGATCCGCGAGAAGATCGGCGTCATGTTTGGCAATCCTGAGACCACGCCGGGCGGGCGGGCGCTGAAGTTCTACGCCTCGGTGCGTATCGATGTGCGGCGGACCAGCACGATCAAAGAGGCTGAAACATCGGTTGGCTCGCGCACGCGAGCCCGCGTGGTCAAGAACAAGATCGCCCCGCCGTTCCGCGAGGCCGAGTTCGACATCATGTTTGACCGGGGCATCAGCTACGAGGGAGACTTGCTGGATCTGGCGACGCTTGCCAACATTGTGGAGAAGTCGGGCGCGTGGTACACCTACAGAGGCACGCGGCTCGGCCAGGGGCGTGAGAATTCCAAGCAATTCCTGTCCGAGCACAAGGACCTTGCCGCGGAACTGCGGCAGGCGATTCTGGAGAACAAAGGCCTTGCGGCGGCGAAGCGTGCGACCGAGGCGCCGGCCGGTGCGGAGGAGTAGTCCCGCCCGGATTCCATGCCGACAGTGGATTCTTCAGAGGCGGCCCGTCAAGGGCCGCCTTTGTCAGGATTGGCGGCCGGTGCCGCGGCACCGCCGGACGTGAGTTGCTATGCGTCATATCACCCTGGCCCTCTGCACGCTCCTGCACGCGTTTACCCACGCATTCCATGCCGTGCTGATTCCGCTGTACCTGCTCATGCAGGCTGACCTGAACCGGCCGGGTGTGCGCTCGATCGCGTTGATCGTCAGCGCTTATAACTTCGTTTATTTCCTCTTGAGCTATCCGGCGGGCATCCTGGCTGATCACTCCAACCGCCGGATGCTGCTGGGTCTCGGGCTGGTCGGCAATTCGCTCGCATTCGTGCTGATGGCGATGACGCACCAGTACGGGGTCATTCTGTTGCTGGGCCTCATGGCCGGCCTCTTCGGGACGTTGTATCACCCGGCCGCCAACGCCCTCGTGCCGGCGCATTACCCCAGGCATCCGGGAATGGTGATCGGCATCATGGGCATGGGTTCGGGCGTCGGCTTCTTCGTTGGCTCGCAATACGCCGGTTGGCGGGCGGATACGGTTGCTCAGACCCTCTGGCCGATGGCGAGCTGGCAGGCGCCGTGCGCCGAATTGGGACTCGTGGGCATTGCCGCGGGGCTGGCGTTCTTGTTGCTGGCACGCGAGGTGCCGCATGCCGCAGCGCGTCGTCCGCGCACACCGATGGGCAAAGGAATGCGCCGTCGCGTGCTGGCTGTCGCGGCAGTGCTGGGCTGGCGCGACTTTGCCGGGGTGGCCACATCAACCCTGGTGAGCATCTACCTCCAGAAAGCCCACGGCTATACCCTGAAGCAGACGGGTTGGATTCTGGGCGCCATGGGACTGCTCAGCGTGATCGTCACGCCGCTGGGCGTGTGGGTGACCGGGCGAGGCCGACGGCTCCCGGGATTGGCCATGGTGCTGATCTGCGGCGCGGCGGTCCTCGCGACAGTGCCGCATGTGCCCCGTGCAGGCATTCTGCCGATCCTGGCGCTGTATCAGATATTCTTGTTGGGGAGTTTCGCCGTGGGCGAAGTGGCGGTCGTGGAACTCGTCGATCGCGCCATCCGCGGCCGGGCCGTCGGGCTGCTGCTGACGGTGTCGGGAACGCTTGGCTCCATCGCCCCGTATATTGTCGGGGCCTGGGTTGATACGCTGGGTCAGGCGGCAATGAAGCCCTCGGGCTACTACATGCCGTTTGCCGTGCTTGCGGGGCTAATGGCTTTTTCGTCGCTGGCGACTCGGCTGATGCCGCGTCTTCGGCGACCGACGCCTACACTGGAACCGCCACCGGCGTGAACACGTGCGGTTATCATTCGCGAATCGTACCGTCGGTCCCCACGATGACGCTCTGGACCGGGATATTGTCGCGCCCGGCCTCTGCCACGGCCATCTGCACCAAGCGAAGGATCCCGGTGCAGCAGGGCACCTCCATATGGGCAACCGTCACAGACCTGACGCCGCCGGCGAAGATGCCCGCCAGCTTCTGGACGTATGGGCGCACGTCATCCAGTTTCGGGCAGGCGATTGCCAGACGCTTGCCGGCCAGCATGCGTTCATGGAAATCGGGATAGGCAAACGGGACGCAATCGGCCGCAATCAGCACGTCCGCATCCTGCCAGAGCGGCCCGCCCGGCGGGAGCAGGGCCAATTGCACCGGCCACTGGTTGAGCCTCGCGCGGCTACTGCCCGGCCGCTGTGCCGGAGCGCTGTCCTGCGGCTGCATGACCTTCAGCCGCGAGCCGGGACAGCCGGCGTGCCCGTGGGCGTGCATCTGCTGGACAGGGGGGTGATGGCGGGCTGCCAGGTGGCGCTCAACCGCCTCTTCGTCGAAACCTTCGGCTTCACGCTCCTCGACGCGAATGGCGTCCATCGGACAGTGGCCGAGGCATGCACCCAGCCCATCGCAGAGGTTATCCGCCACGAGCCGGGCCTTGCCGTTCACGATCCTGATGGCGCCTTCGGCACAGCTTGGGATACATTCGCCGCAGCCGTTACACTTCTCTTCGTCGATGTGGACGATTTTGCGAAGCGTTTTGGTGGTCATGAACGCATCATGCCATGACTTCGGCTGACTTGCCTTGATCTGGATCAAGCCGGTGACGGTATCGAGCAGTTTGCGCGGCAACGTGCCTTTTCTTGGCATGCCCTGCCGGCTAAGATGGCCATCGGTGGGTATCCGGCGGGCGTTAAACGGAGAATAGTTATGAAAGCGCGACATGTGCTGATCGCGGCGGCGATTGGAATGGGGGCGGTGGGCTGGGCCAGCGCGGCGGTCCAGTTGCAGCCGGGACAGAAGCTGATGGCGGGCGGGCAGCCGATTGATGACCAGCGCCTCGGGCATTTCGTGCCCACGGTGGCCGACTGGAACGGCGACGGCAAGAAGGACCTGATCGTCGGCTCGTTTGCCGGCGAGCCCGGCAACGTCAGGCTCTACCTGAACATAGGGACGGACGCCGAGCCGAAGTTCGACAAGGGCGCCGTCATGGAGGCATCCGGCGTGCCGATCAAATTGAGCGGTGGCTGATGCGTCGGGGCGTATCCACAGGTTGTGGATTTCAATAACGACGGTCTGAAGGATCTGGTGGCGGGCGACACGGAAGGGCATGTCTGGTTCTTCGCCAACAACGGGACGCCGACGCAGCCCAGGCTGGCGGCGGGCGTGAGAATGTCGGCGGAGGGAACCCAGATCAAGGGCACATCGCCACGCTATGAGAAAGGTCCGGATGGCGCTTACCGGGCGGTCGCCAATGCCAAGGATGTGATGGGGATTTACTCCAAGCTGCACGTGGCGGACTGGGATGGGGATGGCCTGCTGGATGTGCTGGTGGGCCAGGATTCTCCGCAGGGCCAGAGCAACATCGTCTGGTACCGCAACGTCGGCACTGCGAAGGAACCGAAACTCGCGGCGGCAGTGGTTCTGGACATCCTCAAGCAGCCGTTGTCCCGGCCATCTCCGTATGTGGTGGACTGGGATGGCGACGGCAAGCGTGACCTGCTCCTGGGCCTTGAGATGAACGGCGTGATGTTCCTGAAGAACAACGGAACGGACGAAAAGCCGGCGTTTGCCGCGCCCGAGAAGGTCGAGCTGCCAGGCTTCGACCCCAAGTGCTACCGATGCCGGGTGACGGTGACCGACTGGAACAATGACGGAAAGCTGGACCTCCTGATCGGGACGTTTTATTCATCAGAGCAGAACAAGCTCGGGGGGAATGTGTGGTTGTTCCTGAGGAAGTAACCACCCGCGTTTCAACCACGAACGAACCATGGCCCGGGCCCGACGCCCGGGCCTTTCTTATGCGGCGGCCGGCATCAGGGCCGTCGACCACAACGGGCAGGCCGGGCGAGATTGACCCCGCATCAACTCTTGCCGAAGATGCCGCTCTGGACTCCGCTGCGGAACAGGGCCTGGAAATGCGTTTCCCTGCAACGTGGCGCCCTTGACGAGGAGCGGTACACCCATGTGCAGATGCCTTCTGGCGCTCGCGATCTGTATGTTCGCCGGCGGAAGCAGCCTTGCAGCAGGCTCGATCGAGGATCTGCCGCCCGAGCAGCGTGGCCGCGCTGGCCGCGACTGGCTCGTCGCCGCAGTCGATCAGCGCGCTGGTGTCTTCCGCACCGGGAATCCCAACGAAATCGTCCTGACGAACGGCCTGGTCCGTCGCGTTTTCCGCGTTGCCCCGAACTTCGCCACGGTCGCGCTGGACAACCTCAGTACCGGCCAGTCGCTGCTCCGCGGCGTCAAGCCCGAAGCCACAGTCACCATCGATGACAAGGAGTGCGCTGTTGGCGGCCTGCTGGGCCAGCCCAACTACGCCTATCTGCTCCCCGAGTGGCTCGACAGGATGACCGCTGATCCTGCTGCATTCCAATTCGCCGGCTTCGAGGTCGGCAAGACGAAGGAGCGCTTCCCCTGGAAGCGCGTGCGCCACTGCGCAGATCTGCCCTGGCCGCCTCCAGGCGTCAGCCTGACTGTCACGTTCAAGCCGCCGGCCGATCTTTCCCCATCGCTCGGCCTCCAAGTGCATTACGAGCTGTACGATGGCATTCCGCTGATGTGCAAGTGGTTCACGCTGGCAAACGGCTCCGACAAGCCCATCCGCCTCCAGAAGTTCACCAGCGAGATCCTGGCCGCCGTCGAGGAGTCTTCCTCGGTGGAGCAGACATCCATCGAGGTGCCCCGCGCCATTCAGGTGGAAAGCGACTATGCGTTCCTCGGGTCCGATGCCCAGGGCGCCAACAAGGTCGTCCATTGGGTTGCCGATCCCCAGTATGCCACTCAGGTCAACTACGCCCGCACCACGCGATGCCTGCTCGAGTGCCGCCCGCCCCTCGGCCCCGACCAGATCATTGCCCCCAATCAGCGCTTCGAGTCCTTCCGCACGTTTGTGCTCATCCATGACAGCACGGATCGCGAACGCCGCGGCCTGGCCCAGCGGCGGATGTACCGCACGCTGGCGCCCTGGGTCACCGAGAACCCAACCATGCTGCATGTCGTCTCGGTGGATCCCAAGGTCGTCAAGGCGGCCATCGACCAGTGTGCCGATGTCGGGTTTGAGATGGTCATCCTCTCCTTCGGATCCGGCCTGAACATGGAGAATGCCAGCGAGCGCAACATCGCCCGCTTCAAGGAACTGGCCGACTACGCCCGCGCCAAGGGCGTCGAACTGGGCGGCTACTCTCTTTTGGCAAGCAGGTCCGTTGGCCCCGACCATGACGTCATCGATCCCAAGACCAGCAAGCCCGGCGGCGCAGCCTTTGGCTCTTCCCCGTGTTTGATGAGCCAGTGGGGCCTTGACTACTTCACCGCCATCGAGCGGTTCATCACCGGTACCGGCTTCACCCTCCTGGAGCACGATGGCTCCTACCCGGGCGACATCTGCGCCAGCACCAGGCACCCTGGCCACCGCAGCCTTGAAGATTCCCAGTGGCCGCAGTGGCGGAAGACCACCGATCTCTACCGATGGTGTCGCGCCAACGGCATCTTCCTCAACGTGCCCGACTGGTACTTCCTCAACGGCTCCAACAAGACAGGCATGGGATATCGCGAAACAAACTGGTCGCTGCCTCGCGCCCAGCAGATCATCCACGGCCGGCAGAATATCTTCGACGGCACCTGGGAGAAGACCCCGAGCATGGGTTGGATGTTCTGCCCCCTCACGCAATACCACGGCGGTGGGGCGGCCGCCACGATCGAGCCGCTCTCCGAGCACCTCGATGCCTACGAAGCCCACCTCGCCAACAACTTCGGCTGCGGCGTGCAGGCCTGCTACCGCGGGTTCCGCCTTCATGACACCGACAAGACGCGCGCCGTCGTGAAGAAATGGGTTGATTTCTACAAGAAGCATCGCGGCATCCTCGATTCCGACATCATTCACGTGCGGCGGGCCGACGGCCGGGACATGGACTGCATGATGCACGTCAACCCGCGCCTCACGCACAAGGGCCTGGCCATGGTGTTCAACCCCACGGATCGGCTTCTCAGGCGAACTCTGCGCCTTCCCCTCTACTACACCGGACTCACCGACACCGCCTCCATCCGCCGCGAAGAAGGCCCAACACGGCAGTACAAGCTCGACCGCCAGCACAACGTGGACATCGACATCGAGATCCAGCCGCACAGCGCCACCTGGTTCATCATCGAGTGAAGTTCCTACAATGGGTGGCGACGTCCAGGCAGATAAGGAAACGACATGAACAACTTCGTCTACTACAACCCCACACGCGTGGTCTTCGGGCGGGATACGATCCCGCAGATCAAGGACCTGGTTCCGGCCGACCGGACAGTGCTGGTGACCTACGGCGGCGGTTCGATCAAGCGAAACGGAGTGCACGGGCAGGTGCAATCGGCGCTGGCCGGCCGAAAAGTCCTTGAGTTTGGCGGCATTCAGCCCAATCCGCTCTACGAGACGTTGATGGAGGCGGTGAAGCTGTGCAGGAATGAGAATGTGGGCTTTCTGCTGGCGGTGGGGGGCGGATCGGTGCTGGATGGGACCAAGTTCATCGCGGCGGCAGCGCGATTCGAGGGCGCAGAGGCTTGGGATATCCTGTCGAAGGGGGCTGCGGTGAAGTCGGCATTGCCGCTGGGATCGGTGCTGACGCTGCCGGCGACGGGATCGGAGTCGAACACCTTCGCGGTGATCTCGCGGCAGTCGACGCAGGAGAAGCTGGCGTTTGGCTCGGAGCAGGTATTCCCCCGTTTTGCCATTCTCGACCCGCAGACGACCATGAGCCTGCCCGAGAAGCAGGTGCGCAACGGGATCGTGGATGCCTATGCGCACGTGATGGAGCAGTATGCGACGTATCCGGTGGATTCGCCGCTGCAGGATCGGCAGGCGGAGGCGATTCTGCTGACGCTGGTCGAGCAGGGCCCCAGGACGCTGCGCAGCGATGATTACGACACCCGCGCCAACATCGTCTGGTGCGCCACGCAGGCGCTCAATGGGCTGATCGGCGCGGGCGTGGTCCAGGACTGGGCGACGCACAGCATCGGCCATGAGCTGACGGCGTTCTATGGGGTTGACCATGCCGAGTCGCTGGCGATCGTCATGCCGAGCCTGTGGCGTCATCAGAAGCAGCAGAAGGCGGCCAAGCTGCTGCAGTATTCCCGCCGCGTCTGGAATGTGACAGGGGGCAGTGACGATGCGGTGATCGAGGCGGGCATCGCCCGAACGGAGGATTTCTGGCACTTGCTGGGGATGAAAACCAGACTGGCCGACTACGGTATCGACAAGGCCGACGCCGCCGAGAAGATCGGCCGGCGGCTGGAGTCTCGTGGCGCGAAGCTTGGCGAGCGCGGCGACATCGGCCCGCAGCAGGTCAGGCGGATTCTTATGAATTCGTGAATGGCGGGAGCAAGTCGTAAGAAGGCCCTCGCGGCGGCGGCCGCGAGGGTCTGGTGCATCCAGGTCAGACTCCGGCATCGCGTTGGAGGAGGATGGTCTGCCCGGGAGTGGATTGGACGGAGTGAAAATGGAATGTGGGACATTGTGGGACATTTTGGGACATTGATGGGGTTGGCTGGCAGTTCGCGGCCGGAAGCGGGCGGCTGGGGAATGCGGTTCTGGAAACTGTCGCATTTCGTCGCATTGTGTCGCATTGAGGATGCGTAAGTAGCGGGTGGAGCGTTGTTTGTGGAGCATGGGGGGTGTTGCGCCTTGGGGGCCTGCACAGCGCAACGTGGGAAGCTTGTCGCCGGGGGCGCAGTGGCACGCAGAGGAAGATGGGGTGAACAGGGGAGATGGGAAAGCGGACATGGATCCTCCCTTTTCGGGTTATGCTGCGGTTCCGGCGAGCCGAAGCGCAAGGAACGCTCAGCCCGGAATAGGAAACGGGCGGGCGTCTGTTATATATACGTTCGGGTCGGGGAAATGTTTCGTTCGTGTATAGACCGGGGACATAGGTGGCGCTGGACCGGGGACATGGGTGACACT
>CAZMXI010000203.1:0-8214 GCA_964570205.1 uncultured Tepidisphaeraceae bacterium
TATAATACCCCAGGCACAGTCAGCCCGCCCGCCATCCCGCACCAGCCAAGTGCGGCATGCCCGGCCGGCCTACAACCCGAAGGAGGGGAAGCCCATGCTCATCGCCACTGACCACCTCCACACCAATCCCACCACCCGCACCCGCTTGGTCCCCATGCCCATATCAAGCAATATCAAGACAAGTGCGACACAATCCGACACTTTGCGACATATCCCACTTTCACCACCTCACACAACACGCACCACGCAATACGCACCCCCATTTCCCCCAATCCCCTTCCCCTCAACCACTTACACCTCATCCATGTCCCAAAATGTCCCGAAATGTCCCACAGTACAGAATCCGCTTCCCTCCATGGGTGTGCATCGGCGGCTCTACCGCCTTCGTCTTCAATCGCACTATTCGTGGTCCCGCTCCTCCTCCGCTGCAACTCTGCTCTACCGCTGGGGTGTCTTATGGTTAGGGTAAACCCGCCCCCCGGAGCGCGTGCTTCGTGGGCGTTTGCTCTGACCTTCTCGAACAGGGAAGCATTGATATGGCTTCATATTCCGTCTTCATGATGATGCTTGTGGCCACCTTCGGCGGCACCGGCGGCCACCTCCTCGACTACGCCGATACCCAGGCCTATTGGAAGGCGAAAAACGTCGCCGTCTCCATCGAAACCATGGCCGCCGAGGCCAAGGCCGCCCAGGGACACGAAAAGGCCCACCAGGTCCGCCAGCTCATGGCCATCCGCGCCCTCGGCGAACTCAAACAGAAAAATGCCCTCCCCGCCCTCAAGCCTCTGCTCGAGTCCAAAGACCTCTTCATTGCCGAATACGCCCAGCGCGCCGTCAACGCCATCGAAGGCAAGCCCCTGCCGCCGGCCGGCCCGACCGCCGAACAGCGCAAGACCGACCTCTGGCTTCTCCCGGCCGATTCCCGCCTCGTCGCCCAGTTCGCCATGCCCGCCCCCGCCCAGACTGCCACCATCGATAAACTCCTCGACAACCTGCCCGCCCCCCTCGCCGCCAACAAGGCCGAAATGCTCGCCGACATCACCCGCGAGGTCATCACCATCGCTGAACTCATTGGCGATGTCCGCCTCGATGGCGTCACCCTCGGCCTCTCCGGCGATATCGGCCCCAACAAGGGCTCCGTCGTCATCGTCGGCCGCGGCCTCTATGACGCCAAAGCGCTCATGGCCCAGGCGAAAAAAGACCAGGTGCCCGTCGATGCCGTCAACGGCCAGAATGTCCTGAAGATGGATGATGAGGCCGTGCTGCTCTGCCCATCGAATGACCAGCTCGTCCTGATCGCCGGCGCCAGCCCCGATCAGCTCCCCATCGACGCCATGACCAAGGCCGTCGCCGCGCAAAAAGGCGCCCTCGCCACCGCCCAGGACATGGTCAAACTCATCGAGTCCATCGACACCGCCCAGCCCCTTTGGGCGGCCGTCAAGATGACCGACAGCTACCGCCAGGTCCCCCTCGCGGCCGCCAAGGCCTTCGACACCGCGACCCTCGTCCTTACCCGCAAGGATGGCATGCTCAACTTCGAGATCAAGGCCCAGGGCGCCGATGCCGACCAGGCCAAGGCCGCCGTCGATGAGATCAACCTCTTCCTCGTGCAGGCCGTCGCCAAGATGCAGCAGGTCGTCGTCCAGATGCCCGCCTTCAAGCCCGCCGTCGAGTTCGTCGAGACCATCAAGCTCGCCACCGACGGCGCCAACGCCAGGCTCACCGCCACCATGAAGGAAGACGCCGCCGGCATGGGCATCCTGCCGATGTTCTTCTTCGGCGCCCACGCCGTACCCGCTCCACCCCCCGCCGCCATCGAGGTCCAGGAACAGGGCCAGATGATCGAGGATTTCTAACCGATCGCCTCCCCCTCACAATAACCTCGCCCCGCAAAGGAGCTCAGTTGATCAGCACCAGTGCGTTGCCAATCTCGTTGCGATCGTCCGCCGTGATCGGCAGCACGGCCGCCAGCCGCGCGCCTGCGTCTTCAATCGTGCCGCAGATTGCCCCGGCCACATCGCCCTTCTTCAGGTCGCCGGTCAACTTCGCGCACAGTTCATCCAGCGCTGACTGCCCCAGTTTCTCCAGGACCGCCTGGTCTGCCAGAACCATCGCCAGACGTTCATACAGCGACACATAGATCAGCAGGCCGGTGTTCCGCTCGGTGTGATGCACGCGCGAATCGAAAAACGTCTCCCGCGCCCGCAGGGCCACTTCTTCCCGCATCTGTGCGGCCGGGGTGAACAGCCGCCGCAGCCAATCCACCCGCCCGGCCACGACCGCCCCGATGACAAACCCTGCCACCGTCACCCCCGCCAGCAGCGCCAGATCCAAGGCCATCGATCGCCCACCCCACGCCCCGGGCTCAAGATATTCCTTGGGCAGCAGCCACCACGTGACGCACATGGCGATTATGCCGAGCCACAGACCCACCATGTCCTCAGCGCGGTCGTACCGCCCCGATGCGCTGGCGACGGCCGGGACGATCTCGGCCGAGGTGTGCGCCTCAGCGCGCGTCACCGCGTCATCGATTTGCTGCTTTCGGCCCTCGTCGAAAAGAGTTGCTGCGCGTTGCATAATCCCGTCCCGTTACCAGCTTCCAGAGGCTCCGCCGCCGCCCGAGAATCCACCGCCGAACGATCCGCCGCCGAAACCGCCGCCTCGCGACCGCGAGCTCAGCATTGTGATCAGCAGATAGCCAATCGCCGCGAAAAGAACCGTCCAGAACACCCAGGCCCACCCGCCCGAACCGCGGCGGATCAGCGAAACCACCGTGAAAATCGCCAGCCCGATGAATGCCACCCACAGCAGGTAGTGCCACATCGGCCGCTTCGCACGCGGAAGCTCCAGCCCCCGCGCCAGCTTGTCCAGCGACTCGACGCCCGCCAGGATTCCCGCGGAATAGTTTCCCTCCTTGAAACGCGGGATGATCTGCTCATCCATGATCTGCCGGGCCAACGCATCCTGTTGCCGGCCCCAGCCCGCCCCCAGCTCGATCCGTGCCTTGCGGTCGCCGGTGGACACCAGCAGCAGAATTCCCGTGTTCCAGTCCTGCCCGTGCAGCTTGGCGTGCCCGATCTGCCACTGATCAAACAGCAAGGTGGCGAAGGTCTCGATCCGCAGGCCGTCGCCACCGTGCTCGGCCATCGAATTGATGGTCACCACGATGATCGGCGTCGCCTTTTCCGTAAGCAGCTTGTCGCACATCGCCCGGATCTTCTCGCGATCCTCGGGCGTGATGATCCGCGCCTGATCCTTGATGAACTCCCGCTGCCCCGGCGGCGCAAGGCTCATCTGCATCCGCCCGGCTCCAAGGCCGACCGCCATCGCCAGCGCCACCCCGATCCACGACAGAATTCCGCGCATGACGCGAACCTACTGCACCCCGCGCCTTGCCGCAACAGCCCCGCCCCTATAATCCCCCTCGAAGGCTATAGCGATGGGCCATATGCCGACCTACGACAATGGCCCAGCACCCGAAACGATAGGCTTGCGGATTCCCCGGCCTCTGAAGCCGGCGTTTCTGCCTCAGTCAATCACCTTCCCCCCGAATTCGCGCTGGAGAATCCGCCTTGCTTCGTCTTCCACGCGCTTGCCGCTGGCGGTCTCGCCGGCCGAGAAATACGAGCGAACCACGCCCTTTTCGTTCGTGGCGATCCGCAAATACCCGCTGTACCACCCCGCGTCGAGCTGTACATCCGGCGGATCCAGCATCACGCCCCGGCTCAGGCACGTCCCCTGGAGGTCGATGCCATCCGGCGTGGCCGTCACCACCCCAGCGCCTTCATCGACAAACCGGCGGATCACCGCCTCCATGGCCGCATCGCGCTGGTCGTTGTTTTCGAACTGGTAGTTGAACTCGCCGGTGGTGAACACGCGGTCCTGCATCGCCCACAGCTCATCCATCAACCCCGGCTGACGCTTGAGCGCGCCCAGGAACAGCAGGATCGTCTGAATCGAGTTCTCGCCGCTGATCGTCAGGTCGCCCAGGGTGATCCGGTGGTAGTAATGGCCGGATTCCTCGGCTGCCGCGATCGCGCCCACGCGCGTCATGTAATCCTTGATCTGCGAATGCCCGTTGCGGAACAGCAGCGGCCGGGTGCCCAACTTGGCCCATTCGGCCAGCGCCAGCGGGCTGACCTTCGGATCATACAGCACCGGCACCACCTGTGTCGGCCCGGCCGCGCCCAGGCATGCCTTGAGGATCGGCACGAAGGCGAACCCGGCCGTCAGGATGCCCCTGCGGTCGCCGAACACGATCCGGTCGCCGTCGCCGTCGACGCCGATCACCGCATCGCACTCGCGCTGGCAGGCCAGGGCGACGGCGTTGGCCATCTTGCCCTGGCTTGTGGGGTTGGGCGAGCCCGTGGGAAACTCCCCATTGGGCACCAGCCGCAGCGCCTCCACGCGCGCGCCGGCCGCCGTGAGGGCCATGTGGATTTCCGGCCCGGCCGAGCCGTGAAAGGCATCGAGCGCCACGCCCAGCCCGGCCAGTTCGCCCAGGCCCACGCCGGCCTGCCGCATCGAGAATTCGATATACTCGCGCGTCAGGTCGACCAGCGTCAGCGAGCCGCCGCCGCGCGGCTCGGCTTTGGCCGGGCTGTGGTAGATCTCGCGGATCTTCGTCAGCCCGCCCTCGGGCCCGCAGTTTTCGCCGATGGCGTGCACAGTGGGCACGGTGAACTTGATGCCCACGTACTGTTTCGGGTTGTGCGAGGCCGTGATCGCCAGGCCCATCGTCCCCGGATGCCGCTGGCTGGCCGACAGCGCGGTGAAATAGCTCTGCGGCGTGCTGATCGGCTCAGCGCGCAGGAAGATGCGCATGCCCATGCGCATGGCCACATCCACCCCCAGTTCCATCACCCGGGCACAGCCCAGGCGGGCGTCTCGCGTAAGCACCAGCGTATCGACGCCGAGCCGCTGGCCATAGATCAACGTCGCCTCGAACAGGCGCCGCACGGCCGCATCGTCGAACTCGGCCACCTCCCAGCGCGCATCGTAAACCTTGATGGGATCTCTGGCAGTCATGGCGGGGAATGCTACCGCAGGAGCCGGCAGGAATCACACCGGTCATGGTGGCTACCGGGCCTCGAAAAGATCGGCCAGCCGCAGGGCAAAGCCCGGAAGGGTGGGCTCATCGGACAATTCATCGCCGAGGCGGTGGGCCTTTACATGGTTTGCGATAAGCCGGAAGACCTCGCCGGCGATGTTTCGGTGTTCCGCTCCAGCCGGGGCCATTTTGATGATCTGGCCTCGGACGAGTTCGCACCGGCCGACATCGCCCATGGCGAAAAGCTCTTCGGCGGTGATGTGCTTCGTGGCGACAGTCATGGCAGCTACCCCAAGCATAAGATTGCCCCACCCCCGACTCAAGCGAAACCCGGGCCGATCCGCATTCCGCAGCGATGCGATTCTGTTACACCAGCTCCCGCAGATCCTGGATGACGGCGTCCGGCCGGTGCATCTCATCCAGTTTCTCGATGTCCTGGCGCGTGGCCACGCCGGTCAGCGTCAGGATCGTCCGCATGCCCACTTGCCTGGCCCCGACGACGTCCGACTCGGGGTTGTCGCCGATCAGCACGCACTGGCGCGGGTCCACCCGCAGTTTCTGGCACAGCTTGCGGAAGAAGACCTCTTGCGGCTTGCCGCAGAAGAATGGCTCGACATTGGCCGCGTACCCCAGCATGGCGCAATGCGCCCCCACGCCCAGTTCCAGCCCGCGCGGGCTGGGATAGACGCGATCCGGGCAGATGCCGATCAGGTCAGCCCCGCGGCGCAGTAACATTAGCGCGGTCCGCTGCCGCTCCTCGCCGGCATAAACGTTGGACGGGGCGCCGACCACCACCGCATCGCACGGCTCATCAGGCGTCTGCACCCACTGCGCGTGCTCATCCAGCAGGTCCTGCATGCCCTCGGTGGCCAGGTTGTAGATTCGCCGGGGCGGGGGGTAGTGCTCGATGATGTAGTCGGCCGCCGCGGCCGCCGCCGAGTAGATGTGGTCGGCATCCATGCGGATGCCCATGCGTTCCAGCCGGTCGCGAATGCGGTTGGGGCTGGAAGTGCTGTTGGAGAGGCAGGCGAACTTGCGGCCGGCGCGCTGGAGCTTGTCCACCAGCTCGGCCGCGCCGGGCAGGCCGTGGTCTTCGTGATAAAGCGTGCCATCCAGATCCAGCAGGACGGCTTCATACTGCCACAGGTCGATTTTCACGCGGGGAGTGTAGACCGGCCGGCGGCGTTGTCCAGCGCGGGGGGGGGCGAGCGGCGGACCAAGACGCTACACGTCTTGCCACCGCTCCACTGGCACACCGAACTCCCTTGCGGCGTGCTCCATGGCTTCCTCGACCGAACCGCACAGACGCTCACCCGTTGACCGGTTTCGGAACTTCGACCACCATAGGGTAAAACCGGTGCCGTCGCGGTTATCTGTGATGTCCATCGCGTCGAGTGGAACGCCGGGGACTGCCGGAACAGGCCTGTCGATGAACCGCTTGATTACTGCCGGACGCCTCGGCCACTTCTGCCGAGAACCGTACACAGCCGTCATGATTTCCCGCGCCCGCCATGTGAAGTCGAAGACGTCGTTTGGCTCATCCTCTTCCGGCAGCGACCAATACTGGACCGTATATCCATGGAGATCGAAACGATCCAGCAGATGGCGCCGGATGCGGTCCCAGTGTCGAGGATCATCGCATCCCTTGGTGAGCAGTTCATCGTATGAGGCGACGATCAGTGCCATGAGTGTGAACTTCTCATCTTGATTCAGCGGCGCGCTCTCATAGGCATCGAGGAATTCGCACACTCTGTCAGCGTCCGCACACACGATTTCCCAGTCCTGGCCCGCGGATGGGAGGCCGAACATCTTGGCCAGTCGCTCAATGGCGGCAGCGGTTGGGTGGCGGGGTGTGATGGTCGTCCGTTTCATATGCAGTTCCCCAGGCACGAGCTACGGGGTTATGCCGGTTATGCCCAGTGCAATCTCCCGGCGATTATACCTGCGCGCGTCCTCGTTGAGCGCTCGCGCCGGTCGACTATTGGAATCGCGCCATCTTCCGGAGCCGTACGCGCCATCGCCCGTGGTTGACGAGATAGACGATGGCCGATCACACCATTGAGGCTGCGCAGGCGACCGGCCAATCGATCAGATGTTCTGCGCAGGCCCCCCGGTTGATCCCGCCCGCCGCAGACATACACTGTCCTGCTCAGCCATGTTGCTACACACCCACAGCACCGCCGTCGAGTTCCTGAGTCGCGCTGCCGCGTTTCTTAACGAGCGCGAGGCCGAGAACAATCTTCTGCTGGGCATCGCGGGGCGGTTGGCGCAGTCCGCGCAGCAGCCTGCCTCCGGGCGCGAGCCGCACTTTTACACCATCGAGGAGGGCGGGCGGGTGGTCGCGGCCGCTTTGCTCACGCCGCCGCATCGCATGGTTTTGTCGCGCGGGCCGGCCGTGGCTATGGCGATTCTGGCCGACGCCCTGGCGCGGGCGAGGATAGCGCTTCCGGGCATCGTCGGCCCGAACCGCTCCGCCGCCGACTTCGCCGCCGCGTGGGGCAAGCTTTCCCGCCGGAGAATCACGCCGGAGCTCTCGCTGCGCATCTACCAGATTGAGAAGGTCTCGCCACCGCCGCCGGCCGGCGGCTCGTTGCGCCCGGCCGAGCCGGATGAGATGGAAATGCTCGTCGAGTGGCATCGCGCATTCCGCGCTGAGGTGCATGAGGACACGCCCACCGACGACCGCGCCACCGTCGCCACAGCGCTGGGTGAAGGCCGGCTGTATGTCTGGGTTGACCCCCATCCGGTCTGCCTGGCGGGGCATGCCGGGCCAACCCTTCGGGGCGTGCGCATCAATTCGGTCTTCACCCCACCGCAGTTCCGCCGCCGCGGCTATGCGAGCAACTGCGTCGCCGCCCTCAGCCAGTTGCTGCTCGATGCGGGCCGGTCCTTCTGCTTTCTCTTCGCCGACCTGGCCAACCCCACCAGCAACCATATTTACCAGCACCTGGGATATGCCCCAGTGGCGGATTTCCGGCGTTACAACTTTGAATGAGAACGTGCCGCGTGTTGCGTACTACGTGTTGCGTGAAGAGGGCTCGCGCAACAGGTAGCGCCCTCAGAACTCCCTCCGCTGCCGCGCGGGTGGGATGTTCAGGATCTTCCGGTACTTCGCGACCGTTCGCCGCGCGATTTCGATGCCCTGTTCCTTGAGCTTATCGACG
>CAZMXI010000204.1:0-8138 GCA_964570205.1 uncultured Tepidisphaeraceae bacterium
CGGACGTGGCGTCACCTGCCCCCAGCGCCGACGCGGGCCGGGTGCCGCGCGTGGCACGGCTTATGGCGCTGGCCCTTCATTACCAGCGGCTCATGGCCGACGGCGCGATCACCACCCAGGCGGAGATCGCCATTCTGGGCCACGTCACGCGGGCCAGGGTCACGCAGATCATGAACATGCTGCATCTGGCACCGGACATCCAGGAGACCATACTCTTCCTGCCACCGACCCGATCAGGACGCGACCCCCTTCACGAGCGGCATCTTCGCCCGGTGCTGGCCGAAGTGGAATGGGAAGCCCAGCGGGAGCGGTGGAAGAAGTGGGTCGAAGTTATCCACAAGTCGTGTGGATAAGCTGGCGCGAACCCAAAGCAGTCATTTACAGGCCGGGCCCTCTAGTTAGGATTAAGTTAGCCATCCGGCATGGGGCCGGATCAAAGAAAGGAGCCTGTAATGGCAAGCAGTTATCGTTTGCGGAGATTCTCCAGTCCCGGGTGCCTCAAGAGCGTCGCCCCAAACCTGCTTCGGGAGTTTCTTCATCCTTACAACCAGACGCTGGCTGAGCGTGGGGTGGACCTTTCAAGCGGTGCGCCCATCGACTACCCGAAGCTGGCGGCGGTGCTGATGTCGCCGGACCACACGATGCCGGACGCCATGCTGGATGCGCTGTTCTTCGTGGATGAGATGTCTACCCCCAACTGCTTTGATGATTTGGTTACGGAGTCCCAGGCATGGGAGATTGACCTGGGCAGCAGTATGGAACCCAGCGCTGCCGACCTGGCGGTGCGGATCTGGCTGAAGAACCCCGATGCGCTGGAGCGCATGCACGCTGAGCGCTTCCTGCTGAAGCCCAAGTCGTTCCATTCCTTCCTGGCCACCGCGTCCGTGCTGCCGGCGCTGGAGCAGCCGTCGCCGCAGAAGCTGGCCGCTTTAGAGGCGGAGCTGAACGACTGGTTCGAGACCCGCAAACGCGGTCGCGGTACGCGGGTGTTCGTGTTCATCCGCGAGAACCGCGCCTGGTTCCTCATCCGCCACGGTGAGCCGTACAAGCGCGAAGGCACACTGGAGGGGGATGAATCGTCCAGCGTCTACTACCGGCCGGAGAAGTTCGACGTGCTGGCCTACAACGGCGAGGTAGGCGAGCTGGCCATCCACGCGGGGACCAAGGGCGAGCAGAACACCTACTGCCGTGCGATCGGCAAGCACCTGTTCGGCAGCGAGGAGTACTTCGACATCAGCAGGCTCGACGGGAAGTTCACGCTCCGGCCGATCGCCGAGGATGGCCGGGCGTGCCTCTCCTGCGCCGACAATGAGGAGATCGAGGAGATCCAGTTGGTCGAGCTTCACTTCCGCCACGACTCGCACCAGTACCACGTCGAGGTCCACAAGGCGGATGATGTTTTTTCCGCGCTGGAGGATATCGGTCGGCAGCTTTCGTCCCAGGCCATTCTCCTGAAGGCCAACTTCCGCGTTAAGTTCAAGAATGCCTCGCGCCCGCGCACGCTGGTGGTGCGCCCGCCCGCGGTGACGATCTTCGACCGTGAGTCGGACGCGGAGGTATTGGAGAAGTGGCTGACGGCCAGGGGCTTCATCCGGGTGGAATATGCTGAAATTGACGCCGCTGTGGCGGCTGCTTGAGGTGCGTCCCTCCGGGGCGGCCGTCTGGGCGGAATGGCAAGCGTACATTGGGGAACTGCTTCCTGTCGTCGGCGGACTGTTGCGGTCCACGGGGCGCTTGGCCACAAGCTATCCGCGTCTGGGCTCGGGCGAGTTGCCGCTCCGGGTGGTGAAGCATCGCGATGGATCGTTTGCGGCCATCTGCAATGAGGATGATGGCGACCGAATGGAGCTGAGCCGGGCAGGCCTGGTGCTCCATGAGGTCGATCCGCGGAGATTACGACAGGCGATCGGGCACGCGCTGCCGGATGTGAAGGTGTCGACGACGCCATTGACGCGGCTGAGCGAGCTGTGGCCCTTGGGGCACTGGGAGCCCAAGCCGGCCGCCCAGTTCCCGATCCGCGTTTTGTTCCGCCCGGGCACCACCGCATTGCGCGCGGCGATCCATGAGATCGACGCGGGCAAAGGCGCGCTGTTGATGACCCCAAGCCGCAGCGGATGGGAGGAAACCGCGGCTTACGCTCGGGAGCGGAAGGTCATGCTTGCCTGCCTCGATGAGATTATCGAGGTTGGCCCGAACGGACTGCGCGCTGCCGCGGCTTGGCAAGGGTACTTGGCCGCCTTCACGCAGATGGTGGGTTCATCATTGCCGGCCAACTTCCGCAATAAGACGAAGCCGGCCAAGCGAGCAAGCCGCACCGCCGATATCGAACGGCTGGAGCGTGCGATCGAGGAACATATCCGCACAGCGCGCGATCGCGCGTTCCACCTTCGCCAAATCGGCCGGCCGATGAATTTGCTCCCGAGGCCCGACCAAAAAGACTTGGCCGCTCTGCTGGGGATCTCTACATCTCGCGTGTCGCGCTGCTTCTCCGACTCTCGCGCCCACAGGCTGCGAATCCTGTTCGAGGCGGCCGAGTCGCTGGAATCCGTATTGGATTTCCGGCGATAGCATCATCGTGCCCGAAGTCCCATGACGCTGGCCGTTTCACGGAACAGGTCGGCGCGGCTCGCCTGGCTCATGGCGGCGACTTTGTCCATCACTGCGCCTCTTTCGCGATCTGTTGCGCCACCGCGAACATCCAGTCAGAGGAGTACCGCGCATCGCGGAGGAGTTGTTTCTTTTCGCGGGCAGAAAGGCGCTGGCGCAACTGTGCGATCACCTCGGGGCCGATCGCCGGCTGGCCCATGTAACGCAGAGCTTGAATGACGATGGCGGAGGCGAGGTCCTCAATCCGGGTTTGCTTGGGGCGCGCGTGCTTGAAATAAAGCGTCTGTCGGCCGATCCGGATGGTGCGCGTTGGGCCATCGGACAGATAGACGGTTTTCGCCGGCACCTGGGTGGATAGCCCCAGCATATTCGCCGCCATCGCGCCGCCAGGAATCACCTGCCAGCGGAATCGCCGCGCGATGGCCTGTGCCGCCTGATCAATGTCAGGACCGAGTTGACCGCCCAGCGCCGCGTTGAAGCGCGGCAGATCGTACACCCCGCGGGCCACGCGTCGGATGAGCCCCTCCTTCAGAAACGCCCCCAGGGTCACGTCGATGTTTCCCCGACTGGCCAGGTCCAGGAAATCCTTGGGGGTGAAGACTGCACCGGGTCCCCAGCGTCGGATTCGGCGGATGATCTGCTGCTTGGCCTGACTCATATCACTTAGAAAAACTAGCCTACTTTTTCTAAATCGTCAAGTGCCCGGCTCAACTTTGGCATGGGGCTGGACGGCAATTGCAGTTAAGACGCTTTGCTGCAACTGCAATCGCCCTTTCTAGTGCACGTAAGTGATTTATACACAGTTAGTTGCATCACAGACAGAGAGAATTATCGCCGTCATCTGCAAGCCGCCGGGAGGGCATCGCAGCCCGCTGTGGGCCGCGAGTTTTAAAGCCCCTTTCGGAGCTTGCAGATGGTTTGTTCCTCCCCTGTCGTGTCGGCCCAAGCCGACGGTCCCGTTCTTCTGGATGCGTATGAAATGGACCGCGTCCGTTTCTGCGCCAAGCAACTCAGCCGCATGCGGTCGTTCTGCCGCGATGACGCCGACGACATCGCCGGCGATCTGCTCGTGGAGATCTACCGCGCCTTGCCGCGTTTCGACCCGAACCGGGCGAGCCGGCACACGTTCATCTGCCGGGTGATCGCGACGCGGCGCAAGAGCCTCATCCGCGATGCCCGGCGGCGCTTCCACGATACCGTTCCCCTGGACGGCCCAACCCCGGTCGACGTCGATCACGACGTCCGGCACCGCATGACCGGGTACACGCCCATGGACGAAGTCGCCGCCGCCGAGCGCGCCGAGGCTGTCGGCAAGGCCATCGAGCGTCTGCCTTCGCGGCTCCGCGAGATCGCCGTGCTCCTGATGCACCACTCCCAGGCGGACGTGGCCCGCATCCTGGGCGTCTCTGAAACGTCCATCGACCGCGCCCGCAAGCAGATATTCCAACACTTCATGGAGATCGGCAGCGAGAACCTTTTCTAATCCCGCCTCCCCCTCCCCGTAAGTCTGGGCTCGTCGCCGCTGATGTAGTCGTTGGCGGCGACGAGCCCGCCGTCAGTCAAACCAACGGAGCCGACATGACCAAGCCGCAGACATTTCCGTTCCTGATTCGCGAGCCGGCGGAGGTCTATCACGCCAAATCCCGTGAGAACCTCAGCAGCCACGCGTTGGCGGACTTCCGCCGTTGCCCATTGCTGTATCGCCGCAAGCAACTGGGCCTGATCCCCGACACTGACCGTCCTGCCTACCAGATCGGGCGCGCCGCGCACACGCTGATCCTGGAAGGCCGGCCTCGCTTCGATACCGAGTATGCCATCGGCGGTCCCATCAACGAGAAGACCGGCAAGAGCTACGGCCCGGCGACCAAGGCGTTTGCCGAATGGGCCGAAGTGCAGGGTAAGCCGGTGATCACCGAGGAGCAGGCGGTTCTCATCGAGCAGATGGCTGCCGCCGTGCGAACGCACGACGGCGCTACGCGGCTCCTGGCGGAAGGGATCGCCGAAGGCGTCGTCCGCACCCGTCATCTCGATCTGGCGTGCCAGGGCCGTCTCGACTGGCTCTTCACCGGCGACAGCCCGGCGTTGGTGGACCTCAAAACCTGCGACTCGCTGGACTGGTTCGAGGGCGAGTGCCGCGTCTTTGGGTACATCCACCAGTTGGCCTTCTACCGCTCGCTGCTCTGGCAGCAAACCGGCGCGCTGCTCCCCGTCCACCTCATCGCGGTGGAGAAGAAGGAACCGTTTCGCTGCGGCGTGTGGATGGTCGGGGCCGACGTGCTGGCCATCGCCCAGCAGGAAAACGAGGTGGCCATGAAGCGGCTGCGGCAGTTCCAGCAGACCGACCACTGGCCCACCGGCTACGAGGAGCCGCGTGTCCTCGATCACTTGTAGCTCTCTCTTTCCACGGCGGGCGGCCGGACGCGCATTCTGCGAGTCGGCCATGTCGCCGGCGCTGCTCAGGGCTCCGACGGCCTCGGTGACTCTGGCACGGCCGCCCGCCTCTTTTCGACAACCCCTCACCCTAATGGAGCAATGCATGAAACTCATGGATCAAATCAACAAGGGACCACGCTCCGGGCCGCGGCGCACGATGCTGTACGGCGTCCAGGGCATCGGCAAGTCCACCTTCGGGTCGATGGCCGACGGGGCGATCTTCATTCCCACTGAGGACGGCCTGGGTGGAATCAACTGCGCCAGCTTTCCCCTGGCCACCGAATACCAGCATGTGCTGGCGGCGCTGGGGGAACTCTACACCGAGCCGCATTCGTTCCGCACCGTGGTCATCGACAGCATCGACTGGCTCGAACAGTTGATCTGGGCCGAGGTCTGCCGCAAGCGGAACGTCGAGAGCATCGAGGACATCGGCTACGCCAAGGGCTACACATTCGCGCTGACGCAGTGGCGCGAGATACTCGCCGGCCTCGATGCCCTCCGCAATGAGCGCGGCATGTCGGTCATCCTGTTGGCACACTCGAAAATCGAGAAGTTCGAGAACCCCGAGACCGACAGCTATGACCGCTACGTCCCGCGTCTCCACAGGCTCGCGGCCGCCACGGTCATGGAATGGTGCGACGAGGTTCTCTTCGCGACCTACAAGGTCTTCACCAAGGCGACCGACGAGGGCTTCAACCGCACCCGCAGCCAGGGGATCGGCACCGGCGAGCGCATTCTGCGCACCACCGAGCGCCCGGCCCACGTGGCCAAGAATCGCTTGAACCTTCCCGACGAGCTTCCTCTGGACTTCAACCACTACGCGAACTTCCTGAGCGGCAGCGTCGCCGCTCCGGCGAATGCATCGATCAACACGCAACCTCAAACCCAAGGAGCCTGAACATGGCAGACCTCAACGGATTCAATGCCAACACGGTCGAACCGAGCACGGCATTCGAGGCGATCCCCGCGGGCAACTACATCGCGGCGATTGTCGAGAGCCAGACCAAGCCCACCAAGAACGGCGGCGGCAGTTACCTGCAGCTGACGTTCCAGGTGCTTGACGGCCCCTACAAGGGCCGGCTGCTGTGGGCGCGGCTGAACCTCACCAACTCCAATGCGCTGACGGTGCAGATCGCCCGCGCCGAGTTGTCGGCCATCTGCCGCGCCGCGGGCGTGATGACGCCCAAGGACTCGGTGGAGTTGCACAACCTGCCCATGCAGATCACCGTCAAGTGCAAGAAGCGCGACGACACCGGCGAGATCACCAACGAGATCAAGGGCTACGCCAAGAAGGAAGCGGCGACGGGCAAGCCGCAGCAGCAGGTCACGCCCGCGGGCAGCGTCGCGCCACCCTGGAAGCGCGGCTGATCACGGCATGATGACCGACATCCTCCCGCCGGTGCCAGCGCCGGCGGGAGGCTTCTTGGAGCGCGGACATGATGGAAATCGAACTGCCATTCCCGCCATCGACCAACCATATCTGGCGGCACTTCCGGGGCCGCACCGTCCTGAGCGCCACAGGCCGGCGGTTCCGGCAGCAGGTGTGCGCGATCTTGAACGCGGCGGCGGTGCGCCCAATGGAGGGCAAACTCTGCTGCAGCGTGACGGTGTATCCGCCTGACCGCCGCCGCCGCGACATCGACAATCTGCTCAAGAGCCTGCTCGACGCGCTGCAGCGCGGTGGTGCGTTCCCCGACGATAGCCAGATCGTGTGGCTTATCACCGTGAAGGCGACGCCGGTCGCCGGCGGGCGCGTGCTTGTGAAACTCTCCCCCCTCTCGCGGACGGCGTGCCGGGAAATGTGCGACGCGGCCATGCCGGAGGAGGCGTCATGCAACTGAGCGCATCTCCCTCGAGTGACGCCGGGATACCGGCGACGGCTAAGGCGTGGCAGAAGATCGAGGCCAGATTCCGGCTCTGGTCTTTCCACATCTATTACGACCGCTCCTACGCCACGGAGATCGACCCAACACTGCGGTTCGTCAAGGCCCTGATCGCATCCACCCAGCCGATCCGCGACCGCAATGCGGTGCTGCAGTGGTATCGGGAACGCGGCCGGACCCGGAAGACCAAGGGAGAAAGGGGCCGGCATGGTGACGCTTAGGCCATACCAACGCGAATCCGTCGAAGCGGTGTATGCCCACCTGCGGGAGCGAGACGACAACCCCGTCGTCGTGATCCCCACCGGCGGCGGCAAGACG
The DNA here is from genome assembly GCA_964570205.1 of uncultured Tepidisphaeraceae bacterium. Classification (GTDB taxonomy): domain Bacteria; phylum Planctomycetota; class Phycisphaerae; order Tepidisphaerales; family Tepidisphaeraceae; genus CAZMXI01. The sequence goes on from CAZMXI010000204.1 coordinate 7,242, forward strand.
CCGGTGATGGCCACGCTCTGCGACGACGCAGTGACGCGCTGGAACGGGCGTGTGCTGGTGCTGGCGCACGTGAAGGAACTGCTCGAGCAAACGGCGGGCACGTTGGATCGCATGGCCCCACACCTTCATGTCGGGCTGTACTCGGCCGGGCTGAAGCGGCGCGACACCGAGCACCCGGTGATCGTGGCGGGCATCCAGTCGGTGTTTCGCCGCGCCGCCGAACTCGACGCCTTCGACCTGGTGATCATCGACGAAGCGCACATGATCCCGCCCGAGGGCGAGGGCATGTACCAGACCTTCCTCAAGGACGCGAAGGTCGTGAACCCCCAACTCCGCGTGATCGGGCTGACGGCCACGCCATTCCGCATGACCAGCGGAATGATCTGCCAGAGTGACCATTTCCTCAATCATGTCTGTTTCGAGGTGGGTGTCCGGGAACTGATCCGGGATGGCTTCCTGTGTCCGCTGCGCACCAAGGCTGGCATCACCAAGGCCGACACCTCGGGCCTACATGTGCGAGGCGGCGAGTTCATCGCAGGCGAAGTCGAGGACCTGATGGATCAGGTCGCCCTCGTCCGCGCCGCCTGCGCCGAGATCATCCAGCAGACCCAGGATCGCACGTCGGTGTTGATCTTCTCTTCAGGCATCCAGCACGGACAGCACATCGTGGACGTGCTGCGCACCGAGCACGGCGTCGAGTGCGGTTTCATCACCGGCGAGACCCCGGCCGCCGAGCGCGAGGCGCTCATCGCGCGTTTCCGCCGCCAGGGCGGAGGTGAACTCTTCGGCGGTGGCTCACCCCTGAAATACCTGTGCAACGTGAATGTGCTGACCACGGGCTTCGACGCCCCCAACGTGGACTGCGTGGCGATGCTGCGCCCCACGATGTCGCCGGGA
>CAZMXI010000205.1:0-8127 GCA_964570205.1 uncultured Tepidisphaeraceae bacterium
TCCCACAATGTCCCACATTTCATTTTCACTCTCCCTGTCGCCGTGTCCCCGTGCCGCCGTGTCGCCTTGTCTGTCACCCCCTCATCTCCTCCCCAGGCATCCCCTCAATCGTCGCGTTCTCGTCCAGCTTCCTCGTGATGTAGTTGATCACGAACGTCGCAACCCCCAGGTCGTCCAACAGCCCGGCCATCGGAATGAAATCGGGCACCACGTCAAATGGCGAAATCAGGTAGAACAGAGCCCCAAGGATGATGGCCTTCTCGGCCTTGGAAACCGCCGGCGAATGAAAGTACTCCCACAATTCGCGCGACCGTTTCAACAGCGATGCGCTCCGCACCTTGCGCAGCCAGCGGTTGAACTTGCCGCCAATGCCCCGCGAAGCGCCGGTACGCGCTGCCATCTGCACCCACTTGGAATTCAGAAAGTCCCTTCCCGTCATCGCAACCAGCGCTCCTTTGCCATCAATACTGCACATCGCCGCGCCGCGTGGAGCACAAGACCGTGCCGCGAATGGCCGATGCGCCCCGCGCCGGCGCGGGCGAATTGACACCGGCCGGCCACGGCGGTTCAATCCGCCCAGAGAGGTCAGCCATGCCCGAATCCACATCCGCCATCATGGTCGCCCGCTGCGGACTGGTGTGCAGCAACTGTGGCGCGATGCGCTCTGGCAGGTGCCAGGGGTGCCACAGCGACCGGCCGATGTTCAAATGCTGCCCGGTAAAGGCCTGCGCCGTCGAGCGCCAGTGCGACACCTGCGCCGACTGCCGCGAGTATTACGACCTGCGGCATTGCCGCAAGCTCAACAGCCTTGTATCGAGGATTTTCGGGTTCATTTTCCGGAGCGATCGCATCGGCAACCTCAACCGCATCCGCGAAGTCGGCCTGGAAGATTTCATCGCCGAGCGGCAGGCCAGCGGCCGAAAGTGACCGCCAACGTCATCGGCAGCTCTGCTCTCGGAGAAGATGGCGGCCCCCTTCCTGCCCCAGGGTTGGATGATCAGCCACCCTGCCATACGCGCACGCGCGTCATGGTCGTCAGCGGCGTTGCGAACAGCCCCTCTTCGGCCGCGGGCACCAGCTCTTCGGAGAATAGTCGCGAGCCTTCCGCCATGCGCCGCACCCGCGTCCGGCCCAGCATGGCCACGGCAACTTCCGTCCAGTCTGACTGCCCCGCATCATTAAAGGCCGAGATGCGGTAATGGTGCCGGCCGCCACACAGATTGCGATCGGCGAACCGATCGGCGTTCTCCTGCAATGCCGCGATCTCGAACCATGTCGCCCCATCCGGCGACCATTGGATATGGAAACCCGTCTCGTCGGATGAGTTGTCGTTCCAATTGAGGCGCACGCGCTTGCGGGCAAAAGCCCGCGCCCGCAACCCGCTGGGCGCCTCGGGCGACAGAACCTCCGACTCCGGCGGCGGCGGCAACGGATCGTCCTCGCCTTCGGGCGGCGGCTCGGGCTGGTCCAGTGACGGCACGACCGTGCCCGAGATCGAGTATTGCCCCAGATCGCCGTAGTCGCCGTGGCTGGCGACGACGAGCCGGTACGAACCCGCTTCCAGGGTCAGGCTGATCGTCTCACCCAAGCTGGCGGTGTCCGCGGCGACAATGAGCGCTCCGGCCGCTGTGCGCAGTTCGAGCTTCAGGTCAAGCATGCCGCCGTGCTGCGCGCCGGCCGCAGTGAACGTCACCTGGCCCGCGCCGGTGCTGAACGAGAAGGCGTCGATGTCGCCGGCCTTCTCGATGATGCCCGCGCCGCCGACCAGTTCCTCGGCGACGGTCATAACCGTGGCGCTCGCGACCGAACTCGGATGATCGTCCGCCCGGTATCCGAATCCGTTCTTGGTGCCAACCAGGATGGAGATGTCATCCTGGATGTTGCTCGCGACGACCGATGGCCCGCGCCACCACAACCCGCGCGTCGCGTAATAACTGTTGCCCATGATGGGCGCGCTCAGCGCGGTGCCCTCGTAGTATTCCTCGATCATCCGGCCGGAGGCATCAAACTCGCTCTGATGCTCCAGTCCGAAGCCGTGCCCCGCCTCGTGGGCGGCCGCTTCGGCGACGTATGTGGCATGGCCGTTGCCCAGGTTGTCCTCGAAGATCCAAACCTTGTTGGGACTCGAATTGTAGAAGCCCCCGACGTAAGCCACGCCGCCGTAGCCGCCGCCGATCCATGCGCCGTTGCCGCCAATGACCGCGTGAAGGGCGATTCGGTCGGCGAAGCTGGCCGGCCTGATGGTGGTGACATCCACGTCGAACGGTGAGTATTTCTCAGCGATGCGAGCCCAGATCTCCTGGATGGATGCCAGCTCGCCATCGCTGAAGCTGGCGGCATTGCCGTCGCGGTCATAGGCCGGCGTCTGAGGCACGCTGTACGCGCCCCACGAGCCGCCGCTGTCGCCATCGAAGTCAAGATAAAGCTTGGCGCTGGCCGAGGGATTGCTGCTGAGTTCGGGAAGCTCCGAGAGAGGCACAGCGCCGCTGGGCTCGTCCATCGGCTCTGCTGGTTCGACCATGGCCGGCTGCGGGCCGGCAAAGTCAACCGCAAGGTCGAACTCCGGAGGATCGATGCTGGCGCTCAGAAGCCGCCGCGGCTCGAGCAGCGCGCAATGCGCTTCGGCAACATGGCTTAATGCGCTTCGCCGCGGCGCCCGCCGGTGATGTCGGCCTGTTGGTCGCACGTGCCCTCCGGTGCTCCGCCGCATACGTGTGTATCGGCGGGCTTCCGGGGGTGACGTACGATTCGCGGGGCAAGCCGGGCAAACTGGGCAAAGGTCCGCACGCGGTTATTGAGGCGGGAACGGGGATCGGCCGGTTATCCGGACGCGCACAAACACGGGACGAAGCATCGCTTCGTCCCGTGAGCAAGTACCTGGAATGCAGACGTCCGATTAGTCAGACCTGCCTCGGCGAACTCGGCTGACGAGGCGCCATACACCCAGGACTGTCAACAAGGCTGCGCCCATCGTCGCGGAATGCGGCAGCGGCACCACTGCCGCAGGTGCGGCAATGTAGAATGTCTCCTGGCTGCCCGCCGTATTGGCGATATCTCCCAAGGTCTCGATCCCAACACGGTTCTTGGGATTGTTGAACCACGCCTCCTCGGCGGCGCTCTCGAAAACCACTCGGAACAAATACCCCGACCCGCCGACGCCCTGCCCAGCCACCGTCAGATTCTGCCCTCCAACCGGTGCATCATATGTGGCCGTGAAAGACCCGGTCTGCTGATTCTCATCGAGCGGATCATAGCTGTAGAAGACCAGCCTGAAATCATCCAACGCCACATCGGAAGCGCTGCCTGGCTCGGCAATATTGAAAACAACGCCAAAGCTGTCCTTGCTCACAATCACCGGATCCGGCGTATTGGCCGCCAGTTCCTCAATGCTCCATGTCTTGCTGCCCGCTCCGGGCTTGACATCGCCCGACTTCACGTCGGCCGTGTTCGTCAAGTTGCGCAGGACAGAGCCGCCTTCGCTGGGGCTGTCCTGCAACGCCACGATCGTCGCGACAGCGCCCTTCCCGGTGCCATATTCGTACGTCTCATTGTTGAATGTGATCGATGCGCCGAACGCGCTGCTCGACAACAAGGCCGCCGCTGAACCGGCCATGACCGCGTTCTTGATGGTCCTCATACGACTCCTTTCCATGACCGGCTCCAAAAAGGCACCGGCCTGATGTTCAGGGATGCGATCGCGCTCGCCGAACTCGCAGTGGATTCACCCACAGGTCAACAACCGGCACGCACCCACACCGGCCATTCCAGCACCCACTGAAATCGTCGCCGGCCTGCGGCTGCCGACCCGATCGAGCAGCCGGCCATCTTCCTTGACCAGACTCGACGCACTCTAGTCGCGACCCGCCAATCGCCGCAATTCGGCATTCGGCTGTTTCATAGGAATCTCCGCTTCCTTCAACTTCTGAAGCACCGGGCACCTCACCGAAACGCCCGCGCCTTCACACCCACACCCACGCTCAGCCGACACAAATCGGCCACATATGCAGAGTTTACTACACCGGATGCCCGCCAGTCAACCGTTTTGCCGTATTGTTGCCAAACACCTGTGGCAGCACAGCTTATATCGCACTGAATTTGTGCCCTATCCTTTCGTCAATCGCGACGAACCAAGCCGAGGCCAGAAAACCTTGTGGACTTCGTCCTGCGTTGCCGCACCGTCACCGGCCCTGGCCGATGGCTTATGCGTCGGTTGAGCCATTCGACGCTCGGCACTAGAATCATCCGCCGTTGCTGATTCTTCCTCCTTGAAAGGGCACTGAGCACGGATGCACCAGCCCAAACGATGGAATATCGCCCCCGTCTCGCAGGGCTGCGCGGACTTGGCCGCTCGCCTGAAAACGTCGCCCCTGATCGCCCAGATCCTCCTGAACCGCAAGATCTCCACCCCGGAGGAATGCCAGCGTTTTCTCTCGCCCAGCCTGAAGCTGTTGCACGATCCGGCCGACATGCCCAACCTCATGCCTGCGGCCGAGCGCATTGCCCAGGCCATCCGCGACGGCGAGAAGATCGTCATTTACGGCGATTATGATGTCGATGGCATCACCGCCACCGCGATACTCCTGCACGCCATCCGCCTTCTAGGCGGCTTGGCCGAAGGGTATATTCCCCATCGCCTTGACGAAGGTTACGGTCTCAACGCCGACGCCATCACCCAGATCTGCGACGACGGAGCGCAGCTCATCGTCACCGTCGATTGCGGCATCACCGCCATTGCCGAGGCCCGGCTCGCCCGCCAGCGAAGCGTCGATCTGATCGTCACCGACCACCACGAATGCCGGCGCAGCGCTGATGGCGCCGCCAGCCTGCCCGAGTGTCTTGCCATCGTTCATCCGCGACTGGATGAAGCCGGCGGGCCATCAACCTACGCCAACCCCAACCTGTGCGGCGCGGGCGTGGCGTTTAAGCTGGCGTGGGGCATCGGCCGGGCATTCGGCGGCGCTGACCGCGTCAGCGCCGACTTCCGGCGGTTCCTCATCGACGCCACTGGCCTGGCGGCGCTGGGCACGATTGCCGACGTCGTGCCCCTGACCGGCGAGAATCGGTTGTTGGCGCATTTTGGCCTGGGCGGGCTGCAACGCAGCGAGATGACCGGCATTCAGGCGCTGATCGAGTCGGCCGGCCTCGGCGGGCAGAAGCTCGACAGCTTCCACGTCGGTTTCCGGCTCGCGCCTCGGCTGAACGCCTGCGGGCGCATGGGCCACGCGCGCGAGGCGCTGGAGATGCTCACCGTGGCCACCGCCGACCGCGCCCGCGAGATAGCCACCGGGCTCGAACAGCAGAATCGCGCCCGCCAGACCATAGAACGGCAGATCTTCGAAGAAGCCGTCGAGCAGGTCCGCGAACTGGGATACGACCGGGAAGACTGCCACGGCATGGTCCTGGCGGCGGAGGGGTGGCATCCAGGCGTGATCGGCATCGTGGCGTCGCGCATGGTGGGACGGTTTCACAGGCCGACGGTCATGATTGCCCTGGGCGATGACCATGGTCACGGCAGCGCCCGCTCCATTCCGGGTTTCCATCTGGCGCGGGCGTTGGAGGCCTGCCGCAAGCACCTGGAGACCTGCGGCGGCCACGAGATGGCCGCCGGCCTGCGCGTGGACCGAACCAAGCTGGAGACATTCCGCGAGGCATTTTGCGACTACGCCCGGCTGAACCTGCCTAAAGAGTTGCTGACGCCTGAGTTACGGATCGATGCGGTGGCCGAATTGCGACAGATCAACGAGGCTGTGGTGACTGATCTGGCCCGGCTGGGTCCTTTCGGCACAGCCAATCCCCGCCCGCTGCTGTGTTGCCTGGGTGCGGAGGTTGGAGGGCTGCCCCGGCGAGTCGGCCGGAGCGCTGAACACCTCCAGTTCATTGCCCGCCAGGGCAACGCATCGCTGAAGTGCATTGGATTCGGCATGGGCGGCCTGATGGAGGAGCTGCAACCCGGCACCCGCGTCGATCTGGCAATCGAGCCAACTCTCAATGAATACAACGGTTATCGCAATGTCGAGCTCGAGGTGAAAGATCTGCGCCTCGCCCGGAGTTGACCGGCGACCCCATCGTGCCTTCCGCGGATTCCCGGGTGCGATAGCGCGTTCTTTCCAATCCATACCAATCTCAGTACCATACCCGGAATTTTGGACTGAAAGAGATCCACATAGATGCCGCGACGCACCGACATCCACACCATCCTCATCATCGGTTCCGGTCCCATCGTCATCGGCCAAGGCTGCGAGTTTGACTACTCCGGCGTGCAGGCGTGCCGCGCACTCAAGGAAGAAGGCTACCGCGTCGTTCTCGTGAACTCCAACCCGGCCACCATCATGACCGATCCGGAGTTCGCCGACGCCACTTACATCGAACCCATCACCCCGGATGCCATCGAGCGCATCCTCGCCCGCGAAGCCGCCGGCAAGCACCCCATTGACGCGTGCCTGCCCACTCTCGGCGGACAGACCGGGCTGAATACCGCCATCGCGTGCTATGACTCCGGCCTTTTCACCCGGTATGGCGTGCAGATGATCGGCGCGAACCGCGAGGCGATCTATCGAGGCGAGGACCGCCGGGTCTTCAAAGACCTGATGATCTCGATCGGCCTGAAGGTACCCCGATCGGGAGTTGTCCACACCATGGAAGAGGCCCGGAAGGTCATGGAGGAGATCGGGCTGCCGCTGATCATCCGTCCGGCCTTCACGCTGGGCGGCACAGGCGGCGGCATCGCTTATAACCGTGAGGAGTTTGAGACCATCACAGCGCGGGGGCTGGATGCCTCGCCGGTCACCGAAGTCCTGATCGAGCAGTCGGTGATCGGCTGGAAGGAATACGAGCTGGAGGTGATGCGCGACCGCAAGGACAACGTCGTCATCATCTGCTCGATCGAGAACATGGACGCCATGGGAGTGCATACGGGCGACTCGATCACCGTCGCGCCCGTGCAGACCCTGACCGACAAGGAATACCAGCGGATGCGAGACGCCGCCATCGCGGTCATCCGCGCGGTGGGCGTCGAGACCGGCGGCTCGAACATCCAGTTCGCTATCAATCCCGCCGACGGCGAGATGGTTGTCGTTGAGATGAACCCCCGCGTCAGCCGCTCGTCGGCTCTGGCGTCCAAGGCCACCGGCTACCCCATCGCGAAGATCGCGGCCAAGCTCGCCTGCGGCTATACCCTCGATGAGCTGCCCAATTACATCACCAGCCGCAAGGGCGCGAATGGAAAGTTCGAGCTCTGGACGAGCGCCTGCTTCGAGCCCACCATCGACTATTGCGTCATCAAGATCCCGCGTTGGACCTTCGAGAAGTTCCCCGACGCCGACGAGACCTTGACCACCCAGATGAAGAGCGTCGGCGAAGCGATGGCCATCGGCCGGACGTTCAAAGAGGCGCTGCAGAAGGGCATCCGTTCCATGGAGGTCAAGCGATTTGGCTTCGGACTTGATCGCTATGACAAGTGGCTTAACGCGCAGCGCAATGGAACGAGCGGCTCAGCCGCGGCGCCCAGGCCAGATCATGCCGCCGATGAGCCGGACAATTCCGACAAGACCGTCCAGGGCGAAAGCGTCGATGTGGAATGGCCCATTCCCGACGGCAAGCTCCACCGAAAGCTGGCCGTCCCCAGCCAGGGGCGCATCTATTACATCCGATATGCGCTGAAAATGGGCTGGTCGATCGATGCGATTCACGACCTGACGAAGATCGATCGCTGGTTTCTGGCGCAGATGAAGCAATTGGTCGAGTTCGAGCAAAGCATCATGGCCGCCAGATCGCTGCTTCCGGCGGCCGATGGCGCAGAGCTCAGCGCGGAGCTGGCCGACCTCATTCGCCAGGCCAAGCAATGGGGCTACAGCGATGTGCAGCTTGCCACGGCCTGGCAGCTCACGCCCAAGCAGGTGCGCATGCTGCGCAAAGCCTGCGAGGTTCTGCCGGTCTACAAGCTGGTTGACACCTGCGCCGCCGAGTTCGAGGCGGCCACGCCTTACTATTATTCCACTTACGAAGCGCCGGTCCGGCAACTGGCGGCCGGCGGCGAACTGCAAACGCTGATCGAGGATGAAATCCGCCCGTCGGACAAGCCCAAGATCGTCATCATCGGCGGCGGGCCCAACCGCATCGGGCAGGGCA
>CAZMXI010000206.1:0-7960 GCA_964570205.1 uncultured Tepidisphaeraceae bacterium
TGGCGTGCTGCCTCAATGAATTAACCGTTGCCCGGAAGATTGGGCACGCCCCCCGTGCCACTGCACGCGACAGGCCAAGTTGGAACGAATACTCCCCCTTGAACCACCCGGAGAAGGTTGGCCGCCGCCGTGGCGGCTGTCACCGGCGGCTGGCACTCGTTCGCAGTGCGGCCTTCAGGCCGTACAGCCGCTCGGGACACGGCCGGCGGCCAGACCCCGCCCCTCCTGGCGAGGCACCAGGGTCGAGGGCTAGGCGGGCGGGAGGGGTTTTCGTATGATTCGCGGCCGGATTTTGACCGGGTTTTGAGGAAAGGCCACATGCGTCTTGGGATCATCATCGCCGCGGCCGTCGTGTACGTGGGGATCACGCTGGGCTGTATGTTCACGACCACGGCCGACCCAGCGCGGCCGGGGGTGAGGGCGGCGGCCGGCAGGCACACGCAGGTACTGGCGGAGCGCAAAGCAACGCTGCCCTTCCGCGGAATCGCCGTGCAGCTCCAGCGGGTGGACTGGATGGAAACGGAATATCGTAAGAGCGTGGATGAGGTCGCCGCGCTGGGCGCTGACACGGTGATGTTCGTCGTGGATTCGCGGATGGAGAACGGCGGCAGCACGCGGATTTTCCTGGATCAGCGGCTGACGCCGTCGGCCGAGCAACTCGGCAAGCTCATCGATTACGCCAAAGGCAAGAGCCTGCGCGTAGTGCTGATGCCGATCGTGCTGATCGACAACCCGCGGTCTTACAAGGAATGGCGCGGGACGATCAGCCCGGATGGCGGGCGCTGGGATGAATGGTGGAAGAGCTATCGCAGCCTGATGCACCACTACGCCTGGATCGCCGAGGCGCACAAGGCGGATGTGCTGGTGGTGGGGTCGGAGCTGGTCAGCACCGAAAGCCAGGAGGAGCAGTGGCGGACGACGATCGACGGAATCCGCAAGACGTTCAGCGGGATGCTGACGTACTCATCCAACTGGGATCACTACCGCAGCGTGCCGTTCTGGGACCAGCTCGACCTGGTGGGGATGAACAGCTACTGGAAGATGGGCGACAACCACCGGGTCAGCGTCGAGCAGATCCAGCAGCGGTGGAAGGAAATCCAGAAGAACGTGATCGGATTCTCGGCCGAGGTTCGCAAGCCGCTTCTGTTTCTTGAGGTTGGCTGGTGCAGCCTGCGCAACGCCGCGCACGAGCCGTGGGACTATACGAAGGACGCCGAGCCGATCGACCTGGACCTTCAGAAGCGGCTTTATGAGGCGTTTTTCAGCGTGTGGCACGGCACGCCGGGCCTGGGCGGGTTCATGATCTGGGAGTGGACGGCCGGCGATGGGGGCGAGGAGAATCGCGGGTATACGCCTGAAGGCAAGCCGGCGGAGAAGGTGCTGAGGCAATGGATGGCCCGGCCGAAATGGCAGGTGGAATAAGCAGAGGCGGCCGATTTACAGCGGCGGCCGCCCGCATTATGATTTCGCTCGCACATGCACGCCTACGATTTCAGGATCACGGACGCTAATCGTTAGGCGCGGTGATGCGGCTGGTGGCCGCCTCCGCGCCCGCCCCGGTGGTCTGTTTACCGAGTTTCTCCCCTCTGGCAAAGAGCGAGTCGCAACTTACAACCGTTATATTCCTATGGAAGCCATTGAAACGCGCTATCGTACGCACACCTGCGGGCAGCTCCGTATTACCGACGTCAACAAGGCCGTGAGGCTGGCGGGGTGGGTTCATTCCTACCGCGACCACGGCGGGCTGGTGTTCATCGACCTGCGGGACCGGGATGGGCTGACGCAGCTCAAGTTCGACGCGGACATCTGCGGGCAGAAGGTGCATGACGAGGCCCGGAAGCTGCGGGGCGAATGGGTGATCAGCGTCAGCGGCGAGGTGGAGCCGCGCGGGCCGGGGCTGGAGAATCCGAAGCTGGGGACCGGGCAGATCGAGATTCGGGTGAAGGACATGGAGGTCTTGAGCGTATCGCCGACCCCCCCGTTCACCCCGGATGAACACGAGGTGGTGAGCGAGGAGAAGCGCCTTCAGTATCGCTACCTGGACCTGCGTCGCCCGGAGATGCAGCAGACGCTGCGCGTGCGCGCCCGGGTCACGAAGCTGATGCGGGACTATCTGGGCGACCTTGGCTTCTGGGAGATCGAGACGCCCTTCCTGACCAAGAGCACGCCGGAAGGGGCGCGGGACTTTCTGGTGCCAGCGCGGCTCGTGCCGGGCAATTTCTATGCCCTGCCGCAGTCGCCGCAGCTCTTCAAGCAGCTACTGATGGTGTCGGGGTGCGACAAGTACATGCAAATCGTGCGGTGCTTCCGCGATGAGGACCCGCGGGCCGACCGCCAGGCCGAGTTCACGCAGCTTGACGTGGAGATGGCGTTCATCGACCGCGAGAACATCATCACGGTGATGGAAGGGCTGCTCCGCGCCATCTGGAAGGAAGTGCTGGGCTTAGAGGCGCCGAACCCCATCCCCAAGATGGAATATGACGAGGCGATGAACAAGTACGGCTCGGACCGGCCGGATCTGCGATTCGGGATGCAGCTCCAGGACCTGACCGACCTGGCGAAGACGACGGACTTCAAGGTGTTCAACACCGCGGCGCTGGTCAAGTGCATCGTGGTGCCCGGCGGCGCGAAGCTGACGCGCGCCCAGACCGATGCGCTGGCCGAATGGGCCAAGGGCTTCGGCGCCAAGGGTTTGGCGGTCACCAAGGTGATCAACCTGGAGAAGGCGGTCGGGGACAAGATCATCCCATCGGTGGACGAGGCGAAGAAGACCGGGGCGTACGCCGCCGGCGCTGACCTTTGCCTCTACACGGGCGTGGGCAAGTTCCTGGCGGGCATCGCGCCGCAACTGGTGGAGCGGACGGGCGCCCGGCATGGGGATCTGCTGTGCTTCGCGGCGGACAAGCCCAAGATCGTGCACAAGGTTCTGGGCGAGCTGCGTTTGAAGATGGCGCGGGAGATGCAGCTCAAGCCAAGCACCGACTTCGCATGGGTATGGGTGGTCAATTTCCCGCTGTTTGAGTGGGATGAGGATGAGAAGCGGTTCGTCAGCACGCATCACCCGTTCACAGCGCCTCTGGATGAGGACCTGGGCAAGCTGGACAGCCGCGAGCGGGAGTTGGTGGAGTCGGTCAAGAGCAAGGCGTATGACATCGTGGTGAACGGCAACGAAATCGGCGGCGGGTCGATCCGTATCCACCGGATGGACACGCAGCAGAAGGTGTTCGCGCTGCTGGGCATTGACGCCGAGGCACAGCGGGCCAAGTTCGGGTTCCTGCTGGATGCCCTGAGCTATGGCGCGCCGCCGCACGGCGGGATCGCGCTGGGGCTGGACCGGCTGATCATGATCCTGCGCGGGTTGAACAACATCCGCGATGTCATCGCGTTCCCGAAGACGCAGAGCGGGGCGGACCTGATGTGCGGGTCGCCGTCGCCGGTGGATGAAAAGCAACTTAAGGAGACGCACATCCGGGTTGTGCTGCCGCCGGGGAAGCTGGCGTCGAACGGTTCCTCTGCGGATGCGAATCCGGGCAGCACCCAAGGCGGTGGGCAGGCATAGCAGGCTTGCCTATCTTAACAATGGGTCTCGCGGTCCCACTTCGTTACCGGTATGGATCGAATTAACCGGCAACGTGATTTGATTCTGCGCGTAGCAAGCGGTGAGAGTCTGTTGTCGCGGGCCGCGGGGATGAGGAGACTGGCATGCACCAACGATTGATTCGCAAGGGGTTTACGCTGGTTGAGTTGCTGGTGGTAATCGGCATCATCGCCCTGCTCATCGCAATCCTCCTGCCGGCGCTGAGCAAGGCCAAGGAGCAGGCCAATGCCATCGCCTGCCAGAGCAATCTGCGCAGCATTGGGCAGTTTATCGTCATGTACACCCAGGCGAACAAGGATGCGATCTTTCCGCCCAGGGGCGGCGGCGCCAGGCCGCCGCGCGAGCGATGGACTTGCGTGATCGCCCCGCCGGAACTGGTGAAGGTCAATCCGATGCCCAAGGTGATGGTCTGTCCGGTGGATACCGAAATCACCGACGGCGACAGGACAAGGGCGAGCAACGACAATCTTCCCGTCGAATCTGTCAAGCACTCCTATGTCGTCAACATGCACATCTGGTACGACGACATCAGGTACAGCAAGACCTACAGGGTGCCGGCGGCGAACATTATCACCGTAGGCGAGAAGCAAACCAGCTATACCGAGTTTCGGATGAACTGCGATGGGCCGGGGCAGAGCCAGTACAAGTCCATCGTCGAGAATCGCCGGCACGGCAAGGTGCGCAAGTCAAATCTGCTGTTCCTTGATGGGCACGTCGACAAGGAAGAGCCCACGCCCTGGACCGGCCCCGCCGGCGAGAAGCCGGAAGACCCGTGGGACATCCGTCCCGGCGGCACCTATGGGTCGAAGTTCCAGTGAAGCCGCGAAGGATCAGGGTGCAGCGAATACGGGCCCAGCACGCAGGCCCGTCAGGTCGTCCAGCGCAGCGCGAACATATGCCCGCAGTTCAGCGCGCATTTCGTCCCTGGCGGATGGATCATCAACGGCAGTAAGCGATGGGGGGAAGCCCAGGTCGAGCCTGGCGAACGTTTCCTGGCCCTGTGGACCGAGCACCAGGATACTGTCGCCCCTAACCATGCCCACGTGCTGCCCGCCGCCAGAGGCCTTGAACACCGTGAATTGCCGGCCGGGGCTGGTCGGCTCGAACAGGTTTCTTCCCCACGAAGCATGTGGCGCCCGCACATCCAGCAGGCCCAGCACCGACGGGAGGATGTCGGTCTGCCCCGCCACATCGTGCACGACGGCGTGGCCGCTTAACAGGCCGGGCGCGTAAAACAACAAAGGCACGTGATGATAGAGGACATGCACCTCCGTCAACACCGGCGGAACATGAAAACCGTGGTCGCCGACGAACACAAACAGCGTATTGGCGAAGTAGTCCAGCTTCCCGGCATCCTTGATGAAGCGGCCGACAGCCCAGTCGGCATACCGTATGCCATCCATGCGCTCATCCAGCTTTCCCATCCCGATCGTGTGGGCAAATGGATGCGGCTCGGGCAGGTCGAACGGGGTGTGGTTCGAGAGCGTCAGCACAATGCCCAGGAACGGGCCCGATCGGGCGAGCCGCTCGAACTCTTCGTTGGCCCGGTTGAACACATCGCCGTCGGCGACGCCCCAGACCTTGTCCTTGTGGGACGGCCGGACAAAATCATCCGCCCCGATGAATTGATCGACCCCCTGCTGCTGGAAGAAGCCGCGCATGTTGTCCCAGGAGAAATCGCCGTTGTAGAGGAATGTCGTGCGGTATCCCTGAGTCTTCAGCACGCTGGGCAGTGAAGCAAAGCGCTGGTTGGCCGGCATCATCTGCATGAGGATTTCGTATCCGGGCAGATTCGGAAACCCCAGGAGGGTCGAGAAGACCCCCTGGTGCGTGTGAGTCCCGCTGGATAGAGCCCGATCGAAAAGCACGCCGTTACGCGCCAATTTGTTGAACTCGGGCGTGAAGTCCTGCGGCGAGCCGACGGCGCCGCAGTAACGGGCCGAGAAGCTCTCCATGATGACCAGGACGACATTGGGCGGCCGCCCGGTCTTCCAGAGCGAGATCGGTCCCGCCGCCTCATCGCTGATCCGCAGGACAGTACGGTTCATCGGATCCAGAAGCTTCTCGCCCGGCGCTACGAGCATTCCCTGGACCATGCCGCGAGCCTCGCGCGGACTGATGCCCTTGTGCCAGAATCCCAACGATGGCGATGCCCGAAGCCGCTCTCGGACGGACAAGCCAAGCGTGAAGATTCCGTTGAGGCTCATGGCGTTCACGAATTCACTCTGGCTCCGATATGCATCGCCCCAGCGAAGGGGTTCGCCCGAAAGGCCGCCGCGCATGCCGATCACGAGAAGGGGCACCCAAGCGGCCAGGGCGGCCGGGCGGATCCACCCTGCCGGCGGCGGGCCAACAAAGCACTGCCGCAGCAGCCATTTCACGGCGATGGTGAACGCTATCAGTATCACGGCCAGGAGGAGCAGGCCGGGGAGGATCGGGAACCCATACCAGAGCATGCGACCGACGGTTGCCGCCTGGTTCAGGTAGTCCAGCGCCAGTTGGTTATAGCGCATCTGGAATTCACGGAAGAACTCGAATTCCGCAATGAGCAGCAGGCTAACGATTCCAACCACCGCGAGAAACACCCACACAAAGAACCGCCGGTTGAACGTCGAAGCGGCGAGCCCGACCCGCGGCAGGTGACCCACAACGACGAAGGGAAGCAGGAGATAGCAGGTCACGGCCGCGTCGAAGCGCAAGCCCACCCAGAACGCCGAGAGAATCTGCGCAACCGACACATCGCCGGCGCTCGCTCGATTCTGCCAGATCAGCCCGGCTCGCATGCCCGCGAACAGAACGAGCAACAGGAGCGCCAGAGGGACAAAGAGACGGGTTGCCTCGGGTAGCCTTGCAGGAAACGACCTGCCGGACTGCGGACATGCGCACGAACTGTCATGCGAGATCGAATCCATCCATGCAACTGCCTTTCAGCACCAAAAGACTGCGGATTGACGGCGAGCATAGGTTCTGGCTGGGTGCATTGTCAACGGATTAAAGAGCGGTGCGACCTCGCTGACGGGCAACGGCCATACGTTTGCGGCGGTATTGAGCATGGGGTGGGCGTGGACCGGCCGAGAACGGGCCCGCAATTCGGTTTTTTGTGCCTCGAAGTGCCTGAACCAAGGAGTCTTGAGCATGTCTAAGCGTTTCACGCGACGTAGTTTTTTGAAGGGTGGATTGGCGGCCGCCGCCACGGCGGGCCTTTCCCGCGGGCCGATCATCATGGCGGCCGACGCAGGCAAGAAGCTGGGTGTTGCGGTCATCGGTGGCGATGGCATGGGGGGTTACAGCACCGACAACGCGCTTCGCGAGAACTTCGTCGCCCTGGTCGAGGTGGAAGACAAGCGCATCGAAGGCATCATGAAGAACAAGGTCAAGGACCAGGCCAAGCCGAAGGTGTACCACGACTACCGCAAGATGCTCGATGAGTGCCACAATGACATCGACGTGGTGCTCATCGCCACGCCAGACCACAACCACGCCCCGGCTGCGATTCGCGCCATCAACTACGGCAAGCACACCTTCTGCCAGAAGCCGCTGGCACACAACATTTACGAGTGCTATGCCCTGGCGAAGGCGGCGAAAGAGAAGAAGGTGCTCACGCAGATGGGCAACCAGGGCCAATGCGGCGAGCACCTGCGTCGGCTCAAGGAGTACGTGCAGGCGGGCGCGGTCGGGAACATCCTGGAATCTCACACTATTCTGGGGCGGAATTTCGGCGGTAAGGGCGGCAGGCCCGCCTCCAAGCCCATTCCGCAAGGCCTGCACTGGGATGAATGGATCGGTCCGGCCAAGTACCGCGACTATCACGACGGCCTGCACCCCTTTAACTGGCGTAGCTGGCGTGACTTCGGGACCGGCACCATCGGCGACATGGCCTGCCACAATGTCAACCCGGTTTTCTGGGCGCTGGACTTGGGCAGCCTGAAGAGATTCACCGTTACCTGCATGAACACCAATGGCGGCAGTGCTGAGATGTTCCCGCAGGACAACATCGTCGTTTATGAACTGCCGTCGCGCGGGAGTATCCCGGCGGCCAAGGTCTATGTTTATGACCATGATGGACTTAAGCCGGAGATCATGAAACAGGTGGAGAAGGAGAACCAGCGCAAGTTCGGCGAGTTCACCCTGTTCATCGGCGATAAAGGCATGATCGGCAGCGATTCGCGGATCATTCCGGACAAAAAGCATCAGGATTTCAAGAGTCCTCCCAAGACCCTGCCCCGCGCCAAGGCCGGGGGGCCGATCGAAGACATGTTCGCATGCATTCGCACCGGCGGGCAGCCGTGCTCGAACTTCCCTGAGGCAGCCGGCCCGCTGACGGCCTTTGCACTTTGCGGCCATCTGGCGCAGTTTGCCGGG
>CAZMXI010000207.1:0-7948 GCA_964570205.1 uncultured Tepidisphaeraceae bacterium
AGGCCCGCGATCGTCGGGCCGATGTTCAGGCTGAATTCCTGCTGGTCGGGGAGCTTCACCTCGGGCTTGAGCATGATCGTTTTGGTCTGGTAGGCCTTGAGCGTGATCGCCTCGCGGTGCTGCCACAGGCTGCGCGGCACGGGCAGCATGCGCGAAAACGGCGAGGTGATGGGCGTGCCGGTGAGGTTCAGCGCGCATTCGATCGTCACCTCGCGCTCGGTGGGGTTGTTGGCGATGAGCCTGAACACGGGCATGTCGCCTGCTTTCAGGGGTGGCGCATCCGCGTCGCGCACCAGCCTGGCCGACACCTCGCAGCCGTCGACGGTCGCTTTTGGCTGGGCCACCCTGGCAGGGATATGAAGGTTCTCTCCCTCGGCCTCAAGCACCGGCGGCAGTCCCGCCGCCAGAACCAGCGCGGCCGTGCCGGCCGCCCATGTCGTCATCGTCAGGAACGCTCGTCGTGTCATGGTAACCTCCATCGTTTTGGACACGCCCATTTCGACCCGCATTATGCCCAGGGGTTCCGCAGGATGCTGTAACATCGGCGCAACAAGCTGACTCAAGCCGCAGCGTATCGCTCGAACTCCGGCGGAGCGGTATACTCGCCAACCGGTCATCTCCTGGAGGCTTCATGACGGTGCGCATCGCTTCGCTGCTTCTGATTGTGTTAGGGCTGTGCCAGATCTCCGCCGCGCCGCGGCCGGCCGAGGCGCCGGACGGCGTGCTGTTCGAACGCGACATCACCTACGGCACCGTGGAAGGCGAGGCGCTGCAACTCAACATCGCCCGACCGAAGAATGCCGGCGCTTCATTGCCCTGTGTCGTCGTGATCCACGGCGGCGCATGGCGCGCGGGCCACCGCAATGGCCACAACAACATCACCTGGCAGTTCGCCCAGCACGGCTATGTCAGCGCTACCATCAGCTACCGCTTCTGCCCCAAGCATCCCTTCCCGGCCCAGGTGCGGGATGTGAAGGCGGCCGTGCGCTTCCTGCGGGCCAACGCCTCGAAGTACAACATCGACCCCCAGCGCATTGGCGCCATCGGCTTCTCGGCCGGCGCCCACCTGTCGATGATGCTCGGAACGATGGACAAGGCCGATGGCCTCGACGATGTGGGCGAACACAAGGACCAGTCCAGCAAAGTCAACGCCGTCGTCTCCTACTTCGGGCCGACGGATTTCACGCTCGGCTTCCCCGATGCCAGCAAGCCCCTGGTGAGGGATTTCCTGGCCGGCAC
The DNA here is from genome assembly GCA_964570205.1 of uncultured Tepidisphaeraceae bacterium. Taxonomy (GTDB): domain Bacteria; phylum Planctomycetota; class Phycisphaerae; order Tepidisphaerales; family Tepidisphaeraceae; genus CAZMXI01. The sequence continues at coordinate 1,240 of CAZMXI010000207.1, forward strand.
GCCTCAGGAAAAGCCTGAAGCGCACAAGGCCGCTTCACCTATCACCTACGTCAGCAAGGGCGATGCGCCCATGCTCCTGTTCCAGGGCACCAATGATCCGCTTGTCCCCCACGCGCAGGCCATCGCCATGATCGAGGCGATGCACAAGGCGCAGGTGCCCGGCCGGGTCGAGCTCCTCAGCGGCGCCGGTCACGGCTGGAGTGGCGCTGAGCTGCAACGCACTGCCCGGACTGCATTTGCGTTCTTTGACGAACACCTGAAACGCCCAAATCACTGAATTCCGCCCCATATTAGGGCTTTTTAACACAACACCGTCGCGTTCTTCGCGTTACAGAACCGTGGAGGATGATCGTCACTGTATTGCGACGGTGGTCTGCCTATGACTTTAGAATCGCGCAAAAACGGTTTTACCCTGGTTGAACTGCTGGTGGTCATCGGCATCATTGCCTTGCTGATCTCCGTGCTCCTGCCGGCGCTCTCCAAGGCCCAGTCGCAGGCCAGGCGCGTCGCCTGTGCGGCGCATCTCAAGGACTTGGGCGCACACCTCATCATGTACGCCAATGAAAACCGCGGCTGGATGTTCCCCGACCGCATGGGCGCCAACCGCCCGCCCGAGCAGCGCTGGCCCATCGTCATATTCAAACGCTGGAACCCCGACGTCATGAAGTGCCCGGCCGACGAAATGCCCGGCCTGGAACACTCTTATGTCCTGAACCACCACCTCGTGCTGCACGATATCCGCTTTGGCCTGACCAAGGGCGTCGATTCCGCCGAAGTCATCCTCATGGGCGAAAAGAAAAGCCTCGTTCCCGACTATTACATGAACCTGCGCGACTTCGACCGCGTGGTCGAACGCTATCGCCACGGCCTGGCGCTCGGGTCAAATTACCTGTTCATGGATGGCCACGTCAGCCCCTCCGAGCCCGGCTGGGCCTTCAATGCCATCGACCCATGGGATCCATCGGCCCAGACCGACGATGGCGAAGAACCCGCCACCCCCAACCCGCCGCCCACTTCCAATTAGCCGCCGCCCAACCCGTTTTTCCAGCCGCCGTGCGCCGGTGTGATTGCCATGATGCGATACCTGCTGCCGATGCTGCTGCTTGTCGCCGTCGGATGTGGCAATCCCAAGCCCGTCAACTCCAGCTTCCCCGTCACATCAAAGGATGCCCGGCGGGCGCTGAAGGATATGTCCGCCCGGCCGGCGCAACTCCAGCGGCCGTTGGTCATCATCGGCGGCTACATGGACCCCAACGTCTCTCCAACATGCCTACGCCTGGCGTTCAAGAAGCACACCGGCGATCAGCGCATCATCGGCGTGCCGGTGGGTCTCTATGACAGCTTCGAAGACTGCCGCCGCAAGGTGATCGCCGCCGTGGACAAGGCCTTCCCCAGCACAGACCCGCAATGGACGACCGAGGTGGATGTGATCGGCGCTTCGCTGGGGGGCCTCGTGGCGCGCTACGCCGCCGCGCCCTGCCGCGACGCCGATCACCCGCGCCGATTGCACATCGCCCGCCTGTTCACCATCGCCAGCCCGCACAGCGGGGCAAAGCTCGCGAAGCTTGCCGCCCTCAACCAAATCCAGGCCGACATGCGCCCCGGCTCCGAATTCCTGCACTATCTGGCGCAATGCGATGTGTCGGCGGGTTACGAGCTATACCCCTACGCTCGCCTCAAAGACAACCTCGTCGGCGAGCAATACGCCTCGCCCCCTGGCGTGAATCCGCTCTGGCTGCCCACGGGCCTGTTCGAGGGCGGCCACTCCGGCGCCTGGCACGACCCGAGAATCCTCGCCGACATCGCCCGCCGCCTCCGCGGCGAACCACCCTTCAGCACCACCCCCGCCTCACCACTGCCATGAACGACTTCCCTATTGCAGCCTGACCCTGATTCGAACTTGGTCGCCACCCCGTTCTACAACAACGATGAAGGGGACTGCCGGCTGAACCGCTGAGCCAATGAGCGCCTGCAATGACTCGATGGTGAACTGAGCTTCGATATGTCCAGGCCTCAGAAACACGATGCCGACGATCGGCTCGTGAGCGGCAATAGCAAGAGCGCCGAAATCCCTGTCGTGGGTCAAAATGACTCGGCGTTGCTCAAGCGAGACGCGAAGAATCTGCACATCCGTCGCGCCGATGAGCGAAGGCTCTTCCCTGACATCCAGCACATCACAGCCGCTCTCACGCAGAAACCGAACGACGGTGGGATGGATGTTCTCGTCCGCCAGCAGCCGAAACTCGCGCAGGTTCACCGGTCGACCTCGGTCGTAATGACCACCTCATTCTGAAGGAAGCGCGCTGCATAGCGCATCGCCTGCTCAATGTCCTCGGGTGAAAGGCGAGGATAGCTGCGCACCACATCGTCGCGCGAAGCGCCGCTCGCGATCAGTTCCAGCAGAAACTCCACGCTGATGCGCGTTCCACGGATGCACGGCTTGCCTCCAAGGATGGCTGGATTTGAGACAATGCGATCGAAGGTCATGAGACTGGCTCCTCGATGGATTATACCCGGCAGCTCCGCCACCACCTTACGCCACCACCTCCCGCGCTGCCTGCTGCGCATCCTTCAGCAGCGCCGCCGCCTCCGGGTGCCCAAGGTTGTTCGCCAGCCTCGCCTCCGCCACAGCGCTCGCCGGGTTGGGCGGCTTGCTCGTCAGGTGCGCCACCGCCTTGTGATAGTGCGCATCCGCATGGTGCGGGTTCAGCGCAAGCGCCGCCTCAAACCACTGCATCGCCTCCGTGTGGCGCTCCTGTGCCAGGTAAACCCGCCCCAGCGTCGTCATGCACTGCTCGCTCGTGTTCAACGCATCCGGGAAGAGCTGCGCGGCCGACACCGCCTGCCCGAATTCGTTCATCGACGCGTAGATCAGCATCAGCTCGTTCAGCGTGATCGAATTCGCCGGGCTGGCCCGAAGGCTGTTGTACAGCGAAATCGCCCGCTGTTGCCGCCCGTTGTCCTCCTCGACCAGTTTCTGCTCAAGCTCGCTGATCGGCAACGCGAACTGTGCCCCGCAACTGCTGCACTGGCTGAAACGGTCAGCGCGCGAGATTGGAAACACCGGAATGAAAAACAGCGTAAACCACGTCCGATGGGTCTTGCCCACCAGCGAGGTGTTCTGCCCGCACGATGGGCACGTCGCCGTCACCACCGGACTCGAATCGTTGCCGATCACGCCCTTGGTCCCAAACAGAATGATAAACCCGCCACGCTGCCGTTGTGCCATCGTCGGCCCCTTGCCTGAGTTGCGCACAGCCTACGGGGGCGGCCGCATCATGGCAACACGGCGCCGCCAACCCTTCCCTGCCGATCTTCCACGGACCACCGCCAATTCTGCTAAAATACCCCCGTATGCCCACCCCCATCCAAATCATCGAAGACGACATCACCCATCTCTCCGTCGATGCCATCGTCAATGCCGCCAACACCCGCCTGCTCGGCGGCGGCGGGGTCGATGGCGCCATCCACCGCGCGGCCGGGCCGGCCCTCCTCGATGAATGCCGCGCCCTTCCCGAAATCCGCCCCGGCGTTCGCTGCCCCACCGGCCAGGCCCGCATCACCCGCGGCCACAACCTCCCCGCCAGGTTCATCATCCACACCGTCGGCCCCGTCTGGAACGGCGGCGGCCACGATGAAGACCGCCTCCTCGCCGACTGCTACCGCAACTCCCTCCAGCTCGCCGCCGACAACCGCCTGCGCTCCATCGCCTTCCCCGCCATCAGCACCGGCGCTTACGGCTTTCCCATGGATCGCGCCGCCCATATCGCCGCCCGTGAGGTGCGCCAGTTCCTTCAATCCAACCCCGACGCCTTCGACAAGGTGCTGTTCGTCTGCTTCGGCCAGCCGGCCGTCGAAGCCTTCGAGGCTGCCGTCAGTGAAGAAGGCGCATGATGTAAACCACGGCCTTGATTCCGCTTACATGCGATGCCCTGGCCCGCCTCCGCGAAGCGCGCACCACGCGGCCCTTCCCCAAACGCTATCCCCGCACTATCCTAGCCCTTCTCATGTTCGACCGTGCATTCGCTGAATGGTGGCTTGGCCGCATCGAACCCTACAAGGATGTGCCTCCGGAAAAGCTGGAGGCCGACCGCGAGGTCGTCCACAAACAGCAGCTCTACAACCAGAACTATCGCGATTTCCTTAACGAAGCCGTCCTCCCCGCCGTCGAGGCCCTCGTTCAGGTTCTGCGCCGCCATCAGATCGTCCACCGCGTCTCCACCTGGGGCAATCAGCTTGCCTTGCGCATCCATCTCTCCTGGCGCTGGGGCGAACTGGTCATCACCCAGAGCATGGAAGACTGCGTTACCTTCGACCATCACATCGTCATTGAAGGCGAAAAACGCGGCGATGATGCCGCCCAGGACCACTCCCACGCCTACGACCTGCGGGATCCCCTCCCCCCGGCCGTCGCCACCCAGGAACTCCAGTTCTTCATGGGCCGACTCGCCCAGGATCTGATCGAGCCCGAGGATGGCGACCTGCCCCCCCAGGCCAATGCCTGAAATCAGCCGATTCCCCTACTGGAATCCCTCTGCGGTTTCTGGCAGAATATCGCTGTGCGTGGGTGTCCGTGGGTAGCTGAATCAGCGGGGTCTCGCATGGCGACTTGCGAATGCACCAACCAGAACGGCCTTTCCATCGTCAGGCTGAAGGGAAGCCTCGACGGCGGAGAACTTGACCAGGTTGAACAGCCCTTCGAGGCTGCCACACATTGCCCCGGCGCTCGCTGCGTCGTCGATCTCACCGGCGTCGACATGGTCACCACACCAGCGCTCTCCATGTTCATTGCCGCCGCCAAGTACGCCCGCCAGTCCGGCGGCCGACTCGTCTTCACCGAATCCCAGCCCCCCGTCCGCGATGTCCTCTCCCGCCTGCGTCTCTTCACCATTCTCGACACGGTCACGGGCATCGACGAAGCCATCAGACACGCCCGAGAATAGCCCCGCCCTCACGGTTCGTGGTGTGCCCTTCAGCCCATCTCATCCCCATGCCCCGTTCGTAGTGCGGCCTTTCAGGCCGTCTCCCCACCCCCGCCGCGTAGGGCTTGCTGTTACCCACATCCTCTGGGGTCTTACCCGGAGGACAAATGAGCGCCGAGCATAATAAGTTGAAAGCTCTGCCAGCCGCGCCACGCACGCAGCCAGCCGACGGGGCCATCGCCCTTGCGGCCGGGATGGCCACCCAGACGTCCGATCCCACGCCAGAAGTCGCCGACGGTCAGCGTACGCGCGGGCCGCTGGAGGTAACGGGCCATCACCCGCACCATCGGCTCCTCGAACATCTGCCGCGCCGGCATGTCGGGCTGGGCCCGCGCCACGAACTTCAGTTGCAGCAGCCAGATCGCCAGCACGCTCAGCAGGCCGATCAGCGGCTCCAGTCGCTCGGCGTTTTCCAGCCGCCGCATTTCGACTTGGCAACCCGTCTTCTCGCATTTGTGGAACTCCTCGATCATCCACCGCAGGCCGTAACCTTGCGCCGCAAAGCCCAACATCCGATCCGTGTCACAGGCCAAACTGGTGCAGAGCACCCATTCCAGCGGCTCGCTTCCCGCCGACGGATGCTCCTCCCACACCCGCACCACCCAGCATTCCACCGGCTCGCTCTTGCGGTAACGCGGTTCGTTCCGCGAGGGGCGCAGCTTGACCGCGCCGCCGCTGACGCACACCGTCACCTCTTCGGGAACGCCCACCGGTCGGCGACGAATCGTGACCGTCTGCCGGATACGCACCGGCAGACTGCGGGCATAAGGCAACAACCGATCTTCCCCGGTGGGTGTGAGGATACGCCGATCCTGGCACACCCGAATCAGCCAGTCCGTGCCTTGCCGCCGCGCCTCGTCATACACGCCGAAAAGGTCTTCGCCGCGATCTCCCACATGCACCCATTGCACGCCCGGCGGCGGCTGGCCGATGGCGGCTATGGCGGCGACCCACCAGTACGATTCGCGTTCCTCCAGCGGCACGGCCCGCCGACCGCTGCGATTCTCGTGCGAGCCTTTGGGGCGATCGGTGCGCAGGTGGTGCCGCTGATACATCAAGCCCAGCGGTCGCCGCGTCGCCGGATCGGTCGCCAACACGTTCTGTTGATGCAGGCCCCGCAACGCTCCTCCTTCGCCAATCGGCCCGAGTCCCTGGCAGACCCGGTGGGTGGTGAAGTTCAGCACCGTGGTGTCCTGGAGCAGAAAGACCATCGGAATCCCGCCAGCCGCCGCGCGTGTCTGCTCAAAATGCGGCTGGCAGACCGCCGCGTGCGTGACACCTTCGGCGTCGAAAAGCCGGTAGGCGGCCTTCATATCCGCGCCGCCGCCAGTCTGCTGGGGAATGCTGCCACTGGTGTTGCCGGCCATCATCGCCGCCACTTTCACCAGGCGACGTGTTCGCCGATGGTCTCCCAACTCCGCTCCCGCAAACTGCGAATCGGCCCATCGTTCCCGATCCGCCAACGCCAATGTGTCTTCCATGACAGCGACCTCAAAGCAAAAGCCAACCGCACGCCCCGGCATCCGTGCCGGGGCGGAAGATCAACTTATGCTTTGATTATCGACTGCAAGATGTGGGTAACAGCAAGCCGCGTAGGGGCGGGGTCTCCCCGCCCTGTCGCCGTTGCCGTATACCCTCACCAGCCGTCATACACGAAACTCAACCGCGTGGCTTCCTCTCCCCTGACGCTCTTGGGCCCGCTGATCATGTTCCCGGCCGTGTCATAG
>CAZMXI010000208.1:0-7903 GCA_964570205.1 uncultured Tepidisphaeraceae bacterium
AACACCATGGCATCGGCTGCCACCCGATCAACCCATCTGCCCGATGATCACCACGTAGTTCTTCCCGTACTTCCTGGCACACTTGGGGCAGGTCGTGTACCACATGTACCACTTCCTGACATCCAGGCCCTTTCCTTTCACATACCCATCAAAATCCTTGCACCAGTTTCCCGTCTCCCTGAAGGCCCCCTCATACACCTTGCTCACGAACTGCCCGCTCAGGGTCGTGTTCTGGGCGCCCGGAATCTCGCGGTCAACCGCCACGTACAGATCCATGTTCCACCTGGACGTGTGATCGGAAAGGCCCATCCAGTCCTGCGCCTGCGCCCCAGCGCTCTCGATCCTGGCCATCATGCGCCGGATCACCCGGCCGAAGTTGAGCGGCATGTAGAGGAAGGTAAACACCCTGTCCTTGATGAACCGCTTGTTCTGCCATTCAAATGTCTTCTCATCCCAGGGCGCTGGATCGAATTTCGGGCAACACTCTGCGCTGGCGATCTGGCTGCTCATGCTGTGCTCCTTCCGCAATACATCCCCAAAGGCATGGTCGAAGACGCTGATGCCGGCTTTGCCCGCCCATTCTACCGCGCGCTTCAAGGAGGGGAAGGCGAGCGATTGAGCAAGATAGCGCGGATAGCTTGATGGTCTATCCGCCGTCGCTGACCATGACCATCATGGCGCTTGTCGCATGGTGTCCTTTCGCGGCCAACTGAATGATCCGGCGGCGACGGCCTCAACGGCGTGGCATGGGGCCCGGGCCTGGAGCGGAATGGGAGGGGAAGCAAATAAAGAAATAAGGTGATGACGCACATCGTATTGCGGGGCGGACGACCCTGGAGCCGGGGCCGGAGTGATCGAAGCAGCGGGTGTTCTCTACAGAAACCAACTTGCACTGCTTCAACTTGCACTACTGCTCTCAACGCCCCCACGCGCCTCATCGGGTGCCCTGCATCACCCAGTGCGCAAAGTCCCCCAACCGATTCCAACCGAATCCCCTTCACCTTCGCCCGATTCCCCCTACACTACAGGACTTATGACCACTCAAACCGTCGTCACCCGCTTCGCTCCATCCCCCACCGGCTATCTCCATGTCGGCGGTGCCCGCACCGCGCTCTTCTCCTGGCTGCTCGCCCGGCACCACGGCGGCCGGTTCCTTCTCCGCATCGAAGACACCGACCTCGCCCGATCCACCGAGCAGGCCACCATCCAGCTCCTCGACGACCTCCGCTGGCTCGGCCTGCACTGGGACAACGCCCAGCTCGTCTACCAATCCCAGCGAAAAGCCATCTACGACGCCATCATCGACGACCTAGTGGCCCGCAACCTCGCCTATAAGGCATACGAGACCAGGGAAGAGCTCGATGCCATGCGCAAGGAGGCCGAAAAGCACAAGCGCGACTTCATCTACCGCCGCCGACCGCTCACCGATGAGCAGATCCGCCGGTACGAATCCGAAGGCCGCCCCCACGTCATCCGCTTCGCCATGCCGGTGAAGGAGTACCGCTTCCACGATGTCGTGCTCGACAAGGAGGTCATCCAGCCGGCCGAGCAGGTCCAGGATTTCGTCATCCGCAAGACCGACGGCATGCCCACGTACCACTTCGCGGTCGTGGTGGATGATGCCGATATGGGCGTAACGCACATCCTGCGAGGCCAGGAACACCTGCTCAACACCATCAACCACCTCGGCCTTCAGGAAGCCCTCGGTTATCCCCGCCCCACTTACGTCCATCTGCCCATCATCATGAACGTCGATGGCTCGAAAATGGGCAAGCGAGACCGTGACAAGAAGATACGCGAGTCGGCCGCCATCTGGCTCAAGAGCCGGGGCAAGACCGCCGATGATCTCGCATCCAAGTCCGACCTTGACGCCCCGCACCTCGCCGAATGGCTCAAGGACAAGCAGAAGCAGCTCGACATCACCGAGCAGAAGGCCGTCATGAACGTCGTCGGCCTCGAGGAAGCCGACCTGCCCGAGGTCCTCGTTCACGACTTCCGCAAGAAAGGCTACCTGCCCGAGGTGTTGCTCAACTTCCTCGCCCTGCTCGGCTGGAACCCCGGCGGCGACAAGGAGCGCATGAGCGTCGACGAGCTGATTCAGCTCTTCACCGTCGAGAACATCGGCAAGTCCAACGCCAAATTCAACCGCGACAAGCTCCTGGCCTTCAACACCGAGGCCCTCGCCGCCGCCTCCCCCGATCGCCTGCTGGCGGGCCTCAAGGATTACCTGTCCGTCAATCCCGATTCGCCGCTGAATCAGGCCGATGATGCAAGCCTGCTCCGCTGCCTGATGATGAAACCCGGCATGCGGCTTCTCCGCGATGTCGAGTTGCAGTCCCGGTTCTTCTTCATCCCCGATGGGGCCGTGGCCTATGACGCCGGCGCCGTGGAGAAGGTCCTCCGCAAACAGCAAGGCATGGCCGTCCTGCGCGAGATCCGTCCCAATCTCGCCGCCGTCGCCGACTGGACCGCCCACACCATTGAGTCGGCCGTCAAGCAGTACGCCGAACCCAGGCAGCTTGGCCTCGGCAAAGTCGCCCAGCCCATCCGTGTCGCCGTATCCGGATCGACCGTCAGCCCACCCATCTTCGAAAGCCTCGAATTCCTTGGCAAAGACCGCGCCCTCGCCCGCATCGACCGCTGCGTGAGCATGCACGCATGACCGCACGCGAGAACAAGTTCGGCCGAAAACCCGGCCGCGGCATCCGCCCCTGGCTGCTGTTGCCCAAGGTCATCGCCGTCGGGCTCTACACCGGCGGTCTGTCCGCTTCCCTATTGGTCTGGACCGCCACCCGGTCCCTCCAGATCACCTCCATGCTCGTCGAATTCCTCGTCATTCCCGCCCTGCTGCTTTCGCTGCTGTTCGGCCTGCTCCTGCTGCTCCAGCACCCCGGGGTCTTCCTTCGCATGCGGTGGCTGATCGCCAAGCTTGTCGCCCTGGCCATCCTCATACCCGCAGCCCATTTCTGTGCCTTTTCCCGCATGGCCCTGTATCGCCGCGAGCCCACCCACGCCGCCACCCACCACCTCACAGGCATCTTCGCCCTGACCCTCGCCGCATCCATTGGCCTGGTCATCCTGGGCCGACTCAAGCCGCGACTCGGCCGGAATCCCGCCGCGGCGGTCGGCGCTGCGGCGTCCGAACCGGCAAACGGGTAGAATGCGCCGTCCGGAGGCCGCACCCTCGGCACGGCCGTGTCGGAACTCCCCTGACACCGGGGTGACGTCTTATGAAACAACCTTCGATCGTTCGCGTGCTCGTGGTGGATGACGACTCGGCCCTCCGGCGCGAGATCGTTCAGACTCTGCGCCAGCGGGAATTGAATGTCGATGTCCGGGAACTGGACGACGGCGACGGCGTCGCCGATGTCATAGCGGGTCTCGATCCCGATTGTGTCTTCCTGGATCACCTGCTGCCCCACGAAGACGGCTTGACCATCCTGCGGCAGATCAGAAGCCAGGGCATGGACACACCCGTCGTCTTCATGACCGGCCACGGCGGCGAGCAGCTCGCGGTCAACGCCATGAAGGCCGGCGCGACGGATTACCTGTCCAAATCCCGGATGGACCCGGAGTCGATCTGCCAGGCGCTGCGGCACGCCGTGCGGATGCGTGACGCCGAGCGACGCGCCGAAGCGGCCATGGAGCAGGTCCGGACCAACGAGCGGCGGCTCCAGCGACTGTTTGACGCGACCATGAGCGGGATCGCCATCCTGGATGCGACGGGCCGGTACGTGTATGCCAACCGGGCCGCCGAACAACTCCTGGGCATCCAGGCCGAACAGACCATTGCCCAGGGTCCCGAGAGCCCCGCAGCGCCCTGGCGCCGGGTCAGGCACGGCGGCGTACCCCTCACAAATGAAACCAGGCTCTTCCGCCGCATCACGGTAAGCGGCGAGCCCGTGACCGATCTGGAAATGCAGTACACCAGGCTTGACGGGACGGAAATCACCCTGTCGGTCAGCGGCGCGCCGCTGAAGGAGCCCGACGGCTCGATCAGCAGCATCGTCGTCAGCATGCGAGAGACCACCGCCGAGAGAACGGCCCGCGAGTCACTGCGCGAGAGCCAGCGAGCGCTTCATACCCTGATCAGCAACGTCCCCGGCGCGGTGTACCGATGCCGGTACGACGAGCACTACACGATGGAGTATCTCAGCGAGGGCATTCTCGCCCTCAGTGGATACGAAGCGGCCGACCTGGTCAACAGCGCCAGGCTGCCCTTCAGCGACATCATCCACCCTGACGACCGGAAGCGGGTCTGGTCCGAAGTCTCCGGCGGCGCCGATAAGGGCGAGCCCTATTGCTCAACGTATCGGATCATCACCGCGTCGGGCGAGGAACGATGGATCTGGGACCGCGGCCAGGGCGTACATGGGCCGGACGGGACCGTGCAGGCCCTGGAGGGTTTTCTCACCGACATCACCGAGCGATACCGCGCCGAGCAGGCCGTGCGCGAGCGGGAAGCCCGGCTCCAGAGCCTCGTCGATAACCTCCCCATGGACTGCTGGGCGCGCGACACCGAGGGCCGGGGCATCCTCCAGAACCCGATCTCCAGGCAACTGTGGGACAACTTTGTGGGCAAGCGGGTCGAAGATCAGAAGGTCCCGATCGAGGTCCAGCGCAAATGGATCGAAAACAACCGGCGCGTTCTGGCCGGTGAAGTCCTCCGTGAAGAGCTGGAGTACACGATCAACGGGCAGGCCAGGCAGTTCTACGCCATCGTCGCGCCAATCCGCGAAGGCGATGCCATCCGCGGCATCATCGGTGCCAACATCGACATCACCGAGCTCAAGCGCGCCGAACTGGCCGTCCGCCGGAGCCAGTCCCTGTTTCAGCAGTTCATGAACCGCAGCCCGGTGGCGGCCTACATGAAGGATGATGCCGGGCGATATATCTACGTGAACGACACGCTCGCGCAGGTCTTCAAGCTGAACGGCAAGGCCTGGCTGGGCAAGACCGCCCGCGAGGTCTGGTCGCCGGAGACCGCCGATCAGATCGAGCGGGCCGACCACACGGTCCTCTCGACCGATGAGCCGGCCGAGTTGCTCCAGACCCTGAACCACCGTGACGAAGTTCACACGTGGCTCTTCTACCGCTATCCCATGACCGATCCCGCCGGCCGGAGGATCGTCGCGGGCATGGCCGTTGACATCACCGAAAGGCAACTCGCCGAACAGCGGCTGCGCGACGATCAGGAACGGTATCGGACCTTGTTCGAGCACTCGCCCTATGGCATCGTGATCGTCGACCCGTGCGACGGGCGCATCCTGCAGTTCAATGCCGTCGCGCACCGCCAACTCGGTTACTCGCGGGAGGAGTACGCATCCCTTCGCATATCGGATCTGGACGTCAAGCAGACCCCTGAAGAAGCCGGCCGGATGATTCATCGAATCCTCAAGACCGGCCAGGAGGAATTCGAGACCCGGCAGCGAACCAGGAACGGTGAAATCAGGGACCTGCTGGTCAGCGTGCGCAAGATCGTCCTCGGCGGACGAACGCTCCTGCACGCCACACAACAGGATGTCACCGAGCGGAACCAGCTTCGCCAGGCCGTCTCGCAGGCCCAGAAGCTGGAAGCCATCGGCCGCCTGGCCGGAGGCATCGCCCACGACTTCAACAACCTCCTGGCCGTCATCGGCGGATATAGCGAAGCCCTGACACGCCGCCTGGCGCAGAAGGACCCGCTCCACGCCCATGCCGTCGAAATCCAGAAGGCCGCCGAACGCGGTGCGGCCCTTACCCAGCGGCTCTTGGCCTTCAGCCGCCGGCAGGCCATCGAGCCGAAGGTGCTCGACCTGAACCGCATTGTCGCCGACCTGCGGGAAATGCTCACCCGCACCATCGGCAGGAAGATCGAAGTGAGCATCAGCGCCGGCCGAGCGATCTGGTCCGTCAGGGCCGACCCGGGACAGATGGAACAGGTTATCCTCAACCTGGCACTGAATGCGCGCGACGCCATGCCGGATGGCGGCACGTTGGCCATTGCCACCGCCAACACCACCCTCGACGGGTCGGCGGCCGAACTCGCCACCCTGCCGCCGGGCCGCTACGTCCAACTCGCCGTCAGCGACACGGGGACGGGCATGGATTCCGCTACCCTGGCGCACATCTTCGAGCCGTTCTTCACGACCAAAGAGGGCAAGGGAACGGGCCTGGGCCTGTCGATCGTCTACGGCATCGTCCGGCAATGCGGGGGGAATATTACCGTGCGCAGCGAGCCGGGGCATGGAACGATCTTCACGATCTACCTGCCGGCGCACGCCGCTTAGCCTGACGGTTCGTCAGAAATCCAGCCCGCCGCGCAACTGCGGGCGTTTCTTCTTCTTCGCAGGGGCGGCCGTCTCGGGCGCGGCCACGGGCGCTGCAGGCTCTTCGGCACGCTTGATCGACAAGGCAATCCGCCGCTTCTCGGGGTCCACCTCCAGGATGCGCACCCGCACATCCTGTCCGGGCTTGACCACGTCGCTGGCCGCCCGCACGCGCTGATTCGCCAGCTCTGAAATGTGAACCAGGCCCTCGAGCCCCGCCTCCAATTCAACGAAGGCTCCGAAGTCGGCCGTCCGAGTGACCTTCCCGGAAACAACCATGTCCGTGACGTACCGCTCGGCAATGTTCGCCCACGGGTCACCGCCCGCCTGCTTCAGGCTGAAGGTCATGCGCTTCTGAACGGGGTCCAGCGCAATGACCACCACCTTCACGGTATCGCCCTCCTTCAGCACATCCGACGGATGGCGGATGCGCTGCCAGGAAATCTCGCTGACCGGCAGCAGGCCTTCGATGCCCTCTTCCACCTCCAGGAAAGCGCCGAAGCCCTCGACCCGGGCAACGCGAGCGGTCACCGCCGCCCCGACGCCGTAGCGATCGGAAACGTTCTGCCAGGGGTCGGCCATCGCCTGCTTGAGCGACAGGCCGATCTTGCCGGTCTCCTTGTCAATCTTGACCACCTTCACATCCACGACATCGCCCACCTTGACGACCTCGCTGATGTGCTTCACCCGGCGGTGGCTGGCCTCCGAAACGTGCAGCAGCCCGTCAAGGCCGCCCAGGTCCACAAACGCGCCGAAATCCATGATGCTGCGAACCGTGCCGCGGCGAATCTGGCCCTCGGCGATATCGGCCAGCATCTCCTCCCGTTTCTGCTCCTTCTCCCGCTCCAGCACGTTCCTGCGACTGACAATCAGGTTCTTCTTGGCGCGGTCAAACTGCGTCACCTCGACGGTCAGTTTCTGCCCGATGAAGACCGAGATGTCCTTGTGGAACACCACGTCAACCTGCCCGGCTGGCATGAACGCGCGCATATTCTTCACGGACAGTTCAAGGCCGCCTTTGTTCATGCCGGTGACCATGCCCTCAATGATCTGGCCAAGCTCCAGGTTCTCCCAGCTCACATCGGTCGCCAGGGCGCCCTTGCGGTTGAGGATCAGCAACCCGTCGGCCGGATCGTACCGGGAGACGTGAAACTCGTATTCCTCACCAACCTTCGGTTCGGCCTCAAATTGCAGCAGAGAAACCACCCCCTGCGCCTTGCCGCCCAGATCAACGAAGACATCGTCGGGGGTGACGCGGATGACGCGGCCCCGCCGCAGGCCCTTCGGGCCGCCCGGCTGCGATGCCGGCGCTTCGGCTCGGGGCTTGTCGAAGCCATAGAGGCTATCGAGAGGCAAATCCTGAAGCACGGCGTTGACCTCGCGATCAAGGCCGGCGTCAGCGTCTGGGCGGAACTTTTCCTTGTACTGGTCTTTTTGTTCGGACATTCGGGATCTCGATTTACATGCCGTTCGTCGAAGCCGGGCTATGGTATACAGGTCGTTGGGAAAACGAAAGAGAGCGACACAATCGCTGTGCCCTAGGGTGTGGCCATTTTTCGTGGGAGTGGGTATGAGATAGGCGGCTCCGCCTTTTA
>CAZMXI010000209.1:0-7745 GCA_964570205.1 uncultured Tepidisphaeraceae bacterium
CACCGCGACAACGCCCCTGCCGCCACCCGCGCCGCCGTCTCCCTCGCTGATGCCCGCTCCAGAATCTCCCGGCAGTCCGTCGTCAGCCACTTGACCGACCCCGCCAGATCTGCGTGCCCCGGCCGCGGCCGCGTCAGCGCCGGCGCTTCATCAATCCGGAAATCGCGGTTGATCACCTGAAGCGCGACCGGCGACCCAATCGTTCGGCCCCTGCGGACGCCCGAAAGCACCTCCACCGTGTCCGTCTCGATCTTCTGCCGCCCACCGCGCCCGTACCCCCCCTGCCGCCGCAAGAGTTCAGCGTCGATGAACGCCTTGTCCACCGGCACGCCCATCGGCATGCCCTCCACCAGCGCCAGCAGCGCACGCCCATGCGATTCCCCGGCAGTCCGAAAATTCAGCGTTGCCATAGTTGGGGAATACTAGTGCCTGTCCCGCCCCTCGGCCAGTGGCCCGGAAGCCGGATTTGTCGTCTTGTTGTCTCGACCGCCTCAGTCTTTCAAGCCTGCGCGGCCCGATTGCCGACAATGGCTGATGTGCGGGAGACCCGACACGCCCCCCTGGGTTGTTCACCGAGACTGCCGCCGGGAGATCATCATGAGTCGTCGTTCGCGTCGCAATGCCGTATCCCATCGTACCCTGATTGAGCCGCTTGAAGGCCGCCTGCTTCTGGCCGGCGATGTGTCGGTGACGCTGAAAGGCGCCACGGGGTACATCACTGGCGACAGCCAGGCCAATGCCATCGAAGTCTCCCGCGACGGCGGCAATCTGCTCGTCAGCCCGGTCGGCGACACCACGATCAACGGGGCCGCCGGCCCGCTGAGCGTCTCTGCGCCCACAAACCTGGTCGTCAGGATGGGCCGCGGCAACGATCACCTCGCTTTCCCCGGCGCCTTCGCCCTCGACGGCCATCTCCAGATCGACACGGGCGATGGCGACAACATGGTCGAACTGACCGGCGTTGCGATTGACGGCAATCTCGCGATCGGCTTCGGCGACGGCGTCGACCAGGCCGATCTGGCCAGCGTCACCGTCGGCGGGTCCTTCAAGGCCACCGACCAGGGCGGCGCCTCGCTTATCCTCAATGTCGATGTCTTTTCCGTGCAGAGCGTCACTTCGGTCGTCTCACGCTCCACCGTCTTCACCTTCCTGAGCCGCAGCGGCCGCTATGCCAGTAATGTCTCGCTGATCCAGAAGGGAGAGATCACTTCCGCCACATTCAACAACGACGCCGGCGAAGGGGCGTGGATCAACGGCGGACTGACGTTCAAGGGCGGCTCCGGCAACGATACGCTGACGCTCGCTGAAGGTCGCGTGGGCAAGAACATCTCCTGCAACTTCGCCGCCGGCGATGGCGTCAGCACTCTTCAGCTCGACGCCACCGCCTGCCACGGCAACGTCGCTCTCAAGTCCGCCGAAACCCGCAGCGACCTGCGGCTCAGCGACCTGACCGTCGCCGGTTCGCTCTCGCATTCCAACTCGATCGGCCAGGCCACGCTCGACAGCATTAACCACGTTGTCGTCGGCAAGTCGCTCAAACTCAAGGCCAACAGGAACGATGCCTCCCTCGCGGCCACGACGCTTGATGTGGCCGCCAAGGCCAGCATCGCCTCGGGCGCCAAGGTTTCCGTCCAGTGGGGCAGCCCGTTGCTCGATAGCGTTCTTGGCTCATCTCTCTCCATGGTCGGCAGGACCGGCGCCGGATCGGTCGCCCTCCAGTACATGGGCGTGGCGGGAAGCCTGTCCATGAGCCTCGGCTCTGGCGGAACCATCACCTCCCTGACTGGAATCACCGTCGGAGGCAGCCTCAAGTGGGCCGCAACCGACGGCGCGGATGCCCTCACCCTGCTTTCGGTTGAAGTCGCCGGTGCCGGTTCAGTGTCCACAGGATCGGGCAACGACCTGATCACCATCGACAACTCCCGCTTCAATGGCCGTGCCTCTTTCATCCTGGGAGACGGCGACGACATCGCCGGTTTCCAGGCCACAGGAATGAACAACACCTTCCTCAATGGCGGATTCACCCTCAAGGCGGACGACGGCGACGATTCGGTCTTCCTGGGCGGCGCTGATGAAGCCGGCCGGCGTGTCCACGTCGGCGCGGCGTCCACTGTCGACGCTGGCCGCGGCAACAACGCCGCATCAGCCAGCCTCGATGCGACCTCCGCAACGGTGACATGGAAGAACGTGCTCTGAAGCCGGCCCCCGCGGGTCAATTCAATCAAAAAGCCGTAACTGCCTCTGATCGTCTGCCGTGCTCTCGATAAGGCCGTCGGCAACCTGGGTGACGAGCCGATCGCCCGGTTTGACCTGGTCCGCCCTGCGCACCAGCGCGCCGCCCTTCTTCAGCGTCGTGATCGAATAGCCCCGACGAAGCACCGCCTGCGGGCTCAGCGCCTGAAGCTGGCCCGCCATCGCCTCGGCCGTTTGCCTCCACCGCCGATGGAGCTCCTCCATCGACCTTACCAGCTCCCGCCGCAGGTGGGCCACCCGCTCCCGGTTCAATTCCACCGCATGCTGCGGCCCGCAGCGGTCCAGCCGGGCAGCCCATGCCGCAAGCTCCGCCCGCCGCCCCTGCGCATCCCGTTGCAGGGCCGCCGCCATCGCTCGCTGCCGGTCATCCAGCAGCTCACGCAGCCGGTTGATCCGGTCCATCGGCCGGCGAAATGCCTCGTGGCGCCGGATGCTGCGAATCTGCTCGGCGCACTGCTGCAGCAGCCGGCGAGTCTCGCGCCGCATCCGGATGCCCAGGGCATCGACGCTGTCCCGGGCGATCCGCCATTGGGCTGTGATCACCTGGGCCGCCTCCGTCGGTGTGTGTGCGTGATAGTCCGCCACGAGGTCCGCCACCGACACGTCAATTTCATGCCCGATCCCTGTCACGATCGGAGTCTGCGAGTCCGCTATCGCCCGCGCCAGCACTTCCTCATTGAATTCCCACAGGTCTTCCAACGACCCGCCTCCACGGGCAAGCAGGATCACGTCGATCCCGCCCAGACCCGCCCGCCACCGATTGAGGTCCTCGATGGCCGCGGCGATCTTCTCGGCCGACCCATCGCCCTGCACCGGCACGTGATGCACCAGCAAGTGCAACCAGCCAAACCGCCGCAGAACCTTGAGCATGTCCTGGAGCGCCGCCGTCTGAGCGCTGGTCAGCAGCACGATGCGCTGGGGATATGCGGGAATCGGCTTCTTCCGCTCGGCGCCAAACAAGCCCTGCCGCTGCAACTTCTCGCACATCTGCCGGAACGCCAGTTCCAACGCCCCCTGCCCCAGCGGCTCCAGTCGACTGACATAAAGCTGATACCGCCCTCGCTGCCCGTAAATGCCAACTCGCCCCGTGGCCAGCATTTCCATGCCATCCTTCGGCGTGAAACGCAGACGCTGGGCATCACCCCGGAACATCACGCAGTCGATGCACGTCTGGGAGTCCTTCAACGTGAAGTAAAGGTGCCCGGATCCCCCGTGATGCTTGTAGTTCGATACCTCCCCTTTCAGCAGCACCGTCGTCGGCAGGCGATCATCCAATGCCTGCTGGATCAGCTCCGTCAGTTGCGACACGCTCAGCGGCTCCCCCAGGCGCGACGCCGCCCCGCCCTCCGCCGCGGACCTCGGCTTGCCGCCCCCTTTGCCGCCGCGCGCCCGAACCTTCTGATGGAACTCGAAGAACTCGGCCGCACACATGCCGCCCACAATACTATCCCCGTCTCCATTCCTCAAACACGTCCCGACGGGTTCCTCTTTGTTGCTTTCCATGCCTTCACGGCCTACGCTCATTTCATGGCGCACGCGCTGTTGTGGGTGTGATGCGCGCCAATCAGGAGGAGTAACATGTCTCGCAGTCATCTCGCCCTTCTCGTTCTTGTTCTGATCTTTGCCCAGGATGCGTCGGCCCGCCTGATCGTCTTCGGCGACAGCCTCTCGGACACGGGCAATGCCCTCGTCGCCTCCGGTGGAACCGTCCCCAATCCCGCCGCCTGTTGGCAGGGACGAGCCTCCCACGGCCCGGTCTGGGTGGAGTATCTCGCCGATACCGTCGGCATGTCGGCCACCCCCAGCCTCGCCGGCGGAACCAATTACGCATACTACAACGCCTGGAACAGCGGCGGCGCCCCCTTCCCCAGTCTCCAGGTGCAGATCGCCGATTTCCTGAACCTCAAGGTGCCCATTACCCCCGAAGACCGCTTCATCGCCTGGGGCGGCGCCAACGATATCTTCTTCGGCGAGCCTCCAGATCCCCTAGCCTCCGCAAAGGCCATGCTCGGCAACCTCAAGACGCTCGCCGGCGCCGGCGCCAGGAACATATGGGTGCTGAACCTCCCGCCGCTCGGTCAGACCCCCGAGCTCCGTGGCACTCCGCTCGAACCCGTCGCCGACCTCGCCGCCAGCACCTACAACGCCAGCCTCCAGCAGGGCATCGACGCCCTGCGCCCGACCCTGCCGCCCGATGTGACGCTGGAGCTGTTTGACCTGCACGCCCTGTTCTCGGACATGCTCACCCACCCCGCCGATTTCGGCCTCACCAACGTCACCGACGCCGCCCTTTTCGCGCCCCCGGGAACCGATGTCTCCGGCTACATGTTCTGGGACACCGCCCACCCCACCACCACGGCCCATATGATCCTCGCCAACGGCATCCCCGAACCCGCATCGATGCTGTTACTGGCCGCCGGCGCAGCCGGCCTGCTCGCCCGGCGTCGCGTTGCATGACGGTGTCATCAGTCACAACGGTTTCACCGCGTCGCGCAACTTTCCGTCGCAGCGGGCCAGGATCTCCCTGGCCCGCCTGGTGCGCATACATCACCACCGCCAACTTCACGTGCCCGTCAGCCTTGCCGATCCACTCGGCCGCTACGCCGCGATCCGCCCCCGTGACAGTCGCAAAAATACGCTCGGAACGGTCACGCAGCTTCGCGTTCGTCGCCCGCATATCCACCATCAGGTTCTCATAGACCTTGCCCATCCTCACCATCGCCAGCGTCGTGATCGCGTTCAGCACCAGCTTCGTCGCCGTGCCCGCCTTCAGCCGGGTCGATCCTGTCACCACCTCCGGCCCCACCAGCGGCCGGATGGTCACATCCACCGCCGGATCACCCGCGATGGCTTGAACGCACGTGAGAAACACCGTCCTCGCCCCGCGCTGCCGCGCCCGGGCCAGCGCGCCCCGCACATACGGCGTCGTCCCCCCCGCCGCGATGCCCATAACCACATCCCGGCTATCCACCTGTTTTTCATCGATCGCCCCACCGCCATCCTCCGCCGAGTCCTCCGCCCCTTCCTGCGCACGGAACACCGCCTCGCGCCCCCCGGCGATGATCCCCTGCACCAGTTCCGGATCGGTCCGAAACGTCGGCGGGCACTCGCTGGCATCCAGGATGCCCAGCCGCCCGCTCGTTCCCGCTCCCACGTACAGCAGCCGCCCCCCCGCCTTGAACCGGTCCACCACGATCTCAATCGCCTTCCCGATCGCCGGCCGGACCGCCCCCACCGCCTCCACGGCCCGCAAGTCCTGCGCATGCAGGACCTCCAGCGCCTCGTCAATCGACATCTCGTCCAGCCGCATCGACTCAGACAACCGCTGTTCCGTCAATAGTGAGGATCGATCGTGCATCGGCTATAGAATACCGAAAACGCGTCCCGTTCGCAGATCCACCCCCATTACGGCCTCGGCGTGATCGTCCCCAGCACCACGCCCCGCCTCGCGCCGGTAGCGCTCGGCACGTTCGCGGGCAGCCCATCCAGCGTCGCCAGCCCCAGCAACGCAAATGCCGCCGCCTCCTTCGCCTCCGACGCAATCCCGAATTCCTCCGTCCCGCGCCATTGCCTGATGCCCAGTTCACGCCGCAGCAGTCCCATCAGAAACACGTTCGATGTTCCCCCGCCGCTGATCACCACTTCGTCCGGCGTCCCTGGCAGAAACTGTTCCACCGCCTCCCGCATCGACCTTGCCGTGATCGCGCACGCCGTCGCGAGCTCATCGCAGAATGTCCGCTCATCGTCTCGCCCCTCCCGCCAGACGTCCGCCGCAGCCGACTCGAACTGCCGGATCATCGCCGGCCCATCCGTGCTCTTCGGCGGCGGAGACCGGAAATACCCATGGCACAGCATCTGCTCCAGCACGCACGACTCCACGCGTCCCCGCTCCGCAAAACGCCCGCCAGGGTCATACCCCGGCCCCAGCGGATCGAACTTCCGACAGATATGGTCGCAGATGCAGTTCCCCGGACCCGTGTCGAACGCCATCACCTCCGCTATGCCTGAGCCCGCCGCAATCCACGTCAGATTCGCGATCCCTCCCAGATTCACGATGATCCGGCTCTTGCGCAAGTCCCGAAACAGCACGTAATCCGCAAATGGCACCAACGGCGCACCTTCCCCGCCCGCGGCACAGTCCGCCCGTCGGAAATCGCTTACCACGGCGCACCCTGTCTCGGCCGCCAGCAACGCCGAGTCCAACCACTGGATGGTCAGGGGCGGATCGTGAAACAGCGTCTGCCCGTGCGCTGCCACGCACACTACCTTCTCCGCGTCAACTTTCGCCCCGATCAGCGCCTCGTTCACCGCCGCCGCATAGGACAACGAAACCTGTCTGCCCAGGTCGGCCAGTTCCCACAAAGACCCCTCCCCCTCCGCCCGCAGCCTGAACAGGCGAGCCCGCATCTCCTGCGCGTACGGCCGAAAATGGTGAAAGACCAGCGCCGGCCGCATTTCCAGGCCAAAGCCCTCCACCTGGACGATCGCCACATCCACGCCATCAGCGCTTGTACCGCTCATGGCTCCCGCAACCAGCCGCGAATTAGGCATCGCGCAGCAGTTTACCGCCAAACCGACGCGGAATCGAATCCGCTCGCCTCGCCAGCAGGATATAATGTATGCAGAGGCACAGTGGC
The DNA here is from genome assembly GCA_964570205.1 of uncultured Tepidisphaeraceae bacterium. Classification (GTDB taxonomy): domain Bacteria; phylum Planctomycetota; class Phycisphaerae; order Tepidisphaerales; family Tepidisphaeraceae; genus CAZMXI01. The sequence continues at coordinate 6,891 of CAZMXI010000209.1, forward strand.
CCGTTAATCGTCGGCGCGCTGGCCGGCAGGGAGGCTGTCATGGCAGAAGAAGCAAACAAGCCCGAGCAACAGAAAGACGACGCTGTCGCCGTCAAGGCACAGCCCACAAAGCGGCACAAACCCAAGCGCAAGCCGCCCAAGCGTCTGCCGCCCTGGAAAGTCCTTCTCCACAACGACGACAAGAACGAACTCTTTTTCGTCGTCAAGACCATCACTGAGCTCACCCCCCTGGATGAGCAACAGGCCATCCTCCGAACTCTCGAAGCCCATGAAACCGGCGTCGCTCTTCTCCTGACCACCCATAAGGAACGGGCTGAACTTTACATGGAGCAGTTCGAATCCAAGGGTCTAACCGTCACCATCGAATCCGCTGAATAGCGTCCATCGCGACAACCTGTCGCCCATCTGCGCCGTCGGCTTGACAGCCACGCCCCGCCGACGTGAACTGTCGCCCATGGAACGCTCACTCTCATCCGGTCGGCATCGCCTGCTCTTAACCGCCATGATCCTGCTCGCCATCGCGCCCCCGGCCGCACGCAGCGCTGAGCTCACGCAGGATGAAACCCGCGCTGTTTACGCTGCTGTCGACCAGCACCGCAAGGGCACCTTCATCGTCGAAGCCGCCCCCGGCACCGAGGTCACCATCGAGCAGCTTCGCCACGAATTCTGGTTCGGGGCGGCGATCGCCAACAGCGCCTTCGGCGGCCGCATGCGCGCTGAAGACCGCGAAAAATACCTCGCCACCTTCCTGGCCAACTTCAACTCCGCCGTGACCGAAAACGCCCTCAAGTGGCATTCCATGGAGCCTCGCCGAGGCACCATCGACTACGCCACCGTCGATGCCATGCTCAAGTG
>CAZMXI010000210.1:0-7599 GCA_964570205.1 uncultured Tepidisphaeraceae bacterium
CCTCCTTGATTGGCCCCCATCCTACCAGACGTACCCGACGGGCGCGCTACACCCCGGGCGGCTTGGTGCAGGAATCCGTATGGAAAGCTCAACCGTTGTGGTTAGACTGGCGTGTCTTGGTGAATAGAGCATGGTTCATCATCCTGGGCGTCGTGCTGGTTGGCGGGTGCTCGCCCGAATGGTACCGCAGGTCGGCCGACCTGCAGGTGGCGGACATTCTGCGCGACCGCAGGGAGCAAACCCTGGGGTACAGCCCGGAGGTGGATGTTCCCGAAGCCATTCCGGCGGAACCGGCGAAGCGAGCGTACGCCAAGATTCCGACGACGCCAAAGGCGCCGCCGACGACGGCGCCGATCCAGCCGGATCGGGTGGTCCTTCCCTATCAGCCGCTTGGCCCTGAGAACTACTGGAAGGATGCGCTGCCGACGGAAATGCAGCAGGGCGGGTCGGAATTGCTGGATCGTCGGATGTCGCGGCTTCCGGCGTATGGCCCGGAAGACCCGAACCGGAAGGTGCTCACTCTCGACCTGTTCGGGTGCATTGAGTATGCGGTGGAGCACAGCCGGGATTACCAGACACGGATGGAGCAACTCTATCTGTCGGCATTGACGGTGACGCTCGAGCGGCACCTGCTGTCGCCGCGGCCGTTTGTGACGCAGCGAGCGAGCTTCACCGGAGGCCAGCGTGCGTCGAACTATCGGCATGCCTATGCCGTGACCACGTCGGCAGGCGTGCGGCAGCGGCTGCCGTATGGCGGGGAGATTGTGGCCGAAACTCTGGTTGACTTCGTGGAGGTCTTGAACGACAACGTCAGCGATGGCGAGCGCGCGGAAGTGGCGATGTCGGGGTCCATCCCGCTGTTGCGCGGGGCGGGCATGGTCAACCTGGAGGGCCTGATCAGCAGCGAACGGGAGCTGGTCTATCAAGTGAGGGCGTTTGAGGACTTCCGTCGCTCGTTCGTGGTGAACATCGCCTCGCAGTATTTCCGTCTGCTGGCCAGCCAGCAGGGGGTGATCAACCGCCGGCTGAGCGTGGCCAACCTCGCGGCTCTGACGGAGAAGACCGAAGCGCTGCATGAGTTCGGGCGAACGAATTTCCTGGAGGTGCAGCGGTCGCTGCAGTCGTTGTTGCAGACGGAAGCGGCGTTGATCGACGCGGAGGAAGCGTACCAGGGCGCGTTGGACGACTTCAAGCTGGCGCTGGGCATTTCGGTGGACGAGCGGATCGACGTGGCGCCGGTGGAACTGGTGGTGGATATCCCCAAGATCGGCGCTGATGAGGCCGTGGACCTGGCGCACAGGTATCGGCTGGACCTGCGGACGGCGCAGGATCGGATCGAGGATGCGCATCGTGGCGTGAAATACGCAAGAAACGGGCTGCTCCCGCGGCTGGACATGAGTTTCGGGGCGGCCGTGGACAACGGCGAGGAGTCGCAGTTCAACCGGCTTCGGGGCGACACGGTGGATTACGACGCGGGGTTCACACTGGATCTGCCGGTGGATCGTGTGGCCGAACGCAATGCGTACCGGCGGGCGCTGATCTCGTTCCACGGCGCGGAGCGCAGCTTTGCCGCGGCCAAGGACCGGATCACGGCGGATGTGCGGGATTCGCTGCGAGCGATCCGGGCGGCGGAGGTTTCTGTGCTGATTCAGCAGCGGGGCATCGAGTTGGCCCAGCGCCGCCTGGAATACTCCAATGAGCTGGTGCGCCAGGGCCGCGCCAACGCTCGCGAGGTGGTGGAAGCGCAGACTTCGCTGCTCGACGCGCAAGACAACTACGAGCAGGCGAGAAGCAATCTGCAGATACGGGTGCTGGAGTTTCTGCGCGACACGGGAACGTTGCGGGTGGACCCGCAGGCCGGTGCGCTGGGTCAGGCCATGGATCGCGTGGCCGCCCGGCGCGGTGATGTGCCGCAGGCCTTGCGAGGAAAGATGGACGTTTCGGACGAGGGAATTCCGTACCGGTAAACAAACCGGGCCCGTCGTGATACTGAGATTAGGTAATGCCGCCATGACGATGAACTCGACGGTTGCAATCCCGACGGTCCGGCCCGCCCGGCGCAGGAAGGTGGGGTGGTGGCTCGTTCCGGTGGTGGTGGGCGTTGCGCTGGCAATCGCCGCGGCGGTGTTTCAGCCCTGGCGCTCCGGGCCTGATCCCATGGCGGTGGGCCAGTTCTACACCGTTGGGCCGATGGATCTGGATCTGATCATCGCCAAGAGCGGCGAGCTTCAGGCGATCAAGTACATCGACGTCGAGTGCAGGGTGGAGGGCAGCTCGCAGATCATCTGGATCGTGAAAGAGGGCTCGTATGTTCACAAGGGCGACGAGCTGGTGAAGCTCGATGCGTCGAACCTGCAGATTCGCAAGGAGAATGTCGATCTCGACCTGAAGAAGGCCGAAAGCAACCTCAAGATCAGCCAGGAGCTCAAGGGCATTCAGGAGAACCAGAATGCCGCCAATCGGGAGGCGGCGGAAGTAAACCTTCAACTGGCGAGGCTGGCGCTCCAGCAGTACGAGGAGGGGACGTATCCGCAACAGCTTGAGAACGCCAGGACCTCGCTCGACATGGCGAAGATCACCCTGAAGAACAAGGAAGAGGAGCTGGACCAGGCGCAGAAGCTCTTCGTCAAGGGCTTTATCAATGCCGCGGAAGTGAAGAAGGCGCAGCTTGATCACCGCAGCGCGCAGAACGAGCTTCAAAAGGCGGACCGCGCTCTGGCGGTTCTGCAGAAGTACACGCACGCGATGCAGATCGCGCAGCTCAAGAGCGATGTGGCGCAGGCGGACCAAGCGCTTCAGCGGGTGTTGCGCCTGAACGCCAGCCAGTTGAACCAGCGGAATGCCGACCTGGAGGAGAAGGAACAGGCGCTGGGACTCTACAGGAAGCAGGCGACCAAGCTCCAGGAACAACTGGATGCCTGCACAATCATCGCCCCCGAGGATGGATTGGTCATCTACATGTCCACGATCGACCGGTGGGGTCGCGAGCCGGTGCAGGAGGGCGCCAACGTGCGATACAGCCAGTCCCTGATCCGACTGCCCGACGTGCGCAACATGAAGGTCACGATGCGCGTCCAGGAGTCGCAGAAAGTCAAGCTGAATGTCGATGGCGGGCAGCGGGCCCTGGTGCAGATCGCCGGCGTGCCCGAGCCGGTGGGGGCGACGCTGAGCAAGGTCAGTGTACTTCCCGACAACAGCCAGCGCTGGTGGAATCCCGATTTGAAGGAATACCCGGTGGAGTTGGTGCTTGATCACACGCCGCCGGGACTCAAGCCGGGGACGAGCTGCGATGTCGAGCTTCTCATCGACCGGCTCCCGGGCATCCTGGCGGTTCCCCTGGCGGCGATCTACACCGTCGGGACCGACAGCTATGTCTTCGTGCGCGAGCAGGGAACGGTGAAACACCGCAAGGTGAAAGTGGGGGTCAGCAACGAAACCCACGCGGAAATCGGCGCGGGCCTGAGCGACGGCGAACAGGTGTTGCTGCTGCAGGCCGGCCAGGGCAGGCTGCTCCTGGAGAAAGCCGGCGTGAAGACGCAGGCCGACGCGAAGCCCGAGGAGAGGGAGTTCCCCCAGACTCGCCCGGCGGAGCCGCGACAGACCCAGCCAAAAGCCGCCTGAGCCGGCTCCGGCGAGTCAACGACTCTCTTTTCGTCTCTGATTAGCCGTCTCCTATGCGATCTGGCGCAGACGCTGTGCCTTGGCGGCGCGATTGATGCCCGGCACCACGTATTCCGTCGCTACCGCGTCCCAGGACATGTGCTCCGCCAGGTCCTGCCCGCGCGCGATGAACTGTTCGAACTCGTGGGGCGTCCGCGGCAGGCGATTCAACAGCTCCATGGCGACGCGTTCCGCGGTCGCGTGCTCAATCTCATCCCGCTGCGGCTGCCCGATGGAGAGCAACTGCTCCGGACGGAGATCCTTGCGAGGCAGTTCGGTGTAATCGGCGACGATCACATTCGGCGTGGGCGCGCCGCCGGCGGCCTTCTCGACGAACCCGGCGCACCCGCAGACGTTGGTGAACACGCAGATGCCGCCGAAGCTGATCGGCTCAACCTGGGCGATGCCGAAAGGCTCATAGATGCTCTGCCCGAACTCGGCGTCGGACCCCTTGCGCACGTCCATGAACTCCATGTTCGCCGGCATGCGGTGCCCGCAGGACTTCGCGTCGAACCCGAACTGGTTGATGAACACCACCTTGATGTTCCGGGCGCGGGCGTTGAATTCCTGAACGGCCTGGTAATACACCGCCTCGCCGTGCGACAGGTCCGGCAACCCTTCCCGATGCACGACGGGCCAGTGATAGAGCTGTTCCATGCGGCGAATGTCGTCGGGTCGGCGGGCCGGCACTTCGGTGCTGAGGCTGAACAGCACCGCCGATTCGTTGCGCTGCCGGAGGGCCGATTCCATGTGTTCCAGCACGCGCATGTCGCGCCACATGCCCTTGCTCGGGACCAGGCGGGTCACATGGGTGAACACGTAGTCAGGCTCGTAGCTCAGGAGGTTGTTGCAGTACTGCCGCAGCTTCTTGCGGCTGGCAATCTTGTCGTCCACCCCGATCCGGTAGTGCGGCACGCCGTTGTACGCGATCTGCGAATCGACATGCACAAAATCCGGCCCCAGGAAGCGCATTTCCTTCTGGACATAGTCGCCCACGGCAAATACCGCGTCGCAAAAGCGGGTGGCCTTCACCAGCGAGTGCTTGTAGTAGCCGGATTGGTTTCCGAAAACATCCTCAACGTACAGCCCCTGCGCCAGGGCGCTGCGCATCACGTTATAGAACATCGTGTCGTGGCCCGGGTGGCCCTCGACGATTCGACGCATCGTGGCGACTTCGTGGGCGTAGAAGATCGTGCGGAAGTTCGATCGCTCACCCTCCAGGATGGCCGCCAGCGCGGTCGGCACGCCCATGTATTCGTGCGCCAGAATCACGCACGGGTCCATGGCTCTGGCTGCTCCCAGCGCATGCAACGCGGCGATGGTCGGCAGGGCCAGACGCACGTATTGCTCGTAATCCCAGACGTTCTCGTACCGCGCGCTCTCAACGCCAAACTGCTTCCAGAGGTCGAACTTGAATGTGGCCAGCCTCTTCTCGTCGAACCGCGACACGTCGATCAGCAGCACCTCAGGGGTGCTGACGACGCCGGTGGCCTTGTCGGCGAATTTGCGCCGGCCGTACACGATCCCAACGCCGAACTGCTGCTCGATCTCCCGGAATCGCGATGCCAGCGGCGAGCGGTAAAGCTGGTCGAGACTTGAATACAGCACCTCGCCCTGCGAGCCGAGCCGTTCCTCGCCCGTTGCATCCATCGGCCAGAATGGACCGACCAGGATGTTTCGGCGGAAGGATTCGAGGTAAACGGGACTGGTCAGAAGCCCCTGCAAAACCGCTCCAATGCCCCCAATCTTCTGGATCGCTTCGTGGGTAACGTGGACAACAGTAGGCATATGTCTCCAATCCGTTGACAGCGATCCGCCACATACCGACCTAATGCGACGGAACCAGTGCGGATTATAGGACCGCTGAGACTGGTCGCAACCACAGCAATAGTGCTGCCGCTCAACACTCTTTTTCGTGTGGTGGGCCGCGGTCCTTTAGCGATATCTCTGGGGAATCAGCCCTTGCGCCCGGCACGCGGCTCTCCGGGGCGTTTCTTGGTCGTCAGGCGACCCCTGGTCCATCAGGGAAAGGTTTCGCGGTCGCCCATGACCAGCGGGAAGTGATACTGCGGACTGCCGCGCGGCGGCAGCAGCGACCCGGGCGCGATCGCCTCGACATGCCCGTCGAAAAAGCAGAAGTTGCCCAGCCCGAGGGTCGCATATTGCGGGCTGGATGGGTTGTTTCGGTAGCTGTCTTTCATGTTCTTGCCGTGCCGGCCCGAGGGCACGTCGTCGGTGCTCTGGCTCATGATGCACCAGGAATCGTTCGGCGCCAGTTCTTCGTAAATGAGAATGCGGGATGCCGGTTGCCGGACCTTGGTGATGACCAGGCCCAGGCTCGGACCGGAAACATCGCGATTGATCAGATAGTTGAACGAGTAGCTGACATTCCGTGGGTACGAAACGTTCACAGGATGACCGGCCAAGGGCTCGCCGTCATCGCCGGGGCACATGACGATCTTGCCTCGCGTTTCGCGGCCGCGGAGATACTTCCACAGCCCGCCCCTATCGTCATCCAGATCGATATGCCCGGACGCGCCGGATGCCCTCTGTACCCAGGCGCAAACCCGAGCAAGCTGAACGTTCGATGAAAGCTCGCCCACCGAGTAAGGCCGGGGCAGATGCCCCTTGTTATCATGCGTGAACATCACCATCGCGGTGTAGATCTGCCGCATATTGCTGGCACAAGCCGCGCCCTGCGCCTTCCGCTTAACCTGGTTCAGCGCCGGCAGCAGAATGCTGATGAGCAGGGCTATGATGCCAATAACCACCAGCAGTTCGACCAGGGTAAACCCCCGATGCGACAAGGTCCTGCAAGTCGAGGCGTTCCGACCGTTGGCTGTGCTGGCCGACATGGGCGCTCCTCATGTTCAGACTCGTCCGATGTGATGTGACCCATTGCCCGCAGACGGCAGAAATGAAACGTCGACTGCCAGGCGCTGCTAAATCAGTATAGCACGTGTCCGGTGCGGAAGGAAACGCAACCGGTGCCGTCAATGACGCCGCCATCCCACATCAATCTCGCTCAATGCAAACAATTCTGCGGCGGCAACCCAAAGTTCCCCATCCTAATCAACCGAATAATGAGACAGGCCGCCATTGGCCAGGATGCGGATACTGAGTGAACCAGGTCTCCATAAGCTGTAAACCCTTCGCGGATTGGAGGCCGGCGGCCCTGGTGGTGCTGCTCGGCTTCTTGGCTGGTTGCCAGCCACAGGCCGCTGTCGGCACGCTCCCCCTGCCCAGTCTCAGCCCGCCGGTTCTTGCACAACGCCAGCCCTTGCCGCCGAGCCGTCCGCAGGCCATTTCGGCCGTCAGGGCAACGCCGGTCACAACGGCTCGAGCTTCGAATGCCCCCGCAGGCTGGGTGGCGCCGGTCCCGGCTCATGCCTGGCGCTATATCGTCATCCATCACAGTGCCACCGCCGCGGGCAGCGCGGCAACCTTCGACCGATCTCACCGCCAGCGCGGCTGGGATGAGCTCGGGTATCACTTTGTCATCGGCAATGGCACCAACAGCGGCGACGGACAGATCGAAGTCGGCCCGCGTTGGGCCAAGCAGAAAGTCGGAGCTCACGCCGGGGTCAAGCTTTACAACGAGTACGGCATCGGAATCTGCATGGTCGGCGACTACAACCTCGACAGGCCCACTTCCGCTCAAATGCGCTCGCTCGTGAAGCTTGTGGCATATCTGATGAAGACCCACGGGATTCCAGCGGAACGCGTGCTTGGACACCGCGACATTAAAGCCACCGATTGCCCCGGCCGGCATCTGAGCGTCATCGAAGTTCGTAACCTCTCCCGTAGCCAGGCTTTGCGATAACGCTCCCGTGCGTTCGTCCAACCAGAACGTTTCCTGATTGCCCGCGCGCCCTGAATGCCTCGTCGGGCGTGCCCAATCTTCCGGGCAACGGTTAATTCATTGAGGCAGCACGCCAT
>CAZMXI010000211.1:0-7473 GCA_964570205.1 uncultured Tepidisphaeraceae bacterium
CTGGGTGGAGTTCTCATCGCCGCCGCCAAAGCAGCGGGCCAGGGTGTCGAGCACGATCAACGCCGGCCGGCCGCCCACGGCCGCGATGCCGGTGTCGATGGCGGTGACGAGGCCCACCAGGTCGGTCGGTTCGGCAATCGCCACCGCCGGGGCCAGGTACAACGGCACGTTGGCCAGGGCGATGCCGTGGTGCTCGCTCCACGCCCGGATACGCTTGCCGAAGCCCTGCTGGCCTTCTCCCGCGACATAGACGACCGGGCCGCCCTGAACGCCATGCCCGCGCCAGGGCGTGCCCGTGGCGATCCTGCAGGCCCAATCGATGGCCAGGAAGGATTTGCCGCACCCGGGGTCGCCGAAGATCAGCGCGAAGGTGTCGCGTTCGAGCATGCCCCGCAGCAGCCATTGCGGCGGGCGCATCTCGATCTGGTCGGCGCGGGTCAGACGCACCTTCGGCGCTGGCGGAGGTGGTGGCGGCGATGATGGTGTGACGAGATTGCCGGTGGGCGAGGGCGGCATGCGCCACGGCGGAATGGGCGCGGGTGCGGGCATGGGTTCTCCGAGTTCTTCCAACGGCACCACCTCCAGCGGCCGGGGCGGCAGCACGATCTTGTTCGGCCGGATCGGCGCTTCGGCCCACATCTCCACCGCCCGCAGCCAGGGGCAGAGCAGCTTCGGGTCGAAGATGTCCAGGTCGGTGGTGTCCAGGTCCTCCCACAGGCCGGTCACGTAGGCCATCGCGTGATGGCGACCGCGCATGCGGGCGGCGGGCACCTCGTGCCCGGGGCGGTATCCGAGATGATGGGTCTTGGGACCGGCGTCGCCCGCCCCATACACCGTGAATCGCTCGCGAAGGCGCTGGCGCTGCCGAAGGGCTTTCTCCTCCTCGGCCAACGGATCACACCGGCGCTTGGCGAGGATCTCCCGCATCGACACCGGCTTCATATCCGGCGGCGGTGGTGGCCCCGGCGGGTGCGCCCATTCGCGCACGATGCGGCGGGCCTCCTCGACGAAGGCCTGGCGGTACGCCTGCTCGACGGCGCGGTCGCCGGCACAGTCGGGACCATCCTGATACTCGCGCACGATTGGCTCGGCGGCAACCATGCTCAGTTCCTCTCAGCCATGCGCCGCTGCTGCTCGCGCTCCCACTGGCTCCGCAGCCACTTGGCGATGGCCTCCACCCGCCTCGCCCGCCGCTGCTCGATCTCGGCGGGCGTGGGCTCGCCCCCCTCAGCCATTATGCGGAACTCGAACCTGCCCACCCGATGCGTCGACCTGTCCACCACGGATTGCATACGCTGCTCCTGTCTGCCAAAGCGCGGACCGCAGGCGCGGCCCCTGAACGTCACGATGGGGTTGGGTGGATCGGTGGCTGGTTCGCTGATTCGCTGGCTCGAAAGCGGGCGGCGGGGCAGGTGAGATGGGACACCCCGCCGCCCGCACCCCCTCGCGTCAGGCTTGGCCCTTGGAGCGCACCGCGGCGCGGGGATCGATCAGGGCGGTGCCGAAGTCGTGGTACACCCGCCAGGTCACCGCCAGACGGTTGGCCTGGTGGTCCAGGCCGAAGTATTCGACGGTGGGCGTCTGCTTGCCCTCCAGGAACGCGACCACCATCGGCACCGCCGAGGGGCTGGTGAACAGATACCAGTGTTTGTTGCTGGCCTTGTTGCCGAACTTCTCGGTGTTGCTGAGTCTCGGCTCAACCTCCATGCCCACCGCCTTGCGCAGGCTGTTGCCCGTGGGCGTGCGCTCGGCGATCTGCTGGACGAACTCGCTCTCCAACAGCGCCTTGGCCGTGGTCTGAAGCTGCGGCGGCACCAGGAGCGTGCTGGGGCGCAGGTCCAGGTCGTTGCCCTCATCGTCGCGCTGCAGCAGCATCGCCTCAATGGCCCTGGCCAGCCCGTCGAAGTTCAAGGCGCTGTCGGCCCCCTCGATGTAATTGCCGTTGGCGGCCGAGAAGAAGCTTCCGGCATTGGCCAGCAGCACCTCGTACACCAAGTCGCTGATCTTCCGCATGGCCGAGCGCCCCAGGGCGCGGGCGGTCTCGTCGAAGATGGACAGGTCATCGTTGACGATGTCGCGGCGGTCGATGGACAGCATCTTGCCGAAGGTGTCCACCTGGTACTCGGCCAGCCATTCACCCACCGTACCGTGCTTGATCTCGCCGCCGGGCGCGATCGGCTCCAGGGGCGTGGTGAAGCTGGGGCGGATGGCCGTGGCCTTCTTGAAGTCGCTGACCGAGCGCACGCCGCAGAAGGCCCGCCAGGTCGCCGGCGTCTCCTCGTAGCTGTCGAGCAGCACCTTGTTGGCCAGGTTTCCCAAGGCCGTCGGCAACGAGTAGGTGGACAACGAAGCCTTTACCATCTCCTCGCGTCCACGCGGGGCCTCGATCCCCTCGAAGGACAGCGCCGCCCGGCACAGGTCCAGGACATGGTTGGCCCGCAGCTGCGCCCCATGCTCCATCGCCAGGGGGCCCAGGGTCTTCTCGCCCAGGGCCGAGAGGCCCATCCGCGAGAGCAAAGCCGCCTCAATGGCAGTGGCGTGACTGACCATCGGCGCGGGCCGCAGGCTGGTGTTCAGCTTCGGCCGCGACTCGCGCAGGATGGTGAGCATCTGTGCCGTCAGGTCCTTCTCGCTGATCTCGCCGGCCAGTGCCGACGCCTTGAGCGCATCCACGCGCTGCTCGTTGCTTCCCCATCCGCCGGCCGGCCCGGCGCAGGTGGTTTCGATCCGGTGGATACGATCCCGCTCGTCGGCGCGGATCGCCTGCTCGTCGATGCTCAAAACGTCCGTGTTCATGGTTGCCCTTTCCGCAATGCGTTGTGATGCCGCGATGGAGACCCGCGTCCCGGGGTCCGCCCCCAGCGGCGTGATGCTCACTTCCCGAAGTCGTCCCTGCTTCACCAGCGCGAACCCGCGTGGAGATGAAAGCGACCGGCCGTTGACTTCGACCTTCGTGTTCGCCGCGATCCGCTCGTGCTCCACCGGCTCGACGCCCACCGAGGCCTGGAACGAGAATCCGCCGGTGGTCATCTCCACGATCTGCCGCGCCGCTTCGCCCGCGCCGCTCATGACGCCGGCGACGATCAGGCGGCCATTGACGACACTGGCCTCGCCGTGGCCCACCACGCCGCCCACGCGGGCGTCGTGATCCGCCAGCAGCGGCACCTGGCCTGCGGCATCCAGCCCGCCCAGGTCGATGGCGACCGGCCCCCAGCCCGGCACGTTCATCAGCCCGCCGGTGTAGGCGACGATGCTGATGCGCGGCTTCTTCGGTTCCCCGCCGGCCTCGATGGCGACCTCCGGGGCGGCCAGCAGCAGGTTGTCGGTTGCGATACTGCTCATGTCTCACCTCCCGTGGCAAAGGGGTCGAATCCCGCCGCCAGCAGCTTGGGAGCCAGCGTCTTGAGGCGGTAGCGGATCGTGCCCTCGGAGACCTTCATCCGCCGGGCCGCCTCGCTGAGGTTCCCGCCGCACTCGATCACCAATCGGCACAAGGCCCGGCTGTCCTCGCTGTCGATGAAGCGGAGGATGTCATCCATGCTCCAGCGGCTGCGGGTCAATTCCGTCGCGCGGTTCTCGCTGATCTGCGGCTCATCATCCTCCTCGTCGCCTTGAGGGAAGGGTCGGAAGCGGCGAACCTGCCGGGCCTCGCGCTCGGCGGCCTTCATCACCGCCCGGTGGATGATGGTGTAGATCAGCGTCTTGGGGCTCGCCCCCCGCGACGGGTCGAACTTGGGCGGCTTGCTGATCAGGTGGAGGATCGCCTCCTGCACCACGTCCTCGTAGCTGACCCGCCGGCCGCAGTACTTGGGCGCTTCTTGTAGCGCCACTGCCCTGGCGTACTCTAGCAAGTCTTCGGTGAGTTCCAGTTCCTGCGACAAGGGGTCCATCTACACCTCCTCGCCGCGCTCAAGCCGCTCCCGAATGTCATCAGCCAGCGTGAAGGTGAGGATCGCCGGGGCGTCGCCACGGGGCGGTTGCCGGTGCATCACGAAGTACTGATCATCCTCGGGCACCTGCCGCCCGTACCTGGCCGACTCGCGCTCGGCGGCCTCGCGCAGGGGCCGCACGAAGTCGGCATAGCGGCAGCCCAGCGTCTCGCACAGGTCGGCATACGGCGTGAAGATTTCGCACTGCTCAAAATGCACGGCGGCGGCGTCCACGTCTGCCTGGGACCAGGCGTTCGCGTTGGCGGGCGTCACCACCTTATCGCGCACGAGCACCTCCAGCATCGCCGGCCGGCAATCGTAACCCCGCGAGCGCAGGTGGCTGGATGCCTGTGTCAGGGTCATGGGGAACATCTGCTCGATCTCCATGTCCGCCGCCTCGTGGAAGGCCGGGTCCGCGCCAGCGCGGGGCTTGACCTTGAGCTGGATGTACTCGTCGAACGTCAGCCCGGTGGGCACCATAATCGTCTCCTTGGGTAAAATGACCTGCGGGCACCGTGCCCGCCTATCTACTTGTTTCCGGCGAGGGGGGCGATTCGTAAAGCAAGGCGAAGGATTTTCACATAGCTGGCGGCCGATCCCGGCTCTTGTGCATTGGCTCACAATCGGATACAGTCCTGCCACGCTTGCCACAGTCCCGGGCTACTTGGTCGCCTCCGTTGGACGCGCATGCAGGTCGGGGGCTGCGACAGCGGGTCGTCGGAATCGCGGCGTTGGGCGAATCCCACGGCTCTGACCAAGGGAAGCAGCCATGCGGTCTTCAGGCAACGATTCCGGTCTTCATCATCGCGGCAGCGATGTTCCTTTGGCCATCCCATCCGACCCGTCGGCCCTCGCTTCCGCAGACAATTGCCAGCGCGTCCTGAACGATCTATTGGAGACCGCGCCGTCGGAGTTCGGTCGTCAGGACATGGGCCTGTTGAACCTGCTGTGCGCCCCGGCGCTGCCCGGTAGCGAGAACCTGGACATGCCACGCTGCCTTTCTCGCCTGGACAGCCTCACCGCCTTCGTGAAGGCCGGCATCGAGCGGAACCGACACCACTTCGCCTCCGATCCCACCTACGGCCATTCCGAGCCCATGTGGCGGATGGCCATGATGGTCACCCTCATCAAGCTGGACTACGGTGCCGCCTACCATCCCAAGGCCCGCGCCGATCTGGAAGCCGGGATCGACGCTCCGTTCACCGACTCCAAGGAGGTCTTCATCCACGGCCTGCTGGATGATGATCGCAACCGCCGCTGGGGCACCTGCGCCTCGATCCCCGTCCTGGTCGCCGCCGTGGCCCGCCGGCTGGGCTATCCGGTCGGTCTGGCGGTGACGCGCAACCACGTTTACTGCCGCTGGGAGAACGGCTGCTGCTTCAACATCGAGGCCAGCAACCCGGCCGGGATGACCAGCCCGGCCGATGAGCACTACCGGGATGAGCTTCGCGGCGGGCTCGCGCCCGCCGAACGCCAGAGCGGCTATTTCTGCCGCACGCTGCATCCGGCCGAGGAGTTCGCCGTCTTCCTTAAGAACCGCGTGGCATGCCTGCTGGATGCGGCACGCTATGAGGAGACGATGCTGTGGTCGGCACGAGCACTGCAGTTCGCGCCGGATGATCCCAACTTCCCGAAGACCGCCTACTACGGCCTGGACCTGGCCATGAAGACCCGTCTGAAGCGCATCCATCCCGAGCAGAAGATTCCCGCGCCCGATCAGCCCTGCTTCTTCAACGTGGGCGACCTGCTGCGCGTGCAGGAGCGGTGTCTGCACCTGACGATAACGGCTCACTACAAGGAACATCTGGGCGAACTGGACGAGGCGCGACATGCCTACGAGGATGCCTGCCGGCAGAACGTCTACGGACACAACGAGCAGCGAGATCTCCATCGGTTCCTCCGCAAGCACAAGGTGCCCCGGCGCACCGGGTCATTGATGCCGCCCAAGAACCTTGGCCAGCCCCGGCGATTCAAGCTGATGTGCGAGGAGCACGAGGAAGCGGACCTGCTGCGGCGGATGATCAGTCAATTCGAGCGCAACGGCGAGATGCTCAAGGCCCGCAACGCCATGCTCGACCTGTACACATTCGACCCCTGCGACGCCGACCTCTACCAGCGTCTGCGGGCGACGGAGCGGCACCCGAAATTCCAGATGGAGTTGAAGGAAGACTACAAACGGCGTGGCCAGACAATCCAGCCGGCGGTCTCGCTGCGCTGACCAAACAAGGAAAGGAGCAAGCGCATGTCATTTCATCCAACGCTCGGGCGGTTCTTGGAGCGCGATCCGATGGAATACAAGGACAGCATGAACCCCTACGAGTACGTGAAGAGCAATCCGCTGAAGTATGTGGACCCGATGGGTATGGAATCGGCTACCACCCAGCCTGCTGGGCCAACGACGCAGCCGGCCCGCAGCAGCGCCTCCAACGACTTGGTGCTACGCCTGCGTGACCTGCAGGCACGGAAGGATTACGACTGGAACGTGAACGGTGGGAAGGAAGGGCCAAACGGAGCGTGGCTGTGGAAGGAAGTCAACAAGGTGAAAGAGCAACTGCGGCAGACGCCGACCATCTTCGCCTATGTTGAGAGACCCATTCGGGCGGATGATTGTGGAGCCAAGGTCGGGAACGCACTAGCGGCGCACGTTTTCGTGGCGACGGTTCCGCCCCCGTGGCGTAAGGGACAGGTCATTGGCTACGGAATCACCAACACGAAGGCCAAGCAGGGCGAAAAGTCCGCTCAACCCGAGATCTATCAGCCGGGCGAGGCCTACAAGATTCAGTTGACCTATCGCGCCAGCGATCGCGGGTACTATGCAACCGACGACGAGATCGTCGAGCGCATCAAGAACCACGCAATGGACCATGACTATACAACAGCCCTCTACGATTGCCGCCACTGGGCGAGTGAAGCCCTAATGCACGCCGGATTGGCGCGCATGTGGCCGGGCACCTTGACGGAAGCAGAGTGGGCAGCGAAAGCGAAGTAGCATGCCGTCGGCACCACCAAGCAGACCGAAACGGCGTCTTTTGTGGTGGATTCTTTGCGCAGTAGTCCTCCCGATAGTGGCATTGGCTGCAATCGTGTCCATCGGTCAGTGGCTTATTGTATCGCACCGCACGAGTGATGAGTACCAGTTCCCTCTGCCTGACTCGCCAGCTTTCCTAAGCGAATCGTTGGCGCTAGAGAAGGCTCGGGAGGCGCTCACGCTTGCCGGATACGACGCACCCAATTGGGCTGCAGAAGAGGATAATCGCACGACCGCGCCTGACGGAACCGCAGATACGTTTCTCTACAGAAACAACTTGAACCCCAAGAAGGGGGTAATTCGGTTTCATCAGCGAAACGAGTGGGAAATGGGTAGAGTGGTGCAACGCCTTGTCTTGGTAGAGGTACGCGATCGGTCGGTCGTCTGTCAGATCATCAGGCCCAAGTGACCTTTCACATGCCCACGATCCCACCCCGTCTCCACGCGAACTTCAGATTTGTCACTCGCGCTGCGCTCGGGTCCTGCAAGGCCACCCCAAAGTCATGGTAACCCCTC